>NZ_JAZEWV010000004.1:0-346550 GCF_036353415.1 Actinacidiphila polyblastidii
AGCGGGAGGACGTGAATGCCGCAAAGTCGAGGAGTCGGCCCCGGACTGCCCCCGACCCACCGACCGGAGGCCGGGAAAACGCCAGAGCGTCACACCGACACCGGCAGGCGGCCGGGAAAACGCCCGGACGTCACGCCGCCACCGACCGGACCCAGCAGACCGCCGGGAATCAGACGGCCAGCAGAACCGCCAGGACGATCGCTCCGGCGGCGGCGGGGGCGATGACCTCGTAGCACCAGCGAACCACGGGCTCAGGGCGCGAAGCGCCCTCCGGCAGGGGGTGGTTGTCGGCGAGCTCGCGGAGTTCGGCGAGCGCCTGGTCGGACCAGGAGCGGATCGGGTCGTCGGGGTTGGCCTGGGAGCGCTGGCCGGGCCGGAGGCCGGGGCGGAGGCGGGCGGCGGCGGAGCCGAACGGGTCGGAGCTTCCGGACGCCTGGGCCCGTGCGGTCTGGCGGGCCGCGCGCTTGCGGGCGCGGAGGGAGACGGGGATCGCCCAGAGCTGGAACTTGCGCTCGCCGGCGAACAGCTCCGTGGAGAAGGAGGCGCGCAGCCGGTCGACGCCGGCCCACGGCAGGGTGACCGTGCGGAAGGGGTTGCGGACCCTGATCCGCTCCGCCCCGGCGAAGACCGCCGGGCGGATGGTGAACGCGACGAGCAGCGGCACCGCGGTGAGCATCGCGGCGAGCGCGAGCCACGGGGTGCGCCCGTCGCCGCGGGCGACCGCGTCGCCGCCGAGCCAGCCGGCGAGCACGAGCAGGAGCACGCCGCCGGCGACTCCGGCCGTGGAGCGGTAGACGCGGTCGGCGTACTGCGGCGGCCGCCCGTCGCCGGCGGTGGCCGGGCCGTTCGGGCGGTGCTGGTGGGAGCTCGTCATAACCCCCGATTCTGCCCGACGCCCGCCGCGCACCCGGCCACGGCCGCGTTGCATTCCGATTGCGGTGGCGGAGGCCCCGCTTTTCACCCGGTCGCCGCCTGCCGGGCCCGGCGGCCTACGCTGGAGCGCAGACGCGCGGCCCCCGGCCGCATCCGCGCTGGACGGATCGCTACGCGCGTAGATAAGGTGATGTGGTGACTGTGTCCTCCGTTGTTCCCGCATACGCCCCCGACGCCGCGGGCCGGCTGTCCTCGCTGGCGGACGTGACCGCGAGCGGCAGCGCGCTGCGGCGCTTCCTGCACGGGCTGCCCGGCGTCGACGCCGTCGGTCTCGAGGCGCGGGCCGCCACCCTCGGCACCCGCTCGATCAAGACGACCGCCAAGGCGTACGCCATCGATCTCGCGATCTCGATGATCGACCTGACCACCCTCGAAGGCGCCGACACGCCCGGCAAGGTGCGCGCGCTGTGCGCCAAGGGCGTACGGCCCGATCCGACCGACCGGAGCACGCCGCAGGTCGCGGCGATCTGCGTGTACCCGGACATGGTGGCGGTGGCCAAGGACGCGCTGGGCGCGTCGGGCGTGCACGTCGCGTCGGTCGCCACCGCGTTCCCCGCGGGACGCGCCTCGCTCGCGGTGAAGCTCGCGGACACCGCGGACGCGGTCGCGGCGGGGGCCGACGAGATCGACATGGTCATCGACCGCGGCGCGTTCCTCGCCGGCCGGTACATGGACGTGTTCGAGGAGATCCGCGCGGTGAAGGCCGCGTGCGCCCGGCCGGGGGACGGCGGCGCCGCCCACCTGAAGGTGATCTTCGAGAACGGCGAGCTGTCGACGTACGACAACATCCGCCGCTGCTCGTGGCTGGCCATGCTGGCGGGCGCGGACTTCATCAAGACCTCGACCGGCAAGGTCGCGGTCAACGCCACTCCGGCGAACACGCTGCTGATGCTGGAGGCGGTCCGCGACTTCCGGGACGCGGTGGGCGTGCAGGTCGGGGTGAAGCCGGCCGGCGGCATCAGGACGTCGAAGGACGCCGTCAAGTACCTGGTGATGGTGAACGAGACGCTGGGCGACGACTGGCTGTCGCCCGACTGGTTCAGGTTCGGCGCGTCCAGCCTGCTCAACGACCTGCTGATGCAGCGTCAGAAGCTCAGCACCGGCCGGTACTCCGGTCCCGACTACGTGACGGTGGACTGATCGCCATGCCTCACCAGAAGTTCGAGTACGCCCCCGCGCCGGAATCCCGCGCGATCGTCGATCTGGCGCCCTCGTACGGGCTGTTCATCGACGGCGAGTTCACCGAGGCGGCCGACGGCACGGTGTTCAAGACCGTCTCGCCGTCCAGCGAGGAGGTCCTCGCGGAGGTCGCGCGCGCCGGCGAGGCGGACGTGGACCGGGCGGTGAAGGCGGCCCGCAGGGCGTTCACGTCGTGGTCGGCGCTGCCGGGCGCCGAGCGCGGCAAGTACCTGTTCCGGATCGCCCGCATCCTGCAGGAGCGGGCGCGCGAGTTCGCGGTGCTGGAGTCGCTGGACAACGGCAAGCCGATCCGCGAGACCCGGGACGTCGACCTGCCGCTGGTCGCCGCGCACTTCTTCTACTACGCCGGCTGGGCGGACAAGCTCGCGTACGCCGGGTTCGGGTCGGACCCGAAGCCGCTGGGCGTGGCCGGCCAGATCATCCCGTGGAACTTCCCGCTGCTGATGCTCGCCTGGAAGATCGCGCCGGCGCTGGCCGCGGGCAACACGGTGGTGCTCAAGCCCGCCGAGACGACCCCGCTGAGCGCGCTGTTCTTCGCCGACGTGTGCCGCCAGGCCGGGCTGCCCCGGGGTGTGGTCAACATCCTCACCGGGTACGGCGACGCGGGCGCGGCGCTGGTCGCGCACGAGGACGTGAACAAGGTGGCGTTCACCGGCAGCACCGAGGTGGGCAAGGCCATCGCCCGCACGGTGGCCGGCACGTCCAAGAGGGTCACCCTGGAACTGGGCGGCAAGGCGGCGAACATCGTCTTCGACGACGCGCCGATCGACCAGGCCGTCGAGGGGATCGTCGACGGGATCTTCTTCAACCAGGGCCATGTGTGCTGCGCGGGCTCGCGGTTGCTGGTCCAGGAGTCGGTGCAGGAGGAGGTGCTGGACGCGCTGAAGCGGCGGATGGGCACCCTGCGGGTCGGCGACCCGCTGGACAAAAACACCGACATCGGCGCGATCAACTCCGCCGAGCAGCTGGCCAGGATCACCTCGCTGGCCGAGGCGGGCGAGGCGGAGGGCGCCGAGCGCTGGGCGCCGGCCTGTGAACTGCCCGACGCCGGCTACTGGTTCGCGCCGACGCTGTTCACCGGCGTGACGCAGGCGCACCGCATCGCGCGCGAGGAGATCTTCGGCCCGGTGCTGTCGGTGCTGACCTTCCGCACCCCCGCGGAGGCGGTGGAGAAGGCCAACAACACGCCGTACGGGCTGTCCGCGGGCGTGTGGACGGAGAAGGGCTCGCGCATCCTGTCGATCGCGAGCAAGCTGCGGGCCGGCGTGGTGTGGGCCAACACCTTCAACAAGTTCGACCCGACCTCGCCGTTCGGCGGCTACAAGGAGTCCGGCCACGGCCGGGAAGGCGGCCGGCACGGCCTGGAGGCGTACCTCGCCGGAGCGGCTGAGACGTCGAACGAGCGAAGCGAGCGAGAGGGCGAGCGCGACCATGAAGGTGTCTGATGACGCGCGTGACGCTCGGCTGAGCGTCCTGAAGACCTACAAGCTGTACGTCGGGGGGAAGTTCCCCCGCTCCGAGAGCGGCCGGGTGTACGAGGTGACCGACTCCAGGGACAGGTGGCTGGCGAACGCGCCGCTCGCCTCGCGCAAGGACGCCCGTGACGCGGTGGTCGCCGCCCGCAAGGCGGTGGCCGGCTGGTCGGGCGCGACCGCGTACAACCGCGGGCAGGTGCTGTACCGGGTGGCGGAGATGCTGGAGGGGCGGCGCGAGCAGTTCGCCCGCGAGGTCGCGGAGGCGGAGGGCCTGTCGAAGGCGAAGGCGGCCGCCGCGGTGGCCGCGGCGGTCGACCGCTGGGTCTGGTACGCGGGCTGGACCGACAAGATCGCCCAGGTGGTCGGCGGCGCGAACCCGGTGGCCGGGCCGTACTTCAACCTGTCGACGCCGGAGCCGACCGGTGTGGTCGCGGTGCTCGCCCCGCAGCGGTCGTCGTTCCTCGGGCTGGTCTCGGTGCTGGCCCCGGTGATCGCCACCGGCAACACCGCGGTGCTGGTGGCCTCGCAGGAGGCGCCGCTGCCCGCGCTGTCGCTGGGCGAGGTGCTGGCCACCTCCGACCTGCCCGGCGGCGTGGTCAACGTGCTGTCCGGCAGGACCGCGGAGATCGCCGCGCCGCTCGCCGCGCACCAGGACGTCAACGGCATCGACCTGACCGGCGCGGACGCCGCGCTGGCGGCCGAGCTGGAGACGGCCGCCGCGGACAACCTCAAGCGGGTGCGCCGCCCGGCGCTGTCCGAGGACTGGTCTGCGGACCCGGGCACCGGCCGGCTCACCGAGTGGCTGGAGACCAAGACGGTCTGGCACCCGATCGGCGTCTGACCGCTCCCGCGAAGGGCCCCGCGCCGTACCGCGCGGGGCCTTCCTGCGCTCGGCCGTCCGGTCAGCCGGGGAGCAGGCCCGCCGCGGCTCCGACGACCGGCAGCGTGGACAGCGATCCGCCGCTGGTGACGGGGTCGGTGGCGATGGCGGTGGAGACCGGCTTGAAGTCGGCGATCTGGCCGCCCACGGCGTTGTCCAGCGGGTCCACGCCGGTGTTGGACAGCGGGTCGAGGGTGAGGTGCTTGACCGGGCCGATGCCGCTGCCAAGCGCGTCGGTGACCGACTGCGTGGGCAGCGCGTCGTCCAGCGCGGAGGTGGGCACCGCGTCGGTGGGCAGCAGGTCGCCCACTCCCGCGGTGGGCAGCGCGCCCACGGTCCCCGACCCGTCGGCGGCGTGCGCGGCGGCCGCCGGCAGCAGCGCCGCCGCGGCGGCGGAGAACGTCAGGACGAGGGCGGTACGGATGCGGTCGCGCATGGACGCGGTCCCTTCTTCGTGGCCGGGCCGGCGCGCGGCCTGACGGTGCCGGAACGTGCCGGCCTGTGCGTCGCCGGCATCCGGTCAACGGCCCGCTGGCCCCTGAGGTCACGCCCGCGCACGTCAGACGGGTGTGCCTGGCCGTGCCGGCGTGGGAGAATGGCTGCCCGTGAGTGCTTCCCCTGCCCGCGTGATCCTCCTGGCCGGCCCTTCGGGCTCAGGAAAATCCTCCCTCGCCACCCGTACCGGGCTGCCGGTGCTGGCGCTCGACGACTTCTACAAGGACGCCGGCGACCCGACGCTCCCGTCGCTGCCCGGGGGTACCGCGACCGACTGGGACGCCCCGGCCTCGTGGAACGCGGACGCGGCGGTCGCCGCGATCACCGCGCTGTGCGCGGAGGGCGCCGCCCGCACCCCCGTGTACGACATCGCGGCCAGCGCGGCGACGGGCAGCGCGGTGCTGGACCTGCGGGCCGCTCCGGTGTTCGTCGCGGAGGGGATCTTCGCCGCGGAGATCGCGGTCCGCTGCCGGGAGCTGGGGCTGCTCGCCGACGCGCTGTGCCTGCGCGGGCGGCCGGCGACGACGGCGCGCCGCAGGTTCGTCCGGGATCTGCGCGAGGGCCGCAAGTCCCTGCCGTTCCTGGTCCGTCGCGGCTGGCACCTGATGCGGGCCGAGCGCGGCATCGTCGCGCGGCACGTGGCGCTGGGCTGCCATCCGTGCGGCCACACCGAGGCCGCGGGCCGGATCGCCGCCGCGGTCGCCGCCGCCGGCGTTCCGGTACGGGTCCCGGCGCCGCGCCCGGCCGCCGCGCAGTCCGTACAGGCGTGAGGCCCGTGCAGGCGTGAGGCCGGAACGGGTGTGAGGCCCGGCGCTCCCCCCAGAGCCCCGGACCTCACCCCCGCGGACCCCGAAGGGTCCTCCCCCTGACAGTGGCCTGGTCAGGCGACCAGCTCGCCGAACGCGTCCTCCTCGTCACGGCCGAAGCTGAGCGCCTCGTCCTCGCGCATCCGGCGCAGCGAGCGCCAGATGCTGCTCTTCACGGTGCCGACGCTGATGTTCAGGATGTCGGCGATCTCCGGGTCGGTGCGGCCCTCGTAGTAGCGCAGCACGAGCATGGTGCGCTGCTGCTCGGGCAGCCGGGCGAGCGCCTGCCACAGCACGGCGCGCAGCTCGGTGCCGCCCATCTCGTCGGTGTCGCCGACCGTCTCGGGCAGCTCCTCGGTCGGGTACTCGTTGAGCTTGCGCCGCCGCCAGGCGCTGATGTGCAGGTTGGTCATGGTGCGGCGCAGGTAGCCGCCGACCGCCGCCTTGTCGCTGATCCGGTCCCACGCGCGGTAGGTGGAGAACAGCGCGCTCTGCAGCAGGTCCTCCGCGGCGAACCGGTCACCGGTCAGGTGGTAGGCGGTCGCGTAGAGGGAGGCGCGGCGCTCCTGCACGTAGGCGGTGAAGGCCGCCTCGGCCTCGGCGCGCTGCTCCGCGGTGCGCTCGGCCTCGGGAGAGCCGGCCTGGGCCGGCACCCGCTCGCGCCCTGCGCCCTCGACCGGCGTGATGTACGCGGGGCGCTGGCGCGGGACCACGGCCTGGTGGCCGGAAGTGCGTCCGGTGCCGCGAGCGTACCCCCGTGCGCTCGCGGCACCGGACATCTCGGTGGTCCTGGTCATCGAGTGGTCGTGCGCGGACCGGACTGCGGCGGTGGTGGTGCTGTGCAGTGCGTTCATGTCGCGCCCCCGTCGATGGAACCGTCAGCGTGGTCTTCGGCGTCGCAGCCGTTGCGGCGTGCGGTGATCCGATGGCCATAAGACTGCCGGGCCAGTTTCATGGCGCTGTCCGGCGAGTGTCACAGGCCCGTCACAGAGGAAGGAGCCCCCTGTGCGAGCGCTGTGCGTTTCCCGCGCCCGCCGGGCGGATGCGGCGGCGTCGCGGCGTCGCGCACGGTGTTCTCCCCGTGCTTCAACCGGCGACCTGGCGTAGGCAACAATGTGCGGCGTGCCTTTCCTGTTGCTTATCGAGGATGACGACGCCATCCGTACGGGTCTCGAACTCGGCCTGTCCCGCCAGGGTCACCGCGTGGTGGCCGCGGCGACGGGCGAGGACGGGCTGCGGCTGCTCAAGGAGCAGCGCCCCGACCTGATCGTGCTGGACGTGATGCTGCCCGGGATCGACGGTTTCGAGGTGTGCCGGCGGATCCGGCGCACCGACCAGCTGCCGATCATCCTGCTGACCGCGCGCAGCGACGACATCGACGTCGTGGTGGGGCTGGAGTCCGGGGCGGACGACTACGTGATCAAGCCGGTGCAGCCGCGGGTGCTGGACGCCCGCATCCGGGCGGTGTTGCGCCGCGGCGAGCGGGACAGCACCGACTCGGCGGCGTTCGGCCCGATCGTCATCGACCGCAACGCCATGACGGTCACCAAGGACGGGCAGGACCTCCAGCTCACGCCGACCGAGCTGCGGCTGCTGCTGGAGCTGAGCCGGCGGCCCGGGCAGGCGCTGTCCCGGCAGCAGTTGCTGCGCCTGGTGTGGGAGCACGACTACCTCGGCGACTCCCGGCTGGTCGACGCGTGTGTGCAGCGGCTGCGCGCGAAGATCGAGGACGTGCCGTCCTCGCCGACGCTGATCCGTACCGTCCGCGGTGTCGGCTACCGCCTGGACACGCCTCAGTGAGCCTTCGTCCCGGTGCCGGCCGGGCCGGCCGGGCGTCCGGCGGGCTGCGCTGGACGAGTCTGCGGCTGCGGCTGGTCGCGGTGTTCGCGCTGGTCGCCCTGACCGCGGCGGTGTCGGTGTCGGGGATCGCGTACTGGCTCAACCGCGACGCGGTGCTGACCCGGGCGCAGAACAGCGCGCTCAACGACTTCCGCGACTCGTTGCAGCGCAACGCGGCCTCGCTGCCGGTTGCACCGACCTGCGAGTCGCTGGAGAAGGCGGCGGACCAGATAGGCGGGCCCGACACGTACCAGGTGGTGCTGATCGACACCGCCCCGGACGGCTCGCCGTGCGCGGCGCCCTCGGACCGCGACGTGTTCACGCTGGACGACGTGCCGGCGTCGCTGCAACGCGCGGTGAACACCCCGCACAAGAACGACGACAACCGCTACCACCTGCACTGGGAGCGGATCTCGCTGCAGGGCCACCCGTATCTGGTGGCGGGCGCGCGGATCAACCGGGACGGCCCGACCGGCTACATGCTCAAGTCGCTGGACGCGGAGCGCAAGGACCTCAACTCGCTGGCCTGGTCGCTGGGGATCGCCACGCTGCTGGCGCTGATCGGCGCGGCGCTGCTGGCGCAGGCGGCCGGCTCGGCGGTGCTGCGTCCGGTACGGCGGCTCGGCGAGGCGGCGCAGCGGCTCGGCGAGGGGCATCTGGACACCCGGCTGAAGGTCACCGGCACCGACGAACTCGCCGAGATGTCACGGACGTTCAACAGCGCCGCGGAGGCGCTGGAGACGCGGGTCGAGGAGCTGAGCGCCCGCGAGGCGGCGAGCCGGCGGTTCGTCGCCGACATGTCGCACGAGCTGCGCACGCCGCTGACCGCGATCACCGCGGTGACGGACGTGCTGGAGGACGAGGCGGAGGCGCTGGACCCGATGATCGCCCCCGCGGTACGCCTGGTGGTCAGCGAGACGCGGCGGCTGAACGAACTGGTGGAGACGCTGATGGAGGTCACCCGCTTCGACGCCGGGACCGCGAAGCTGCGCGTCGACGAGGTCGACGTGGCGGACATGATCATGGCCTGCATGGACGCCAGGGCCTGGCTGGACTCGGTGGAGCTGGACGCGCCCCGCGGGCTGCTGGCCACCCTCGACCCGCGCCGGCTCGACGTGATCATGGCCAATCTGATCGGGAACGCGCTGAAGCACGGCGGCTCGCCGGTACGGGTGACGCTGCGGCGCGAGGGCGAGCAGATCGTGGTGGCGGTCTCCGATCACGGCCCCGGCATCCCGGAGGGAGTGCTGCCGCACGTCTTCGACCGGTTCTACAAGGCGGACGCCTCCCGGGCGCGGTCGGAGGGCAGCGGTCTGGGCCTGTCCATCGCGAGGGAGAACGCGCACATCCACGGCGGCGACATCACCGCCGCCAACTCCCCTTCCGGCGGCGCGGTGTTCACGCTGCGCCTGCCGGTGCGTCCGGCGGAGGACGACCCGGACGACCCGGACGGTCCTGACCGCCCGCACGGCGGCGCGGGGAGTCCGGCATGAGCGCGATGCACGGGACCGGCGCGGCGTGCAGGACGGGCGCGGCGTCCCGCATGGCCGTCGCGCGCAGGGGGTGGGCGGTGGGCGTGCTGGGGCTGGCGCTGGCGCCGCTGCTCGCCGGGTGCGGCATCCGCACCACGTCGGTGCCGGTGGACGCGGGTCCCGCGCCGTCGCGGGTGTCGTGCGCGCAGCCGGCGGCGCCGGCGACGCCGCTGCCCGACGCGGTGACGCGCAAGGTGTACCTGGTGTGCAGCGGTCAGATCGCGCCGGTGCGGCGCCCGGTGCGGGTGGCGGACGTGGGGGGCGGACGCGGCGGGCGGGAGCGGCTCGCCCGGCAGCTGATCGCCCTGCTCCAGGCCAGCCCGCGGGCGGCGGAGTCCACCGCCGGGTTCTACACGGCCGTGCCGGTGACGCTGGAGGTGCTCGCGCCGCTGCCGGGCGATCCCGCGGACGCGCTGCGGCTGAGCGAGGCGGCGGAGGACCTGCCGTCGTTCGTGCTCGGCCAGGTCGTCTGCACGCTGGCCGCGGACTCCGCGCTGGCGCCCGGCGGCTCCGTGGTGCTCGGCGGCCCGGACGCCGGCGACGAGCTGCGCCGCTACAGCTGCACGCCGGAGCTGCGGACGAGCGCGGACGCGGCGGTCAGCGCCGGCGAGCCGGTCCCGTGAGAACGCCCGTTCGCACCGGGAACCGCGGCGCGCCGGGGCGCGTCCTGGACAGCGTGCGGCACGATGGCTCCATGATCAGGGTGCGCGCGGCCGGGCTGCTGCTCACCGCGGCGTATCTGTCCTTCGTCGCCTGGATGCTGCTGCGGCCGCACTACGTGGCCTGGGTGCCCGCGCCGAACCTGCGGCCGCTGGCCACCATCCACGAGGACCTGCGGATGGGTCCGCTGCAGGCGGCCCGCAGGCTCGGCGCGGGCCTGGGGCTGCTGGCCCCGCTCGGCGTGCTGCTGCCGCTGGCCGGCGGCCGGGTCGACACCTCGGGGTTCGCGTCGTTCGCCAGGACGGCGTTCGCCGGGCTGATGGTGTCGCTGTCGCTGGAGTTCACCCAGACGCTGGTGCCGGGGCAGCTCTTCGACGTGGACGCGCTGCTGCTCAACACGCTGGGCGTGGCACTGGCGCATCTGCTGGTCGTGCCGGCCGTCCGGCACCGGCTGCGCGGGCGTGCGGCGCAGGCCACCGGCGCGCGGCCGCAGCCGGCCCTGGTCCCGTAGGGCCTGCCGGAGACACCGGACACGCCGCGACACGCCCGACACGCGGGCGCCGGCGCCGGCGCCGGGAGGAACGCAACCCGCGGGGCGCGCCCTCCGTGCGAAGAGGGGCGCGGCCCGCGGGCCGTCGCGGGGTGCGGGCTCAGCCGCCGAGGACGCCGGCGCCGGCCGGGAGGCCGCCGAGCAGGCCGCTGACCGGGGCGACCTGGTTGCCCGACAGGTGGTTGCCGGAGGGCAGCAGCCCGTTGGTGGGCAGCCCGGAGGTGCCGTTGGCCAGCGCGGTGTGCGCGCCGGAGGCGGTGTCGGTGGCGCCCGGCAGCAGGCCGGTGGCCTGGCCGACCGGCAGCGAGCCGAGGCTGGCGCCGGTCAGGTCGGCGGCGGAGGCGGAGCCGGCCGCGGCGGCGACAGCCGCGAGCCCGAGGGCGGTGGTCGCGAGGGTCTTCTTGGTTCGGGTTTGCATGACTCCGGAACGTAGTCACGCACTCACCACCGGTGCAACCGGCGTGGCGCGCCCGTGACCTCCCCGCACGCGCCGCGGCGCGCCGCGGGACTCAGCCGGCGTCCGCGGCGGAACCGCTGGCCACGGGGGGTACGGCCGTGCCCGGCGCGAACAGCCACTCGGCCTTCAGCTCGGCGTAGCCCGGCTTGATCACCTCGTTGATCATGGCGAGACGTTCGTCAAAAGGAATGAACGCCGATTTCATGGCATTGACGGTGAACCACTGGAGGTCGTCGAGCGTGTAACCGAACGCGTCGACCAGGTGCTCGAACTCGCGGCTCATGCTGGTGCCGCTCATCAGCCGGTTGTCGGTGTTCACGGTGACCCGGAAGTGCAGCCGGCGCAGCAGCCCGATGGGGTGCTCCTCGTACGAGGAGGCGGCGCCGGTCTGGAGGTTGGACGTCGGGCACATCTCCAGCGGGACGCGCTTGTCGCGCACGTAGGACGCGAGGCGGCCGAGGGAGACCTCGCCGTCCTTCTGCTCGATGTCGTCGATGATCCGCACGCCGTGGCCGAGCCGGTCGGCGCCGCACCACTGGAGCGCCTGCCAGATCGACGGCAGGCCGAACGCCTCGCCGGCGTGGATGGTGAAGTGGTTGTTCTCCCGCTTGAGGTACTCGAAGGCGTCCAGGTGCCGGGTGGGCGGGTAGCCGGCCTCCGCGCCCGCGATGTCGAAGCCGACGACGCCCGAGTCGCGGTAGCGGTTGGCGAGTTCGGCGATCTCCTGGGAGCGCGCGGCGTGCCGCATCGCGGTGAGCAGGGCGCCGACCCTGATCCGGTTGCCGGCCTCGCGGGCCCGCCGCTCGCCCAGCCGGAAGCCCTCGGTGACCGCCTCGACGACCTCTTCGAGGGTCAGTCCTGCCTCCAGGTGCTGCTCCGGCGCGTACCGCACCTCGGCGTAGACGACGCCGTCGGCGGCCAGGTCCTCGGCGCACTCGGCGGCGACCCTGACCAGCGCGTCGCGGGTCTGCATCACCGCGCAGGTGTGGGCGAAGGTCTCCAGGTAGCGCTCCAGCGAGCCGGAGTCCGCCGCGGCGCGGAACCACGCGCCGAGCTTGTCAGGTTCGGTCTCGGGCAGCGCGGTGTAGCCGGTGGCGTGCGCGAGGTCGACGATCGTGCCGGGGCGCAGCCCGCCGTCGAGGTGGTCGTGGAGCAGGGCCTTGGGGGCGCGGCGGATCTGCTCCCGGGTCGGATGGCTCGGCATGGCGTTCTGCATGACGGAACAATAGCTCCTACGCGCGTAGATATCCTGCTTGGGCCAACAATTTTCCGCACGGCCATACAGCGCACCCCCTGTCGTCTGCCAAGGTTGCGGCATGGCTTCGCAAGCATTACCGGCGCGTGGCGCACGGCTGGGCCGCCAGGTGGCGCCCGGCCTCGTGCCGGGGCCCCGGCAGCGCGACCCGCACACCGGCGCGACGGTCCGCGCGGTGGTGCTCGCCCTGCCGGGCGGCGACGCGCTGAGCACCCGGCGCCGCTCCCCCGTGGCCGCGGCCGTGATGTGGCCGCTGGCCCGGCACCTGGTGCGCGAGGGCCTCGCGGACGGGCTCGCCGCCCATGTGGTGCACTACCGCTTCCGCGGCTGGAACGGCGGGCACGCGCACCCCGCGGAGGACGCGGAGTGGGCGGTCGGCGAGGCGGTGCGGCGCTACGGCGACGTGCCGGTGTGCCTGGTCGGCATGGACATGGGGGCGCGGGCGGCGCTGCACGCCGCCGGGCATCCGGCGGTCACGTCGGTGGTCGCGCTGGCGCCGTGGCTGCCGGACGGGCCGGAGCCCGAGCCGGTCAAGCAGCTGATCGGGCGGCGCGTGCTCATCGCCCACGGCACGGACGACGACGCGACGGCGCCCGAGCTGTCGTACCGGCTCGCGGAGCGGGTCAAGAAGGTCAACCGGCAGGTGTGCCGGTTCGAGGTGCACTCGGACGGGCACGCGCTGCACCAGCACCGCGCGGAGGTGTTCGCGCTGACCGCGGACTTCGTCCTCGGCTGCCTGCTGGACCGGCCGTTCGCCCGGCCGGTCGCCGACGCGCTGGCGGCGCCGCCGCCGCTGGGGCTCCGCATGCCGCTGGCCGCGGGCTTCGGCCGCTCCCTCCACTCCTGACGCCCGCGCCCGCGCCGCGCGCGGCGTTCACCAGCTGATGCCGGCCGCCACCGGCAGGTGGTCGCTGCCGGTCGCCGGCAGCACCCAGGAGCTCACCGGCCGCACGCCGCGGACCAGGATCTGGTCGATCCGCGCCACCGGGAACGCCGCCGGCCAGGTGAAGCCGAAGCCGGCCCCCGCCTCGCGCTGGGCCGAGTGCAGCCGCGAGGTCAGGTCGCGCAGCGCGCGGTCGTCGGTGGTGCCGTTGAGGTCGCCGAGCAGCACCACCCGCGGGTTCCGCTCGGCGGCGACGGCCGCCCCGAGCACCTGCTCGCCCCTGTCCCGCGAGGCCGTCCAGAAGCCCGCCCGGGGGGTGACCCGCGCGGAGCCCAGGTGGGCCACGTACACCGCCAGCGGCCCGTGGGCGGTGGCCACCGTGGTGCGCAGCGCCCGGTTCGACGCCGTCCGCGCGCCGGCCGGCAGGGTCCGGGCCAACGGCCCGGCGTCCACGACGTCGACCGGCCGGGTGCCGGACAGCGGCAGCCTGCTCCACAGGCCGACCGTGCCCAGCACCGTGTGGTACGGGTACGCCGTCGCGAGCGCCTTCTCGTACCCGCCCGCGGCCTGCGGGGTCAGCTCCACCAGGGCCAGCAGGTCCGCGCCCGCGGCGGTCAGGTCGCGGGCGGTGCCGGGCGGGTCGGGGTTGCCCGCGCCGACGTTGTGCTCGGCCACGGTCAGGTCGCCGCCGCCGCGGTGGGACCGGTCGCCGACGAGCCCGCCGAAGAGGTTCAGCCACACGACGGCCGGCAGCAGCAGCGCGACCACCGCGGCGGCGGAGCGCCGCCAGAGCGCCCCGGCCAGCAGGACGGGGACGAACACCCCGAACCACGGCAGGAAGGTCTCCACCAGGCTGCCGAGGTGGCCGACCCGGTTGGGGACGCTCGCGTGCAGCAGCATCAGCAGGCCGAGCAGCAGCGCCAGCGCCGCGAGCACCGGGCCGCGCTTCCAGGGGCCGGGCCGGGAGGCGGCGCGGATCGCCCGGCGGGTCCGCGCGCGCCACCTCCCGGGCCCGGATGCGGGCCGGCCGGCGCCGCCCGGCCCGCTCCGCGCCGTGTCCACCGCTGCTGCTTCGGGTCGCTGCATGCCGCCAGTCAAGGCGGCGCGGTGTTGCCGCCCTGTATGCGTTTTCCCATACGGGGACGATATGCGCCGACTTGTAGCATCGCCCGCATGCGCGTGCTGATCGTCGAGGACGAGCCCTTCATGGCGGAGGCGATCCGCGACGGGCTGCGGCTGGCCGCGATCGCGGCCGACATCGCGGGTGACGGCGGCGCCGCACTGGAGATGCTGGGCGTCAACGCCTACGACATCGCCGTCCTCGACCGCGACATCCCCGGGCCCTCCGGTGACGAGGTCGCCGCGCACATCGTCGCCTCGGGGAGCGGCATGCCGATCATCATGCTGACGGCGGCCGACCGCCTCGACGACAAGGCGTCCGGGTTCGGGCTCGGCGCCGACGACTATCTCACCAAGCCGTTCGAACTCGGGGAGCTGGTGCTGCGGCTCAGGGCGCTCGACCGCAGGCGCGCCCACAGCAGGCCGCCGGTGCGGGAGATCGCGGGGCTGCGGGTGGACCCGTTCCGCCGCGAGGTCCACCGAGACGGCCGTTACACCGCGCTGACCAGGAAGCAGTTCGCGGTGCTCGAAGTCCTCGTGGCCGCCGAGGGAGGCGTCGTCACCGCCGAGGCGCTCCTGGAGCGCGCGTGGGACGAGAACGCCGACCCGTTCACCAACGCGGTGCGCATCACCGTCTCGGCTCTGCGCAAGCGCCTCGGCGAACCGTGGATCATCGCCACCGTGCCGGGCGCGGGCTACCGCATCGACGTGCCGCCGGCGGCCGCGAATGCGGATGGGGATGCGGCCCCGGGTGCGGATGAGGATGGGGCCCCGGGTGAGGATGGGGAGCGGGAGCGTGGCTAGGGCGCCGGGGCCGAGCGTGCGCCTGCGGCTCACCCTCAGCTACGCCGGGTTCCTGATGGTCGCCGGGGCGCTGCTGCTCGCGACGGTCTGGGTGTTCCTGCTGCGGTACGTCCCCGATCGGGCGCTGCTCGTCCCCAGCGGCACCCACCTGAACGGCGGCGTCTTCCCGGTGCGCTCCGCCCTGCTGCGGGTCTTCGCCCCGAGGGCCGCCGCGGCGCTGGGCTTCCTGCTGGTGTTCGGTCTCGTCGGCGGCTGGGTCCTCGCCGGGCGCATGCTCGCCCCGCTGACCCGGATCACCCACGCCACCAGGACCGCGGCGAGCGGATCGCTCTCCCACCGGATCCGGCTGCCGGGCCGCGAGGACGAGTTCCGCGAACTCGCCGACGCCTTCGACACGATGCTCGCCCGGCTAGAGGCGCACGTCGCCGAGCAGCGCAGGTTCGCGGCCGACGCCTCCCACGAGCTGCGCACCCCGCTGGCGATCTCGAAGGCGCTCCTCGACGTGGCCCACGCCGATCCCGGCCACGACTCCGAGGCGCTCGTCGACCGCCTGCGCGCCGTCAACACCCGGGCGATCGACCTGACGGAGGCGCTGCTGGTGCTCAGCCGCGCCGACCGGCGGTCCTTCGCCAGGGAGCCCGTCGACCTGTCGCTGCTGGCCGAGGAGGCCGCCGAGACGCTGGTGCCGCTCGCCGAGCGGCACGGCGTCACCCTCGACACGGCCGGCGAGGTCGCCCCCGCGAGCGGGTCCCCGGCGCTCCTGCTGCAGCTGACCACGAACCTCGTGCACAACGCGATCGTCCACAATCTGCCCGCAGGGGGCGGCGTGTGGGTCCGCACCGGGGTGCGTCCCGCCGGGGCGGTGCTGACCGTCGAGAACAGCGGCGAGCCGCTCTCCCCGCTCCTGGTGTCGACGCTGACCCTGCCGTTCCGGCGCGGCAGCGAACGCGTCCGCACCGACCACGCCGGCGTCGGTCTCGGCCTGGCCATCGTCAAGACCATCACCGACGCGCACGGGGGGACGCTCACGCTCACCCCGCGCCGCGCGGGCGGCATGCGCGTCACCGTGGAGCTGCCCCAGCCGGGCCCGCGCGCCGGCGGCTGAGTCAGCCGGGCCGGTGCCACGACGTCGTGTCGAGCCGGCCGGTGTTCCCGACGTCGACGGTCTCCTGGACGACCTGCGGGCCGAAGCCGCCGGGCGGGGTGACCGCGAAGGCGGCGCCCGTGGTGGCGGTGACGGTCGCGTCGGTGACGGTGTTGCGCCAGGCGAGGATCGCGACCGCCCGGTCGCCGTGGCGCAGGGTGAGCGTGGCCGGCGGCGGGTCGGTCAGGCCGGTGGTGACGGTGATCCCGTGGTGGACGGTGACGCGCAGCGCGTCGCCGGCCGCGTCCAGCACCCGCAGGTCGGGGTAGCCGCGCACGGTCAGCGGGGAGGTGCCGCAGTTGGTCAGCGTGACGGTGAGGGCGCGCAGCCCCATGGCGGCGTCCACGTCACTCGCGGTGATCAGCGGTCCGGGCGCGGTGCAGGCGGCCGCGCGCGCTCCGGGCGCGGGTGTCGCGCCGGCCCCGGCGCGGGGGGTGGGGGTGGTCAGCCGGTCGGCGTGCACGCGGACGTCGATGCCGCCGCCGGGCCCGGTGGGCGCTGCGGCGCTCGCGCTCGGGGCCGCGCCCCCGCCGCCGGCGCTCGCTCCGCAGGCGGTCAGCGCCAACACCCCTGCCCCTGCGGTGAGTACGGCCGTCGCCTTGCGCGTGATCGCCATCGGCCGATGATCACACACCGCCGCGCACCGCATCTCACTGACGGTCAACTCAAATTCTTGCAGGAGTAAGTCAATTATCAACGAAAATGGATCGCAATATTGCTGCCACGTGTCGTAGAGGCTACGGTCCCCCTGCACCGACCCCCACCGGCACCGGTCTCGCCGGGCTCATCCCACCCACCTCCCTACCTCCCACACGTGCTTCTCCCCCCTCCTTAGGAGCAACAGGTGTTCAAACCCCCCAGAAGTCTCGCCGGCCTCAGACGGCTCGTCGCCGTCGGCGGCGGCGCCGCGCTGGTGGCCGCCGGCGTCGTCGCCGTGGCGGCGCAGCCCGCCCTGGCAGCCGCGACCGGCGGAAACGGTGCGAGCCTTCCGTACGTCGAGGTGCAGGCGGAGAACGCCGCCACCAACGGCTCGGCGATCGGCCCGAGTTTCCTCGCCGGCCAGCTCGCCGACGAGGCCTCGTACCGCAAGGCGGTGACGCTGTCGGGCAGCGGGAAGTTCGTCACCTTCACCACACCGGTGGCGACCAACTCGATCGACTTCCGCTACAGCATCCCCGACGGCTCCGGCGGCTCGGTGTACACCGCCCCGCTGTCCTTCGCCATCAACGGCGCGGCGCAGCCCGACTTCACCCTGACCGACGCGTACAGCTGGTACTACGGCAGCTACCCGTTCACCAACACCCCGGGCAGCAACCCGCACCACTTCTACGACGAGGTCCACCGGCTGCTGCCGCAGACGTATCCGGCCGGCACCACCTTCACGCTGCAGACCAGCGGCAGCAGCGCCGTCACCACCATCGACTTCGCGGACTTCGAGCAGGTCGGCCCGGCGCTGACGCAGCCGTCCGGTTCGGTCTCGGTGACCAGCCAGGGCGCCGACGCGACCGGCGCGGCCGACTCCACCGCCGCGTTCAACTCCGCTATCGCCGCGGCCGGCGCGGGCGGCACGGTGTGGATACCGCCGGGCACGTACAAGATCCCCCGGCACATCACGGTCAACAACGTGACCGTCACCGGCGCCGGCATGTGGTACTCGACGGTGACCGGTGCGGCGCCGGGCTTCTACGGCCTCGGTGAGCCCGACAGCTGCGGCGTCGGCGGCAACCGCGGCGTCAGCAGCAACGTCCACCTGGCGAACTTCGCGATCTTCGGCCAGGTCGGCGAGCGCAACGACTGCGACCAGGTGAACGGCATCGGCGGCGCGCTGAGCAACTCCTCGGTGTCCAGCCTGTGGATCGACCACATGAAGGTCGGCGCCTGGATGGACGGGCCGATGGACAAGCTGACCCTCAGCGGCCTGCGCATCCGCGACACCACCGCCGACGGCGTCAACTTCCACGGCGGCGTGACCAATTCGACGGTCACCAACAGCGACCTGCGCAACACCGGTGACGACGGCATCGCGACCTGGGCGGACTCCGCGCTGGGCGCCGACGCCAACGACACCATCTCCAACAACACCGTGCAGGACCAGATCCTCGCCAACGGCATCGCGATCTACGGCGGTCACGACAACACCGTCAGCGGCAACCTGGTCAAGGACACCGGCCTCGCGCAGGGCGGCGGCATCCACGTCGGCCAGCGCTTCACCTCCACGCCGGTCGGCACCACCACCATCTCCAACAACACGATCGTGCGGGCCGGCGCCCTCGACCCGAACTGGCAGTTCGGCGTCGGCGCGCTGTGGTTCGACGGCAGTCAGGGCGCGATCACCGGCCCGATCAACGTGTCCAACGCCCTGATCCAGCAGAGCCCGTACGAGGCCGTGCAGTGGGTCGAGGGCACGGTCAGCGGCGTCAGCCTGAACAACGTGACGATCGCCGGCGCGGGCACCTTCGCGCTGCAGGAGCAGACCGGCGGCGCCGCGAAGTTCACGAACGTCACCGCGACCGGCATCGGCGCGTCCTCCCCGCTGTACAGCTGCGAGGGCGGCCAGTTCGTCGTCACCGACGGCGGCGGCAACTCCGGCATCACCGGCACCCCGTTCTGCGGCAACTTCCCCGCGCCCGTCTTCCCGCCGTACCCGTCGGAGGGCGTCACCGCCAGCCCGGGTGCGCTGAGCTTCGGCTCGGTGGCGACCGGCTCGACGTCCGCCGCGCAGACCGTGACGGTGACCAACCCGACCGGTGCGGCCGCTTCGGTCTCCTCCATCGCGGCGACCGGTGACTTCGCGCAGACCAACACCTGCGGCACGTCGATCCCGTCGAACGGCTCGTGCACGGTCAGCGTCACCTTCAAGCCGACCGCGAGCGGCGCCCGCACCGGCACCCTGACGGTCAACGCCGGCGGCACCACCAGCACGGTCAACCTGTCCGGCACCGGCACCGCGCCCGGCCCGGTGCTCAACGCCACCCCGGCGGCGCTGTCCTTCGCCGGCACCGTGGTCGGCGCCACCACCGCCGCGCAGGCGGTGACGGTGACCAACTCCGGCACCACCGCGGCGACCGTGTCCGGCACCACCGTGACCGGCGACTACAGCCAGACCAACAACTGCGGCACCCTGGCGGTCGGCGCGTCCTGCACCGTCAACGTCACCTTCAAGCCGACGGCGGGCGGCGCCCGCAGCGGCACCCTCACCGTCGCCAGCAACGCCAACAACAGCCCGACGGCGGTGTCGTTGAGCGGTACCGGCATCGACGGCTCCACCAACATCGCGGCCGGCAAGACCGCGACGGCCAGCTCCAGCAACGGCACGTACACGCCGGCGAACCTCACCGACACCGACGCGTCGACGTACTGGGAGAGCAACGGCTCCTTCCCGCAGTGGGCTCAGGTCGACCTCGGCCAGAACTACAGCGTCGGCAAGGTGGTGCTGAAGCTGCCGCCGGCCGCCGCGTGGGCGACCCGTCAGGAGACCCTGTCGCTGCAGGGCTCGACCGACGGCAGCAGCTTCTCCACGCTGACCGGGTCCGCGGCCTACACCTTCGACCCGAGCGCCAACAACAACACGGTGACCATCACCTTCAACGCCGCCTCCGCGCGGTACGTGCGGGTCAACGTCACCGGCAACACCGGCTGGACCGCGGCCCAGCTGTCGGACCTGGAGGTCTTCCCGAGCGCCGGGGGCGGCGGCACCACGCCGGCCGCGACGCTCACCACCAACCCGGCGTCCGTCACCTTCGCCACCCAGCCGCTGAACACGCCCACCAGCGCGCAGACCGTCACCGTGACCAACACCGGCAACGCGGCCGCGGCCGTCTCCGGCATCACCGTCAGCGGCGACTACAGCCAGACCAACACCTGCGGCAGCTCCATCGCGGTGGGCGCGTCCTGCGCGGTCAACGTCACCTTCAAGCCGACCGCGTCCGGCGCCCGCAACGGCACCCTCACCATCGCCAGCAACGCGTCGAACAGCCCGGCCACGGTCGCGCTGTCCGGCACCGGCGCCGGCACGGTGAGCACCAACCTGGCCGCGGGCAAGCCCACGTCGGAGTCCAGCCACACCGACGTCTACCCGTCGTCGAACGTCACCGACGGCAACCAGGGCAGCTACTGGGAGAGCGCCAACAACGCCTTCCCGCAGTGGGTGCAGGTCGACCTCGGCTCGGCGCAGAGCGCGAGCCGCGTGGTGCTGCAACTGCCCGCGGGGTGGGGCCAGCGCAACGAGACGGTCGCGGTGTCGGGCAGTTCGGACGGCTCGTCCTTCAGCACCCTGAAGGACGCGGCTTCCTACTCCTTCGACCCGAACAGCGGCAACAACACGGTGACGATCACCTTCGCCGCGCACACCCAGCGGTACGTGCGGGTCACCGTCACGGCCAACTCGGGCTGGCCGGCCGGCCAGCTCTCCGAACTGCAGGTCTGGAACACCTGACCTTCCGCTGACCTGCGGGCGGCCCGCTGCGGCGGGTCGCGGTCCCCCATGGTGATGCCGCCGGGCGCCCCGAGCGCCCGGCGGCATCGCCGTGTCCGCGGGCCGGCCCGGCCCGCGGGGTCAGGAGATCCGGTCCAGCACGATCGGACGCGGCGTGAAGCCGGTGCCCGCGGGCGAGACGGTGAAGCCGCCCTCCAGCGCCTCCAGCGCGTAGTCGAACCGCTCCGGGGTGTCGGTGTGCAGGGTCAGCAGCGGCTGCCCGGCGGTGACCGGGTCACCGGGCCTGGCGTGCAGCTCGACGCCCGCGCCGGCCTGCACCGCGTCCTCCTTGCGGGCCCGTCCCGCGCCGAGCCGCCAGGCCGCGACGCCCACCGCGTAGGCGTCGAGCCCGGTCAGCACGCCGGAGGCGGGCGCGGTCACCACGTGGGTGTCGCGGGCCACCGGCAGCGCCGCGTCGGGGTCGCCGCCCTGCGCGCGGATCATCCGCCGCCAGGCGTCCATCGCCGAGCCGTCGGCCAGCGCCCTGGCCGGGTCGGCGTCCTTCAGCCCGGCCGCGTCGAGCATCTCCCGGGCCAGCGCCAGGGTCAGCTCGACGACGTCGGCGGGGCCGCCGCCGGCGAGCACCTCGACGGACTCGCGGACCTCGAGCGCGTTGCCGGCGGTCAGCCCGAGCGGCACCGACATGTCGGTGAGCAGCGCGACGGTGCGCACCCCGTGGTCGGTGCCCAGGCCCACCATGGTCGCGGCCAGTTCGCGGGCGTCCTCCAGCGACTTCATGAAGGCGCCGCTGCCGACCTTCACGTCGAGCACCAGCGAGCCGGTGCCCTCGGCGATCTTCTTGGACATGATCGAGGACGCGATCAGCGGGATCGCCTCGACGGTGCCGGTCACGTCCCGCAGCGCGTACAGCTTCTTGTCGGCGGGGGCGAGGCCGTCGCCGGCCGCGCAGACCACCGCGCCGACGCCGTCGAGGACGGCGAGCATCTCCTCGGTGCTGAGCGAGGCGCGCCAGCCGGGGATGGACTCCAGCTTGTCGAGGGTGCCGCCGGTGTGGCCGAGGCCGCGCCCTGACAGCTGCGGGACGGCCGCGCCGCACGCGGCGACCAGCGGCGCGAGCGGCAGCGTGATCTTGTCGCCGACGCCGCCGGTGGAGTGCTTGTCCGCGGTGGGCCTGGCCAGCGAGGAGAAGTCCATCCGCTCGCCGGAGGCGATCATCGCCGCGGTCCAGCGGGCGATCTCGGCCCGGTCCATGCCGTTGAGCAGCACCGCCATGGCGAGCGCCGACATCTGCTCGTCGGCGACCGCGCCCCGGGTGTAGGCGTCGATGACCCAGTCGATCTGCTCGTCGCTCAGCCGGCCGCGGTCCCGCTTGGTACGGATGACGGAAATGACGTCCACGTGCACAACTTCCTGTTCTCGCCTGCTCGTCGTACGGCGGCGGCTATCGGTCGAGGTCCTCGGGGCCGAACGCGTCGGGCAGCACCTCGCTCATCGGGCGGACGCCGCGCACGGTCTCCACCAGCAGGCCGGGCCCGCCGTGTTCGAAGAGCAGCTGGCGGCAGCGCCCGCACGGCATCAGCACGTTGCCGTGCAGGTCCACGCAGGTGAACGCGGTCAGCCGGCCGCCGCCCGAGGCGTGCAGCGCCGAGACCAGGCCGCACTCGGCGCACAGGCCGATGCCGTAGGAGGCGTTCTCGACGTTGCAGCCGACGACCGTGCGGCCGTCGTCGGTGAGGGCGGCCGCGCCGACCGGGAAGCGGGAGTAGGGCACGTAGGCCCGCTCCATGACCTCCCGGGCGGCGCGGCGCAGTGCCTCCCAGTCCACCGCGCCGGCGGCCGGCGCCTGCGCGGGCGTCACCCGCCCTGCCCCTTCCGGTACGGGACGCCGTCGGCCTTCGGCATCCGCAGCCGCTGCGCCGACAGGCCCATGACGAGCAGCGTGACGACGTACGGGGTGCCCTGCACGACCTCGTCGGGCACGGTGTCGGTGAGCATGTACCAGACGGTCAGCAGCACCGCGAAGGCCAGCGCGATGGCCCCGGAGACGTACACCTTGCGGTAGATCTTCCAGCCGCCCATGACCAGCAGCAGCAGCGCGATGAGCAGCAGCAGCGCGTGCACCGAGTCGCCGCCGTTGCGCAGCTGGAGGCTGTCGGCGTAGCCGAACAGGCCGGCGCCGACGGCCAGTCCGCCCGGCCGCCAGTTGCCGAAGATCATCGCGGCGAGGCCGATGTAGCCGCGGCCGCCGGTCTGGCCCTCCAGGTAGAAGTGCGTCTGGATGGCCAGGAAGACACCGCCGAGCCCGGCCAGCGCACCGGAGATGACCACCGCCACGTACTTGTACGTGTAGACGTTGACGCCGAGCGACTCCGCCGCGGTGGGGTTCTCGCCGCAGGACCGCAGCCGCAGGCCGAACGAGGTGCGCCACAGCACGAAGAAGGTCAGCACGAACAGCACCGCGGCCAGCAGCGTCAGCGACGAGATGTTGGTGACCAGGCCGCCGATGATGCCGGCGAGGTCGGAGATCAGGAACCAGTGGTGCGCCTGCAGCTCCGACAGCCAGTGCGAGAGCCCCGGCACGGTGAAGTGCTTGATCTCGGCCATCGGCGGCGACTGCTTGGGGGTGCCGCCCTTCTGCACCGCGTCACCGGAGGTGAACAGCTTCTTGGCGAGGTAGGTGGTGACGCCGGTGGCGAGGATGTTGACCGCCACACCGGCGATGATGTGGTCGACGCCGAAGGTCACGGTGACGACCGCGTGCACCAGTCCGCCCGCCGCGCCGCCGAGCACCCCGGCCAGCACGCCCAGCCAGGGGTTGGTCTGATAGCCGGCCCACGCGCCGAAGAACGTGCCGAGGATCATCATGCCCTCAAGGCCGATGTTGACCACGCCGGCCCGTTCCGCCCACAGGCCGGCGAGGCCGGCCAGGCCGATCGGCACCGCGCCGGACAGCGCGCCGGCGACCTGTCCCGCCGAGGTGATGTCCTCGGCGCCGGTGACCGCGCGGACCGCGGAGACCACGATGAGCGCGCCCGCGACGATCAGCAGGACGATCGCCGGGCTGAGCCGGATGCGGCCGTTCTTGGGCTTGCCGACCCGCGGCGCGGCCGGCGGCGGCGTCTGGGTAGCGGTGGCGCTCACTGGTTCTCCCCGTTCGCTTCTCCACCCGCTCGGCGAAGCCGCGGGCTGTGTGTTGTCTGCGGGACGGCTGCCTCGCGTGCGTCGCTCACGCCGTGACCTCCTTCTTGTCGTCGGAGCCGGCGGCCGCGAGTTCCGCGCCGACCTGGCGTTGCTGCCGGGTGAGTCCGTACCTGCGGACCAGTTCGTACGCGATGACCACGGCCAGCACGATGACGCCCTGGATGACGCCGACGATCTCCTTGTCGTAGCCCTCGAACTCCAGACCGTTGGAGGCGCGCTCCAGGAAGGCCCAGAGCAGGGCGCCGACCGCGACGCCGATCGGGTTGTTGCGGCCGAGCAGGGCCACCGCGATGCCGGTGAAGCCGATGCCGACCGGGAAGTCGGTGCCGTAGTCGTAGGACTGGTTGAGCAGCGTCGGCATGCCGACCAGGCCGGCCATCGCGCCGGAGATCAGCATGCTGGTGACGACCATCCGCTTGACGCTGACGCCGGACGCCTCGGCGGCGGACTGGGAGCGGCCCACCGCGCGCAGGTCGAAGCCGAAGCGGGTGCGGGACAGGCCGAACCAGTAGACGACGCCGGCCAGCGCGGCGATCACGATGAAGCCGACCACGGGATCGGTGGAGGTCTGGAAGTTGAACAGGTGGCTGGAGGACGGCAGCGGCTTGGTCGAGACCATGTTGGCGTTCTTGTCGAGCACGCCGAGCCGGCCGTCCTGCAGGAAGTAGCCGATCACGATGCCCGCGATCGAGTTCAGCATGATCGTGGAGATGACCTCGCTGACGCCGCGGGTCACCTTCAGCACGCCGGCGATCGCCGCCCACACCGCGCCGACCACCATCGCGGTCAGGATGATGACCGGGATCTCGATGACGCCCGGGATGGACAGCGCGCCGCCGACCGCTGCGGCGAAGAACGCCGCGAGCCGGTACTGCCCGTCCACGCCGATGTTGAACAGGTTCATCCGGAAGCCGACGGCCACCGCGAGTCCCGCGAGGTAGTACGTGGTCGCCTTGTTGAGGATGTACACCTGGCTGTCGGACTTGGTGCCGTAGGTGATCATCACGTGGAAGGCGTCGAACGGCTGCTTGCCCGTCGCGACCAGCACCAGCGCGGTGACGATCAGCGCGCCGACCACCGCCAGGACGGGCGCCGCGAGGCCGAGGAGCACCCGCTCCTTGTCGAACTTCTTCATCAGTCCTCTCCCCCGGGCTGCTCGGTGTTCTCGGCCAGGTGGCCGCTGGCAGCTCCGGTCATCGCCGAGCCGAGCTGCTCGGGGGTGATGGTGGCGGGGTCGGCGTCGGCGACGAGCCGGCCCCGGTACATGACCCGCAGCGTGTCGGACAGGCCGATCAGCTCGTCGAGGTCGGCCGAGATCAGCAGCACCGCCAGGCCCTCGCGGCGCGCGTCGCGGATCTGGTCCCAGATCTGTGCCTGCGCGCCGACGTCCACACCCCGGGTGGGGTGCGCGGCGATCAGCAGCTTGGGCAGGTGGCTCATCTCGCGCCCGACGATCAGCTTCTGCTGGTTGCCGCCGGACAGGGAGGCGGCGGTGACCTCGATGCCCGGGGTGCGGACGTCGAACTCCTCGACGATCCGCTCGGTGTCGCGGCGGGCGCCGCCCGAGTCGATCAGGAAGCCGCGGCTGTTGGGGCGTTCGGTGACGTGGCCGAGGATGCGGTTCTCCCACAGCGGGGCTTCCAGCAGCAGGCCGTGCCGGTGCCGGTCCTCGGGGATGTAGCCGATGCCGTCCTCGCGCCGCCGCCGGGTGGGCGCGTGCGAGATGTCGGCTCCGTCCAGTGCCAGGGCGCCGGCGTCCGGGACCCGCATGCCCATGATGGCCTCGACGAGTTCGGCCTGGCCGTTGCCCTCGACGCCGGCGATGCCGAGCACCTCGCCCTTGTGGATGGTGAACGAGATGTCGTCCAGCACCTTGCGCTCGATGCCCTCGGCGTCGACCACGGCGAGTCGCAGGCCGTCCACGGCCAGCATCGGCTCGGTGGTGACGGTGGACTCGCGGGTCTCGGGGGACGGCAGTTCGCTGCCGACCATCAGCTCGGCGAGCTGCTTGGTCGTGGTGTGCTTCGGGTCCACCTCGCCGACGGTGGTGCCGCGGCGGATCACGGTGATCTCGTCGGCGACCGACAGCACCTCGCCGAGCTTGTGCGAGATGAAGATGACGGTCAGACCCTCGGACTTCAGCCCGCGCAGGTTGTCGAAGAGCGCGTCGACCTCCTGCGGCACCAGGACCGCGGTGGGCTCGTCGAGGATCAGGATGCGCGCGCCGCGGTAGAGGACCTTGAGGATCTCCACCCGCTGGCGGTCGGCGACGCCGAGGTCCTCCACGAGCACGTCGGGGCGCACGCCGAGGCCGTAGGCGTCGGAGATCTCGCGGATCTTCGCGCGGGCGCGGCCGCCGATGCCGTACAGCTTCTCGCTGCCGAGGACGACGTTCTCCAGCACGGTGAGGTTGTCGGCGAGCATGAAGTGCTGGTGCACCATGCCGATGCCGCGGGCGATGGCGTCGCCCGGGTCGTGGAAGACGGCCTTGTCGCCGTGGATGGCGATGGTGCCCTCGTCCGGCTTCTGCATGCCGTAGAGGATCTTCATCAGCGTCGACTTGCCGGCGCCGTTCTCGCCCACCAGGGCGTGCACGGTCCCGCTGTGCACGGTGATGTCGATGTCGTGGTTGGCGACGACGCCGGGGAAGCGCTTGGTGATGCCGCGCAGTTCGACGGCGGCCGCGCCGGCGGGGGCGGACGGCGCGGGCTGCGCGGGGGGACTGGTGGAGGCGTTGATGGCGCACTCTCCTCGGGGGAAAGGCTCGAGGCGGACCTGCAGGCGGGCGGTGGGCGGGACGGCGGGACGGCGGTACGGCCGTACGGAGGGCAGTGGGTGCGAACGTATCGCGGAATATCGTGTCTACGCGCGTAGCGTTGTCTGATCGCCGCGTAAAGCGACAGGCTCGGCGGGGGTGCTGCAGCCACCCCCGCCGAGCCTTCGGATCACACGCTCACAAGCGCCGCGTCACGGCGTGGCGTTGACCTTGATCGTGCCGGCGACGATCTTCGCCTTGGCGGCGTTGATCTGCGGCAGGACGTCGTTGATGAACCCGCCCGAGGTGGACAGCGACACACCGTTGTTGGCCAGGTTGTACGTGTTGGTGCCGGACTTCGGCGAGCCCGCGTGCACCGACTTGATGAGGTCGTAGACCGCCACGTCGACGTTCTTGATCGCCGAGGTGAGGATCGAGCTCTTGTACTTGGCCAGCGCCGGGTCCTGGTACTGGTCGGAGTCCACACCGATCGCCCAGGCGCCGGGCTTGCCCGCCACTGCCTGGATCGAGCCGTCGCCGGACAGGCCGGCCGCGGTGTAGATCACGTCGATGCCCTTGTCGAGCATGCCCTGCGCCTTGCCCTGGGCCGACGTCGGGTCGGCGAAGCCCTTGGTGTCGGTCTCGTACAGGTACTGGTCGGTGACCTTGACGCTCGGCTTGGTGTCCTTGACGCCCTGGTCGAAGCCGGCCTGGAAGGTGCCGATCAGGGTGTTGTGCACACCGCCGATGAAGCCGACCTGGCCGGACTTGGACTTCAGCGCCGCCGCCACACCCGCGAGGTACGAGCTCTGCTCGGTGGCGAAGACCATGCTGTCGACGTTCGGCTGGTCGACGACCGAGTCCACCAGGCCGAAGGTGGTCTTCGGGTACTTCTTGGCGATCTTGGTGACCGCGTCGCCGTAGGTGAAGCCGACCGCGACGACCGGGTTGTACCCCGCGGCGGCCAGCGAGTCCAGGCGCTGCTCGCGGTCCGACTCGGTCTCGCCCTGGGAGGCGGTCAGCTCCTTGTGGCCGGTCTTGAACTCCGCGTCCGCCTTGTCCATGCCGCGCGCTGCGGAGTCGTTGAAGGAGTGGTCACCACGGCCGCCGACGTCGAAGGCCATGCCGACGCCCTTGTCCTTGCCACTGTCCGAGGTGGAACTGCTGCCACACGCGGTCGCGGTGAGCGCGAGGGCCGCGGACACCACACCCGCGGCAGCGATCTTGGATACCCGGCGCAAGAGGGTCCCCTTCAGTTGGAAGCGCCCCGTCCGGCGCTGGCTAATCCGGGAGCTTAACGCGCGTAGATGTCAGGTAAAGACCGAATGAAGACCCGTTATCGGATCGACGCAATCCGGCCACGTTTCGATCCCGTGACGCCTCGGTGAAGCACCTGTGATCGGGTGCTCACCCCGCGTCGCGGCGACCTTCGGGCCGCCCCCAGGGTTTCACACCGCGCCCCACCCGCGTCCCGCCGTGCACCGCATTTCACCCGCCCGCCGGGCGTCCGGGCGACGCACGGGCGGGCGGGCGAGCGGGCGGTCTGCCGGTCGGGCGGGCGCGCGGCCGGTCGGCGCGCCGGCCCGACCGGCCGGTCGATCAGGAGAGCAGCGCGGCGGCGGTGAAGAGTTCGACGCCGACCTCGATGGCGCTCTCGTCGACGTCGAAGCCGCCCTGGTGGAGGTCGCGCTTGGCGGTGTCGCCCGGGGGGCGGACGCCGAGGCGGGCGAGGGCGCCGGGGACGTGTTCGAGGTACCAGGAGAAGTCCTCACCGCCCAGGCTCTGCTCGGTGTCCTCCACGGTGTGCGCGCCGAACCGTTCCGTCATGGCCTCGCGCAGCAGCTCCACCGAGGTGGCCTCGTTGACCACCGGGGGCACCCCGCGCTGGTAGGTGATCTCGCACTTGGCCCGGTAGATCGAGGCGACCTGGTCGATCACCTCGTGCACCAGGTCCGGCGCGTCGTGCCAGGCGGCCAGGTCGAGGCAGCGGACGGTGCCCTCCAGCTCGGCGTGCTGCGGGATGACGTTCGCCGCGTGCCCCGACTCGATCCGGCCCCACACGATGCTCAGCCCGGAGCGCGGGTCGACCCGGCGGGTCAGCGCGGCGGGCAGCTCGGTGGCGAGCTTGGCCGCGGCCATCACCAGGTCGGTGGTCAGGTGCGGGCGGGCGCTGTGGCCGCCGGGGCCGTCGAGCGTCAGCTTGAGCTTGTCGGCGGCCGACGTGATCGGCCCCTGCCGCAGCCCGATCCGGCCGGCGTCGACCTTCGGGTCGCAGTGCACGGCGAGAATCCGGCCGACGCCCTTCAGCACGCCGGCCTTGACGGCGTCGAGCGCGCCGCCCGGCATGATCTCCTCGGCCGCCTGGAAGACCAGCCGCACCGGTCGCGGCAGCCGCCCCTGCTCGGCGAGCCGGGCCAGCACCAGGCCGGCGCCCAGCACGATCGTGGTGTGCACGTCGTGGCCGCAGGCGTGCGCCCGGCCCTCGACGGTGGAGCGGTACGAGACGGTCTTGGTGTCCGGCACCGGCAGCGCGTCCAGGTCGGCGCGCAGCGCCAGCCGGGGGCGGTCCGGGTCGTCGGGGCCGATGTCGCACACGACGCCGGTGCCGTTGGGCAGCACCCGCGGGCTCAGGCCGGCCTCGGCGAGCCGGGCGCGCACCTGCTCGGTGGTCCGGAACTCCTGCCGGCCCAGCTCCGGGTGGCGGTGCAGGTCGCGGCGGAAGGCGACCAGCGCGGCGCGCAGCTCGGGGGTCAGCACGGGGACGCCTGCGGCGAGCGGCACCGGGTCGCCCGCGACGGGGTCGGCGGCCGGCTCGGGCGCGGCGGCCGCCGCTCCGGCCGTGGACTCGCGCACCGCGGCGGGCGCCGGGGCGGGTTGCGCGGCGGGCAGGCCCCGCCCGGGCGCGGCCTGCTCGGCGGGCTGCGCGCCCCGTACTGCCGGGGACTGCACGCCGCCGGGATCTTCGGACGGCGCTTCGGGTGAGTCGTTCACCCCAGTCAGGGTATGCCCCACGACCGGCTCCTCTTCCATGGTCGGGAAAAATGAAGTGCGGCAGGAGGAGAAGAAGTCGCCCGATCGGCGCATACCGGATCATCCTCAAGGGTATGCCCACCCTTTTGGGGTACGGGCCTGATGCCACCCATAGTCGCTCAACGAGCGGACCGCCGCGCGGCAACGCGGGGTCGCTCCCGCTCGGGGTACGGGTACCCGGGTGCGGGCTGCGTACGTCGGCGCGGTGCGCGCCGCGGGGCCGCGGTGAGGGCCACCACCTTACGGGCCGAGTGTTACGGCGACGTGGCGCGACGCCCGCAGCCGCCGTGGCGCGGCGCAGGCAGCCGCCTCGCTGGTGCGGTGGCCCGAAGGTGCTCTGAAGCAGCCGGCCCCGGTCGGGGTTCTCGCGGGCCGCGAGACGACCGTCCGCCTCGATGCGCGCAATCGGCCGGAGCCGGACGTCCTGGTCGTCGCAGCCCCGTACGACCGCGACCGCACGTGGTGCGCGCCCCGGGGACGTCCTGCTCGTCATCGCGGTGGCGGTCTCCCCGGGGTCCGCCCGCCGCGACCGCGGCGTCACGCTGCGCAAGTACGCCGAGGCGGGCATCGCGTACCACTGGTGCGTGGAGGACGAGGACGGCGTCCCGGCGGTGCACGTGTACGAGCGGGACGCTCCGACCGGGGCGTACGCGCCGGCCGGGATCTTCCGGGGGCGCTCCGGCGGTCCGGGCCGTTCCCGATAGCGCTGGATCTCGGGGCGGTCGGGACCTGACACCGTGTGAGCGCCCGGCGGTATCGTGACGCGTCCGAGGCGCGGAGGCGCGGCGGGGGCGCGAGGGGATCAGGGGCGCGACCCGGGGCCGGCTCCGCTCGACCCCTGGGGAGGGAACGCCTGATGAGGCACGCACGCACACCCGGAACGGGCCGGGCCCGCAACGAAACCGCACGTCCCACACGTCCCGCACCCTCCGGCCGGCGCGGCCGCCGCACGCTGCGGGCCCTCGCGGCCGCCGCGGCCGGCGCGGCCCTCGCGCTGCTGCCGGCGGCGGTGCCGGCGCACGCCGCCGGCGGCCTGGGCGCCTGCCCGACGGGCTACTTCTGCGGCTGGACCGGCCCGGACGGCACCGGCGCCATGTTCAAGACGAGGACCAGCATGCCGACGCTGGGTTCCTGGAACAACCGCATCCTGTCCCGGTCCAACCGCACCGGCGGCTGGGCCTGCATGTTCAACCAGCCGAACTACGACCTCTCCGGCCCCGACGGGACCTACGGCACCGAGCAGCCGGAACGCTCCGGGGAGGGCAGCTGGGAGCCGCCGCCGGCCTGGATCAGCTCCATCAAGCTGGTCAGGACCGAGCGCGAGTGCGACATGCCGCCGTACGGCGAGTGGTGGGCGCGGAAGAGCCCGGCGACGGCGGGCTTCGGCGACCTCGACGGGAACCGCGTCCCGGACGTGCTCTCCCGCGACCTCGCGGGCCGGCTCTGGTTCGGCCCCGGCGACGGCTCCGGGGTGTATGTCGGTTCGGGCTGGAACCAGATGACCGCGCTGACCCGGCACGGGGACTTCAGCGGCGACGGCCGCGAGGACCTGCTCGCGCGGGACGGCTCCGGGAAGCTGTGGATCTACCCGGGCAACGGCAGGGGCTGGTTCGGGGCGCGCAAGCTCATCGGCACCGGCTGGAACCAGATGACGGCGCTCGTCGCGTCCGGTGACATGAACTCCGACGGCCGCGACGACCTGCTCGCGCGCGATGGTTCGGGCCGGCTGTGGATCTACCCCGGCGACGGCCACGGGCGGTACGGCGCGCGCAAGCTCATCGGCACCGGCTGGAACCAGATGACGGCCCTGGTCGCGCCCGGCGACCTCAACTCCGACCACCGCGACGACCTGCTCGCGCGCGACGGTTCCGGCCGGCTGTGGATCTACCCCGGCGACGGCCACGGGCGGTACGGCGCGCGCAAGCTCATCGGCACCGGCTGGAACCAGATGCAGGCGCTGCTCGCGGTCGGCGACACCGACGGCAACGGCCGCGCCGACCTGCACGCCTTCACCAACGAGACGTACGTCGTCGACGGCTCCCCGGGCTTCCTCGGCCTGCACCTGTCGTTCTCGGGCACCGGCCACGGGACGTGGGCGGCTCCGGTGACCGAGCCGGCCAGCTGGTGGCAGCTCAACGGGACGTACTGAGCGGCCGCGGCCGGCGCCGGGTCGAACCCTCTCCCGGCCACGGCCGTACCGCCGTAGGGTCGGTGCATGGCGGAGGACATGGAGGATGACGTGGCGGCGCTTCCCGCCGCCGAGTTCGGGTTCCCTGGGGAACTGCGGGACCGGCTGGTCGCGGTGATCCTGAGCGGGGAGAAGACCTCGACGACGGGGCTGCTGGCCGCGTACGAGGTGGAGGGCGAGGCGCTGCCGGAGGTCGGCTCGCGGTCCGCGGTGGTGGACTCGGCGGGGCGGCCGGTCGCGGTCATCGAGATCACCGGCGTGCGGGTCGTGCCGTTCGGCGAGGTGGACCTCGCGCACGCGGCCGACGAGGGCGAGGGCGACACCTCGCTCGACACGTGGCGCGCGAGCCACGAGCGCTTCTTCCACTCCGCGCCGATGCGTGAGGTCCTCGGCGACCCGGAGTTCGCCGTCACCGACGCGACGCCGGTCGTCCTCGAACGCTTCCGGCTGGTCGCCCGCCTGGACTGACCGCGCCGCCCCGGCTACGGGCGCAGCGCGCGGACCCCGGCGGCGGCCACCCGGCCGCCGACCCGCACCCGGAGGTCGGAGCCGGCGCCCTGGCGGATGCGGGGCGGGGGGCGCGGTCGCTCAGTCCTCGGCGAAGAGGTCCTCGGCGCGCTCGACGTCGAAGGCGCGGTCGAACCAGACGCCGAGCAAGGCCAGGTCGGCGCACTCCGCGATCCGTTCGCGGACGTCGCGGCTGACGTGGAGGCTCCGCCTCTCCAGCACCCTGAGGATGGCGGCAGCCTGGCCCTCCGCACGCCCCCGGGCGAGTCCCTCTTCGCGGCCCTCGACCCGGCCCTCGTCGCGGACGCGCTCCGCCGTCTCGGAGCGGAAGAAGGAGGTGGGGATCGGCGGGTTGGGCTCCTCGCTCACTCTGCCACTCCGTCCGTCGGCACGAAGATGTCCTCTGCCCGCTCGACGTCGAAGGCGCGGTCGAACCAGACGCCGAGCAAGGTCAGGTCGGTGCACTCCGCGATCCGTTCGCGGACCTCGTCGCTGACGCTGAGGTGTCGGTTCTCCAGGGCCCTGACCGTGGCGTTTGCCTGGTTCTCGACCCGGCCCTCGTCGCGGACGCGCTCCGCCGTCTCGGAGCGGAAGAAGGAGGTGGGGATCGTCATGAGATTCCTTCAGAGACCTGCCGCCGGGCTGCCGCCCAGGCCGAGTTCGGTGATTTCCTTGAAGATGTCGGCCGTGTCGGGGTCGGCCTTCCTCAGGGCGTCGGACAGTGCCCTCAGCATCGTATCCGCTTGCGGATGCCTACTGTGAGTGATCGCGGAGAAGGCCGCGACCGGGATGTCCTCGGCCGCCGCCGCCACTTCGGTGATCACCGGCATGTTGTGGGGGCCGAGGACAAGTGGCCGCACGGTGAGCGTGGGCCACAGCGGCGCGCCGAGGTGGTACGGCTTGTTCGCCCACCGTGCGGTCTTCTCGTCCTGGCAGACGATGAGCAGCAGCGGCGGCATGCGGTACTCGGCACTCAGGTAGGCGACGTAGTACGCCCAACTGCTGTGCTTCTGCCGGTGCATCGCCTCGTGCGATGAACTGACCATGCGGTGAACGTAGGCGGGCGCATCCGCGCAAAAACGGTCCCTCATGGTCACGTTCACCCATTCGGCGTACGTGAGTGCTCAGCTTTGACCAACGCTGAGCGGGAGTTCGCCGTTGCGCACGGCGTCCGTGAAGGCGGTCCAGGCGGCGGCCGCGAAGACCAGGGCGGGGCCGTGCGGGTCCTTGGAGTCGCGCACGGCCATCACGCCTTGGCCCGCGAGGCGGGCGGCCTCGACACAGTTTCCGCCCTGGTTGTCGCTGTAACTCGACGTGAACCAGTCGGCGCCGGTCAGGGTGTCCGCCGTGATCGTCACGTGTATCAATGCTCCTTGATCGCTTCCTTGATGAGGCTCAGGGACTCCTTGGGTCCCGAAGCAACGGACTGCAACTCGGAGAACGCGTCCGCGTACAGCTCAACATCGTTCTCGGTGCGCTTGACCAGCGCGTCGGACAGGTTCTCCAGGTAGACCATCGGCTTGAGCGCGAGCTTTTCCGGAAACTGGAAGACGACAAACGATCCGCTCATTCCCGGGTGCACTCCCACCTGGAAGGGCACGGCCTGCACCCGTACGTTGGGCCGGGACTCCGCGTGCACCGGGCCCGGCACGAGTTGGCGGCGGCGCTGGCCGGGTGGGGGCTGGCGGAGCTGGAGGACGCGGCGTCCCTCGTGCTGTCGGAGCCGATGACGAACGCGCTGCGGCACGCGAGGGTGCCGCAGCGCGAGATCGGGACGTACGTCGCGCGGCTCCCGTGCGGGCGCGGCGGCGTGCGGATCGAGGTGCACGACGCGTCGCCCGCGAAGCCGGAGGCGCGGGCGAGCGCGCCGGACGACGAGGGCGGCCGGGGCCTGGCCCTGGTGGACACCCTCACCGGCGGGCGGTGGGGCGTCGCCGACCGCCCTGGCCCCGGAAAGCTCGTCTGGGCCGAACTCGCCCCGGACGCCTGACGGCGTCAGGCGAACTGGCCCGGGACGTAGTCCCCCGCGGGCTGCTGGACGATGACGTTCAGCCGGTTGAAGGCGTTGATGACCGCGATCACCGAGACGAGCACGGCGAGTTGCTCCTCGTCGTAGAACTTCTGGGCGTTCGCCCATGCCTCGTCGGTGACGCCGCCCGACGCGTCGGCGATACGGGTGCCCTGCTCGGCCAGCTCCAGCGCCGCGCGCTCCGCGTCGGTGAAGACGGTCGCCTCGCGCCAGGCGGCGACGAGGTGCAGGCGCTGCGCGGTCTCCCCCGCCGCCGCGGCGTCCTTCGTGTGCATGTCCGTGCAGTAGCCGCAGCCGTTGATCTGGCTGGCCCGCAGCCGTACCAGCTCCTGCGTCGCGACGGGCAGCGTCGAGTCCGCGACCGCGTGGCCCGCCGACGCGAGGTGCCGCAGCGACTTGGTGACCAGCGGGCTGTTCAGAAGGTTCAGACGGGCTTCCATGGCGTACTCCGTGTCTCGTGTCCGGTGCTTCCCCTTGCACCTGTACGACGACGCAGCCCGCCCGGATGTCAGGCGGGATCAGCGGCGCGCCAGTGCGCCCATCAGGTGGCGCACGGTCCGCGGGACGAGCGGGCTCAGGGCGTGGACGTCGGCCGGGGTGGGCGGGCCGACCCAGCCGCTGCCGGTGGCGGCGGACGGCCCGCCGGACGGGGTGGCCACGCCGTAGTCGACGGTGACGGAGACGACCGCGCCGCCGTCCAGGACGGCGAGGGAGACGTGCGTCAGGTCGGTGCTGAGGTAGGCGAGGTCGCCGAGGCCGGGGTACGGCCTGGTCACGGCGTCGGTCGGCAGCGCGAAGCTGTACTGCTCGGCCTGCCGGACCCCGCTCTGGACGGGCCGGGAGGCGTAGGTGTCGACGAACTCCGCCCGCGGGTCCGCCTTCTTGTGCAGGTCGACGGTGACCGAGACGGCGTAGACGGCCTGCGTGCCGTCGCTCTTGGGCACGGCCGTGACGAAGCCGCAGTCCGCGTGGTCCAGTGCCGGTCCGTGGTGCACCGCGGCGGAGTCCAGGACCGCGGAGGTCGGCGCGACGAGGTCCGTCAGGGGCTCCAGGTTGACGCTGGTGCACGGCGGCCCGGTGAGCCGGAGGCCGTGCAGGTCCGGCGCCGCGGAGTGGTCGCGGCCGGTCGCCTGGAGGGCCGCCGCCCAGACCGCGGAGGCCGCGACGATCCCGCCGACGACACCCCAGGCCAGCGGCCGCCGCCGCAACGCCCCCGCCGCCGCGCCGGACCGGCCGCCCCCGCCGTCCAGCACGTCGGCCCGGTCGTCGGGACCCGGCTCCGGTCCCGCCATCTCCAGCTCGTCGATCATGGTGCCTCTCTCGCCCTCGGCCCCGCCACCCGCTCAGTGGTGGTGGGTCGCGCGAGGGGCCTGTGGGTCGTAGGGCAGGGCCCAGGCCCTGGTGCCGGTGAGGATGTCCGCGGCGGGCCAGCGCTCGGTGAGGATACGGGTCACGAGCGGGTCGGGGCTCGCCAGGAGGCGCGGCGTGCGGCGGCGACCCCGGGAGGGGACGTCGACGCCCGCGGAGACGGGCTTGCCGTAGACCCGGTCGCCCCAGGGGTCCAGCGGGTTGGCGAGCCGACCGTCGAACTGCATCTCGTCGTAGTCGCGTTCGCCGCGCCCGACCGTCACGACGTGCGCGAAGACCTCCGGTGCGACGCCGACCCAGACGCCGATCGTCGTCGTCCTGCCGTCGTCGAGGCCGATCGGCAGCAGCGCGCGGACGAATCCGCCGATGTCCTGCGCCACGACGATCGCGTCATTGGCCACGGTGACCTGCCGCGCGTACTCGGCGTCGTCCAGCGTCGCGACGGGCTCCGGGAGGGTGATGTTGAACCGCGGGTCCGAGGCGTCCAGCCCACCGCCGCAGCAGGAGCAGGGGGGCGGCGCGGCCGGCTGCCCGGTTTTGCCGTCGCCCGCGTCCTTGCGCGGCTCCCGCCGCCGTATCGCCATGGTCAGCAGTCAAGCACGGGGCGCAGCGGCGGGACCAGCGGGAATACCCGCCGCGGCACCGGTTCCGGGGCCGGTCCGGTCATGTCCGCGGGCCGAGCAGGCGGGCGTAGAGGTCGAGGAGCGGCGCGGACTCGGTCTGCCAGGACCACTGGCGCAGGATGTCGACACGTTCGTAGGCCTTGCGGTAGCGGCGCGGGTTGGTCAGGACGGCGCCGACCGCGCGGACGAAGTCGGCGGTGTCGCCCGCCCGGAACACCTCGCCGTTGCCGAGTTCGAGGGTGGCCGCGGCCATCGCGCGGACGTCGCTGACCACCACCGGCAGCCGGGCGTGGGCGTATTCGAAGTAGCGGGACGCCAGTACCGGCTGATGGTGCGGGAGCTGGTGCACCGGGAGCACGCCGATGTCCGCGGAGGCGAGGAAGGAGGGGATCTCCTCCACCGGGACGTACGGGAGCACGTGCAGCCGTGCGTGGACGCCGAGTTGGGCGGCACGCGCGCGCAGCGCGCCGACGTCGGCGGCCGACGGGTCCGGCACGACGAACGCGGCGTGCAGGTCGTACAGCTTGGGCAGCGCCTCGACGACGGTGGCCGGCCCGCGGTCGGCGGTGACCGGGCCGGTGTGCACCAACAGCGGTACGTCAGGGCCCAGATGGCAGCGGGCGCGCACCCCCGGGGCCGGGGCGGTCCCCGGCCCGTCCGGCCGCTCGGCCAGCGGCGGGGTGTTGCGGGCCACCGCCGGGACGGTGGACAGGCCGTGCCTGTCCCGCAGTTCGGCGGCGAGCCGGTCGCCGACCGTCACCACACCGTCGGCCTCGCGCGCGAACCTCCGCTCGTGCGTCTCGGCGGCGATGGTCGCCCTGCGGTTCTCCCCCGGGGTGCGCGGCGGCGCGTCCCACACCACCTCGACCCGGTGCCCGGTCGCCTCCGCGCGCAGCGCCGCACGGATCGCGACGCCCAGGGCGCGGTGGCCCAGCGCGTGGATCAGGTGCGGGCGGACCGCGTCCAGCACCGGGCCGTACGCGATCTCCTCGTCCAGCAGGCCGGGGTCGAGCCGGCGCCAGGCGCGGCGGCCCATCAGCAGCCGGGTCAGCGAGGCCGTCAGGTCGTCGAGCCGGGTGCCGGGGTGGCGGCGGCGGTGTACGGCGGCCCGGTGCTGGGCCGCGCGGGCGCGGACCCACACGGCCCGCAGGCCGTGGCCGAACCAGGCCAGCGCGTAGCCCGTGCGGGCGGCCGCCAGCAGCGGCAACGGGCGGTGCACCAGAGCGAGTTCCGCGGCCCGGGTGGTGAGCAGCGACCGGCCGGCGGCGCGCAGCGCGGTGCGGTGGTCGTACGCCTCGGCGCTGCGGTAGGCCAGCGGCCAGCGCAGGCAGGGGCGGGGGCGGCGGGCGCGGTGCGTGCCGAGGATGCCGGCGACGGGGACGCGGCGCACGGCCAGCCGTGGGCCGCCGCCCGGGGTCGGGCCGGGTGCGCCGGGCGCGCCGGGCGCGCCCGTGGGGGCGCGGCCGATCAGCGTGACCTGGTATCCGGCTTCTTGCGCTGCGCGCGCCACTCTCAGTGCGCGTGAGTCGCCCTCAAGGGCGGCGGCTGAGAGGACTGCGATGCGTGCTGGTGCGTGTAACGTGCCCGCCATTCCCGCACTCAACCCGATGAAAATGATCAGCGGGTGAACCCCGCCTTTCCTCCGTGCGAACGCGCCACCCCCACCGGCCACCGGCCGGTGGTCCGGTCCGCGACCGCAACAGCCCCTTCGGGCCGGTGGCGAACCGCGGGCCGGTCGGTGGCTTGTCGCGCAGTTCCCCGCGCCCCTCAAAGACCCGGGCGGCGCCCGGCGTTGCGCCCCGCCAGGGGCGCGGGCAACCCACCACCGGCCGGTGGTCCGGGGACGGCAGGAATTGCCCCTTCGGGCCGGTGACGACGTACCGCCCTCGGCGCGGCTGGCCGCGCAGTTCCCCGCGCCCCTCAAAGACCCGGGCCGCGCCCGGCGTTGCGCCTTCGGGCCGGTGGCGACGTACCGCCCGCGTCGTGGCTGGTCAGCCGCCGAGGCGGGCGGTGTGGGTGATCGCGGTGAGGAAGGTGTGGGCGCGCGGGGAGGCGGCAGCCGTCAGCCAGGACTCGTCGATGTCGAGCGCGACCACGTCGATGCCCGTGCCCGCCAGCGCGAGCGGCAGCGTGTGCAGGACGGTGGAGGGGAAGGAGAGCACGGAGCGGCCGATCGGGCCGCGGCGGGCGACGAGTTCGAGCGGGAGGTCGGGCCGCACGATCTCCAGGCCGGTCTCGGCGGCGAGCCGGTGCAGCTTGTCCTGCGCTTCCCGCCGGTGCGCGAAGTACCGTTTCGCACCGTGGAGTTCGGCGAGCGCGGCGACCACCGCGAGGTACCGCTCGGGGTCGACCACGCCCGTCTCGACCAGGGACGTGCCGATCAGGTCCGTGCCGTTCAGCGTGCGCGGCGGCCCGAACCGGCTGCGCGTCCAGGCGAACCGGTTGGCGCGCAGCGTCATCCCCGGCGGCGGCGTCGCGGGCATCGCGCTGAACAGCTCGACGCGGCGGCGCCTGCCGGGGGTGAGCCGGCGGCGCGCGGACGACGAGAAGACGCCGAGCGCCACGTCCACCGGGGACCTGCGCCGCCCGCTGCGGTGCCACCGCACCAGCCGGCCGCCGCGCGCCAGGATCTCGGTGAACTCCATGGTGGCGGTGCCGTCGTCGACCACCGTCACGTCCCTGGCCGAGCGGCACAGCGGCAGCAGCACCTGGACCAGCCGGGAGAACGGGTCGCCGACGACCAGCCGGCGCACCCGCAGCAGTTGGGGGGCGAGCGCCAGCGCCGTGCGCAGCAGTCCGCCGCGGCGGCCGCGGGCCTCGTACCAGCGCACCACCACGCCCTCGTCGCGGGCGAGTTCGGCCATCCGGCGCAGCTGCCCGCGGCTGGTGGGGTCCGACGGGGACAGGACGACGATGGTCAGCGCGCCGCTGTCCGCGTCGGGCCGTTCCCCGGCGACGTCCTCCCCCGACGTGCGGGCCGCGGGGATCGCGGGTGTCCGCGGCGGGCGCACGTGCGCCCACTCCAGGACGTTCAGCAGCTGCACGGGCGACTCGACGAGGGCGACCGCGCCCACGCCGGGCGCGGGCCTCCTGCCGCCGGCCACCGGCGCGGACCGCTTCGGCCGCTCGGGCTGTTCGGGCCGCTCGGACCGTTCCGTCATCGGCTGGGCTCCCTGCTCCTGCTCATCGCGGTCGACCGCGCTCCTCGCGGTCGACGCTGGGTCCTGGTGCCCGCCCCGCCCGGGGCCCGGCGCCTGCGGCCGGGCCCCGGGCCGGGTGACGCCAGGCCCTCACCGGGACGCCGCGCGGTCTCAGACGCTCGCCGGGCTCGCGTCGGCGGCGACCTCGGACTCGGACTCGGCGACCACACCGGGGACCCGGCGCAGCTTCTTCATCGGGCCCAGCTCGCCGTCGTAGACCTTCTTGACGCCGTCGCCCAGCGAGGTCTCGATGATGCGGATGTCGCGGACCAGGCGCTCCAGGCCCTGCGACTCGACGGACGCGGCCTGGTCGGAGCCCCACATCGCGCGGTCGAGGGTGATGTGCCGCTCGACGAAGACGGCGCCGAGGGCGACCGCGGCGAGGGTGGTCTGCAGGCCGACCTCGTGGCCGGAGTAGCCGACCGGCACGTTCGGGTACTCGTTCTGCAGGGTGTTGATCATCCGCAGGTTGAGCTCCTCGTGCTTCGCCGGGTACGTGGAGGTGGCGTGGCAGAGCACGATGTTGTCGCTGCCGAGCACCTCGACCGCGTGGCGGATCTGCTTGGGGGTGGACATGCCGGTGGACAGGATGACCGTGCGGCCGGTCGCGCGCAGCGCGCGCAGCAGCTCGTCGTCGGTCAGGCAGGCGGAGGCCACCTTGTGCGCGGGGACGTCGAACTTCTCCAGGAACTCGACGGACGGCACGTCCCACGGCGAGGCGAACCAGTCGATGCCGCGCTTGCGGCAGTACGCGTCTATGGCGCGGTAGCCGTCCTCGTCGAACTCCACGCGGTGCCGGTAGTCGATGTACGTCATCCGGCCCCACGGGGTGTCGCGCTCGATCTCCCACTGGTCGCGCGGGGTGCAGATCTCGGGGGTGCGCTTCTGGAACTTGACCGCGTCGCAGCCCGCGGCGACGGCCGCGTCGATCAGTGCGAACGCGTTCTCCAGGTCGCCGTTGTGGTTGATGCCGATCTCGCCGGTGATGTACACGGGCTGGCCGTTGCCGATGTGGCGGGAGCGGACGGCGCGGAGGTTGGCCGGGAGGGAGTTCTGCGGAGACGTCACGGGGGGTTCCTTCGTCGATCGGGGGTGGGGTGGGGCGATGAGGTGGGGCGGGTCGGGGGTCAGCGGGCCAGGGTCGGGCCGAGCAGCCAGGCGGCGATCTCACGGATCGCGCCGCGGCCGCCTTCCGCGGTGGTGACGGCGCGCGCGGCGGCGCGCACCACGTCGTGGGCCCCGGCGACGGCGACGGGCCAGCCCACCAGGGCGAAGCAGCCCAGGTCGTTGACGTCGTTGCCGGCGTAGAGCACCCGCTCCGGCGCGAGGCCGTTCTCCTCGCACCACTGCTTGAGCGCGAGGTCCTTGCGCTCGATGCCGTGCAGCACGGGGACCCGGAGCTTGCGGGCCCGTGCGGCGACGACCGGGTTGGTCTCGGTGGAGAGGATCAGCACGGGCAGGCCCTCGCGGCGCAGCGCCGCGATCCCGAGGCCGTCGCCGCGGTGCACGGAGACGCTCTCGTGGCCGTCCGCGTCGATCAGCACCCGGTCGTCGGTCTGGGTGCCGTCGAAGTCGAGCACCACCGCGTCGACGTCGTCGCGGGTCGGCGTGGTCGTGGCGGGGTCGAGCAGCTCGGCGAGGACGCGGGCGCGGGCCAGGTCGGCCGGATCGTCGACCTCCAGGACCCGGGCGGGGTCCGTGCGGACCAGCGCGGTACGGCCGAAGAAGCGGTGGTTGGCGGCGCGGAAGCCGTCGGCGCGCATCGCGTACGCCGCACCGGTCTCCAGCAGGTCCTGCGGGCGGTCCTGGCGCCGCGGCCGGGTGGACCGGTCGTGGTTGACGCCCTGCGCGCCCTGCGGGCCGGGCTCCTCGCGCCACACGAAGCCGTGGAAGGGGGCGACGGTGTGCGCGCTGTCCGCGCCGTCGTCGGTGATCGCGGCGACGCAGCCGTCGATCTCCTCGCTGGTGAGGAAGGGGCTGGTGCACTGGACGAGCACCACGACGTCAGCGGCGGCGCCGCTCATGGCGGTGTGCGCGTCCATCGCGTGCAGGACCGCGGCCTCGCTGGTGGCGGTGTCGCCGGCGATGGCGACCGGGCGCAGCACGACCTCGGCGCCGGCCGCCCGTGCGACCTCGGCGATCGAGGGGTCGTCGGTCGAGACGACCACCGCGTCCACCCGGTGCGCGCCCGCGCAGGCGCGGATGGCGCGGGCGACCAGCGGGACGCCGCCGACCGGGGCGAGGTTCTTGCCGGGGACTCCCTTGGAGCCGCCGCGGGCCGGGATCACGGCCAGTACGCCTCCGGCGCGGTTCGTCTTCTCCCCCGTCCGGGGGGTGGTCTCGCTCATGCGGTCGCTCCTCTCATCGTTCGTTCTCCACTGGCCTGCGGCCCGTCCCCGCCGTCGACGCGGACCGCCGCCCCCTCCGCGGCGCCCGCTCCGGCCGCGGGGCCGTTTCTCCGTCGCGCTCCGGGCGTCAGCCCGTTTTCCAGGGGCGCGGCGAACTGCGCGAACAGCCACGACGAGGGCTGTACGTCGCCACCGGCCCGGAGGGGCCATTGCTGTCGCTCCCGGGCCGCCGGCCGGTGGCCGGCTGCTGGGGGCGCCTTCCGGGCGACGCCCGGGGAGGCAGTTCCCCGCGTCCCCGATGGGGCGTGACGCCCAGCGCATCCCGGGCGCGGCCCGGGGTTCGGGCGTGACGCCCACCGCGGTCCGGGCGCGGCCCGGGGAACGGGCGCGAGCCCGGCGTGGGCGGGCCCCGCGGGGGACTTCTTTCGCCAGTGCGACGTCATAGCTGGCCCCAGCGGCGGATGGCCGGGGCGACGCGCTGGACGCCCTGGCGATAAGCGGTGCGGGCCGAGTTGCGGACCAGGTCGCGGACCGCGCGGCGCAGCGGCCCGGTGTCGGCGGGGGCGAGCCCGGCGACCGGCTCGCCCTTGGCGTTCAGGCCCTGCCGGGCGAGGATGCCCGGCAGGTAACCGGGCGCGGTGCGCGCCGTGTAGTAAGGGGACAGCGGCGGCAGCGCCTCTCCCGCGAGCAGCGCGTCGACCCGGGCGCGGAGCGCCGCGTACGGGTCGGCGCCGGCGACGCCGTGCGCGGCCGTCCAGCCGGCGTCGGCCTGCGGCAGGTGCCCGTCGTCGAGTTCGTCCCAGGAGGCGAAGCAGCCCGAGCCGAGGAAGTGGTGGTTGCCGAGGGACTCGCGGATGCCGAGGTCGGTGAGGATCGCGGTGGGGATGCCGCGGTGCAGCGACTCCAGCGCGGCGGTGGAGCTGACGGTGACCAGCAGGTCGGTGCGGTCGAGGACCTCGCCCATCGCGCCGTACACCAACTGGACGTTGTCCGGCGGGTCGAGGGCGGCGACGAGCTTCTGGTAGGGGTGCTCCTCGATGTGCGTGGTGTGCTCGCCCGGCTTGCTGCGCAGCTTCACCAGGACGGTCCGCTCGGGGTGGCGGCGGGCGTGCCCGACGGTGCGCCGCAGCAGGTGCAGCCGGTCGGCGCGGCCTTCCGGCGCGGACGGCTGCACGGCGAAGGTGACGGTGAACGGGCGGCCGCCGCCCGCCTGGTGGGGTTCGCCGCCGAGGAACGGCAGCGCGGTCTCCACGATCGCGTCGGTGGGGTGGCCGACCCCTTCGTACACCGCGGCGAACCGGCGTGCGTCGTCCGCGCTGTTGGCGAGCACCACGTCGGCGCCGGCGCGCAGCAGCAGGCCGTCGGCGAGCTTCTCGTAGACGACGCCGACGTATCCGGTGACCACGACGGGGCGTGCGGGGCGGCCCTGCCAGGCCCGGTTGAGGCCGTGGAGGAGCGCCTGGACGGTTCCGCCGACGCAGGACAGGATCACCACGTCGCAGCTGTCGCTGTCGGTGGCGGCGAGGATCTCGGCGGCTGTCTGCTCGGTCATCGAGTCGGCGGGGATGCCGAGTTCGGCGAGCTGCCGTGGTGTGGGGGTGGCCCGGCCGCGCAGCAGACGGGCGTCGACGCGGGCCTCGGGGTCGATACGGCGCGCGGTCAGCGCGCCCCACTTCCACCGGGTGTCCGAATCGGCGATCACCGTGACCCGCAGCGGGCCGGACTTACGTTTTGGCACGTCGCAGACAGTAGGAAGCCGTTGAGTTCCGGGGACAAATCCAAGACCAACGTCAGGTAAACAAAATGCCGCGACTTGGAGGTCGCGCAGGTGGCAGCGGTGCACCCCCATCCGGGGCGAATCCGCACGCCACCGTCTCGTCATCTTTCGTTTCACCAGATGTTCACTGAGCGCAAAGCGAAAGGCCGTACGCGGCCGTAATGTACGGCGGGTGGTAAAGCTCTCCGTCATCGTGCCGTTTTTCAATGTGCAGCAATATGCTCCCGACACGCTGCACAGCCTGCGGGCCAACGCCCGCTCCGACTTCGAATTCGTGCTGGTGGACGACAGGTCCACCGACCAGACGCCCAGACTCCTGGAGCGGGCGCTGGACACCCTGCCGGGCGCGCGCCTGGTGCGGCACGAGCGCAACGGCGGTCTGGCCACGGCGCGCAACACCGGGATCGACGCGGCTCGTGGGGAGTACCTGACGTTCCTCGACGGCGACGACTGGTACGGCCCCGGCTACCTGCCGCGGCTCGTCGCCGCCATCGAGGACATGGGCACCGACTTCGTCCGCGTCGACCATGTGCAGTGCACCGGCCGCGCGCGCAACGTGATCCGGGTGCCGCACGGCCGCCGCGGCGTGTCGATGGCCGCGCGCGACGCGATCCTGCCCGCCGACCGCTCCACCTCGGTGGACTACCCGTACGCCTGGGCCGGGATCTACCACCGGCGGCTGGTCGACGCGGGGTTGCTGCACTTCCCGGACGGGCTGCGCACCGCGGAGGACCGGCCGTGGATCTGGCGGCTGCACCGCGAGGCGGCGACGTTCGGGGTGGCCGGGCTGCTCGGCGTCTTCTACCGCCGGGGCGTCGCGACCTCGCTCACCCAGATCGGCGACGTGCGCCAACTGGACTTCATCCGCAGCTTCGACCAGGTCATCACGGACGTGTCGGCCGACCAGGACGCGGACCTCTTCCTGCCCAAGGCGGTCCGCACCTACTGCGCGATCATCGCCCACCACCTCGGCAACATCGACCGGTTCGAGCCGTCGGTGGCCCGGAAGCTGAGGACGATGAGCGCCGCGGCGCTGCGCCGGCTGCCGCAGGACGTGCTGGCCGACGCGCTGGACTCGATGGACCTGGAACGCAGCGCCAAGATCCGCCGGCTGCGCTGGCGCATCCCCGCCGACAACGGAACGGCGGCCGCCTGATGGCACGCACGCAGATCTTCCTGGCCTCCACCCTGTACGGCGCGGCCACCGTCGCCGCCGCACTGGACGCGGGCTGCTTCCACCCCGCCGACCGCAGGCTGCTGCTGGTCAGCAACAACGCGGCGATCCCGGAGATCACCCCGCCGCTCGACGAGGCGCCGGGCTTCGCGGCGCTGCGGTCGCGCTTCGACGGGCAGCTGTCGTGGAACGAGGCGATCAGCCCGATGCATCCGGGCGGCTGGGCGCCGCGGGCCGACGACGTGCCGATCTGGGAGCGCCATCTGCGGATGCTGTGGGACCTGGGCGACGACGAGATCGAGCTGGTCGTGGAGTCCATCCAGGTCGAGCCGGCGCTCGCGGTCGCCGCGTGCTTCACGGGCGCGCCGATCACGGTCTACGCCGACGGCCTGATGTCGTACGGCCCGACCCGCAACAAGCTGGGCGCGCTGGTGGACACCAGGATCGACCGGCTGCTCCACCTGGACCTGGTGCCGGGTCTGCGGCCGCTGCTGCTCAGCGAGCACGGCGTGGAGTCCGAGGTGGTGCCCACCGAGGAGTTCGCGAAGGTGCTCGGGGAGGTCGCCGAGGCGTCGGTGGCCGCCGAGCCGACCGAGGCCGACCCGCTCGCCGAGGTGCCCTCGGGCGCCGCGCTGCTGCTCGGGCAGTACCTGTCGGCGCTGGGTCTGCTCACCGTCGCCGAGGAGGAGGAGCTGCACCTGACGATGGTGCGCGGCGCCGCCGCCCTCGGCCACCAGGAGATCGTCTTCAAGCCGCACCCGACCGCGCCCGTGCACTGGACGGAGCCGCTGACCGCGGAGGCGGCCCGCCTCGGCGTCCGGCTGACCGTGCTCAACACGCCGGTGCTCGCCGAGGTCGTGTACCAGAAGGCCGCTCCCGCCCTGGTCGTCGGCTGCTTCTCCACCGCGCTGCTCACCGCCTCGGTGCTCTACGGCATCCCGGTCGCCCGCACCGGCACCGGGGTGCTGCTCAACCGCCTCTCGCCGTACCAGAACAGCAACCGCGTCCCGGTCACGATCGTGCACGCCGTCCTGCCCGACCTCGCGGACACCGCGGCCGTGCGGGACTGGAAGCCGCCGACCGCGGCTCACGTGGCGGCCGAGCTGACGCCGCTGCTGCACGCGGTGGGCTTCTGCATGCAGGCGCAGGCGTACCCGCACCTGCGGGACGAGGCCGCCGACTGGCTGACGCACCGTCTGACTGCGGAGACCTGGCCGTACTTCAAGCGCCGCCGGCTGACCTCGCTGGGGCTGCCCGGCGCGGTGCCGGCCCGGCTGGCCTTCGTGCCGCGCAACCGAACCGTCCGCCGGGTGGCCCGCCGCGCCCGCGCCCTGAAGAAAGCCGCCCTGGGATGAGCCTGCAGATCCCCGCACCCGCCGAAGAGTCCGCCGGGCCCGGCGGGCCCGCCGCGCCGCAGGGGCCGCCGGGAGCGCTGGCCGAGGCCGGCGCGCCCGCGGCGAAGCCGGCCGGCGGAGGCCGGGTCCGGGGGCGGCTGCGCGCCCTGGACGGGCTGCGGCTGGTCGCCGCGCTGATGGTGTGCGCCTACCACTACGGCGGCCGCGGCGGCGACATCGCGCACGCCTGGGGCCGATCGCCGAACAGGATCTTCCCGCACCTGTCGGGGCCGTTCTCCTACGGTCCGCTGGGCGTGCAGATCTTCTTCATCATCAGCGGCTTCGTGATCTGCATGAGCGGCTGGGGCCGCAGCGTGAAGGACTTCGCGATATCCCGCATCGTCCGGCTCTACCCGGCGTACTGGGCGGCGCTGGTCATCGTCACCGTCGCGTTCGCGGCGGCCGGCTACAAGCGGGTGCCGGACGCGGACCTGCTGACCAACGTCACCATGCTGCAGATGCCGGCGGGCGCCCAGCGGGTGCTCGGGGTGTGCTGGACGCTGTGGGCGGAGATGCGGTTCTACCTGCTCTTCACGCTGTTCGTGGTGTGGCCGGGAGCGTCGAGGAAGCGCGTGCTGGTCTTCTGCGCGGTGTGGACGGTCGGCGCGCTGTACGCCGACACCTCCGGGCAGGAGTTCCTCAAGACGGCGCTGATGCCCACGTACGCGCCGTTCTTCGTCGGCGGGATGGGCCTGTACCTGGTGTACCGGTTCGGCCACGACGCCTTCTCCTGGGGTGTGGTGGCGGTCGGCTTCCTGCTCGGGCAGCGCTACGCCGTGCACGACCTGGTCGCGCCCCGGCACATGGACGTCTTCCACCACCGCTCGCAGCTCGGGGTGATCGCGGTGGTCGCCTTCGGCTTCGCGGCGGTCGCCGCGGTGACGCTGGTGCCGTGGATCTCCCGGGTCCAGTGGGGCTGGCTGACCACCGCCGGGGCCCTGACGTACCCCTTCTACCTGGTGCACGAGCACCTGGGCTGGGTGGTCATCGACAAGCTGACGCACCACACGAGCCTGTCGCCCGGCGTGGTCTTCGCGGCCACCGCGCTGTCCATGCTGGTGCTGGCCTGGCTGCTGCACCGGCTGGTGGAGCGGCCGCTGGCGCCGCGGCTCAAGCGCGTGCTGGCCCGGCAGGTCGGGGCGTAGCCCTGCCCTACGATGGACGGGTGAGCGAAACCACCCGCGGCAGTCTGCGCGACCACCCGACGCGCGCGGAGGAGATCCTCGCGGTGGGCCTGCGCGACGAGAAGAGACGGCAGACCCGGCGGCACATCGCCGAGGTCGCCACCGGTCTCTTCCTCGAACGCGGCTTCGCGCAGGTGACGATCGCAGAGGTGGCGCGGACCGCCGAGGTGTCGGTGAACACCGTGTACACGTACTTCCCCTCCAAGGAGGACCTGGTCTTCTACCCGGAGGAGGCGTCGGCGCAGCGCATGGTCGAGATGGTCCGCGACCGGCGCACCGGCGAGTCCGCGGCGCACGCGGTGCTGGACGCGCTGCGCGGCGAGCTGCGGCACGGCGACCGGATGGTCGGGCTGACGCAGGGCTTCGGCCGCTTCCTGGAGATGGTCAGGGCCGAGCCGACGCTCGCGGTGCGGCTGGACTCGATAGGGCGCGAGATGGTGGACCGGCTCGCCGCCTGTCTCAGCGCGGAGACCGGGGCGCGCGCCGACGACCCGCTGCCGCGGCTGGTCTCCGCGCAGTTGGGCTGGGTGCAGGAGCAGCTGTTCCGGGAGATCGGCGAGCGCACCCGGGCCGGCCAGCCCCCCGGCACGATCGCCGAGGCGGCGCTGGCGCTGCTCGACACCGTCGAGACGCTCCTCGCACCGCGCGTACTCGTTTACGCCACGCGCTGAGAACCATGCCGGCCCGGCACGGTGAGATGGGTCACCTTCGCCCGCCGTGAGACCTCCGTCTCTTTACGTGACCGGGCCGCGTCGCGCATCGTGAGCGCATGAGCGACTTCGCCGCGCCCCGCATCGGGGTGCCCACCCGCACCGGTACCGGCGGCCCGCAGGACGACGACCCCGGCCGCGACCTCGTCCAGCACGTCATGGGCTGGATCCTCGTCGTGGTGGTGGCGATGCTCGTCACCCGCCTCGGCCTGCTCTAGAAGGCGTCGGTGGGCACGTAGGTGCCCCACACCTCGCGCAGCGCGTTGCAGACCTCGCCGACGGTGGCGCGGGCGCGCAGCGCGTCCTTCATCGGGTAGAGCACGTTGTCCGTGCCGTGCGCGGCCTTCCGCAACGCGGCCAGCGCCGCGTCCACCGCGCCCTGGTCGCGGGCCGCGCGCAGATCGGCGAGCCGCTGCGCCTGCTGCGCCTCGATCGCCGGGTCGACGCGGAGCGGCTCGTACGGCTCCTCCTCGTCGAGCTTGAAGCGGTTGACGCCGACGACGGTGCGCTCGCCCGAGTCGGTCTCCAGTGCGATCCGGTAGGCGTTCCGCTCGATCTCCGACTTCTGGAAGCCGCGCTCGATCGCGCTGACCGCGCCGCCCAGCTCCTCGACCTTCGCCATCAGCTCCAGCGCGGCCGCCTCGACCTCGTCGGTCATCCTCTCCACCACGTACGACCCGGCGAACGGGTCGACGGTGGCGGTCACGTCCGTCTCGTACGCCAGCACCTGCTGGGTGCGCAGCGCGAGCCGGGCGGACTTGTCGGTGGGCAGCGCGATGGCCTCGTCGAAGCTGTTGGTGTGCAGCGACTGGGTGCCGCCGAGCACCGCGGCGAGGCCCTGCACGGCGACCCGGACCAGGTTCACCTCGGGCTGCTGCGCGGTGAGCTGCACGCCGGCGGTCTGGGTGTGGAACCGCAGCATCAGCGACTTGGGGTTCTTCGCGCCGAACTCCTCGCGCATCACCTTCGCCCAGATCCTGCGGGCGGCGCGGAACTTCGCGACCTCCTCCAGGATCGTCGTGCGCGACACGAAGAAGAAGGACAGCCGCGGCGCGAAGTCGTCCACGCCCATCCCGGCCGCCAACGCGGTCCGCACGTACTCCACGCCGTCGGCGAGGGTGAAGGCGATCTCCTGCGCGGGCGAAGCCCCGGCCTCGGCCATGTGGTAGCCGGAGATCGAGATGGTGTTCCACTTCGGGATCTCCGCCTTGCAGTACGCGAAGATGTCCGCGATCAGCCGCAGGCTCGGCTTCGGCGGGAAGATGTACGTGCCGCGGGCGATGTACTCCTTGAGCACGTCGTTCTGGATCGTGCCGGTGAGCTGGTCGGCGCCGACCCCCTGCTCCTCGCCGACCAGTTGGTAGAGCAGCAGCAGCAGCGCGGCGGGCGCGTTGATCGTCATCGACGTGGACACCTTGTCCAGCGGGATGCCGCCGAACAGCACCTTCATGTCCTCCACCGAGTCGATCGCCACGCCGACCTTGCCGACCTCGCCGTGCGAGATCTCCGCGTCGGAGTCGTGGCCCATCTGGGTGGGCAGGTCGAAGGCGACCGACAGGCCCGTCGTGCCGTTGGCGATCAGCTGCTGGTAGCGCGCGTTGGACTCGGCGGCGGTGCCGAAGCCGGCGTACTGCCGCATCGTCCAGGGCCGTCCGGTGTACATCGACGGGTAGACGCCGCGGGTGAACGGGTAGCCGCCCGGTACGCCCAGCTTCTCGTCGGGGTCCCAGCCCTCCAGGGCGTCCGGCCCGTAGACCGGCTCGATCGGCAGGCCGGATTCCGACTCGCGCGTCATGGTTCACGCCTCCGCTGGATGGACTGGGTGAGGGTCGAGGGGGGACCGAACAGCCGTTACCGGCAAGTAGTTTTCGGTGACCCGACACGGACTGTAGCGGTGGCCGTGCGAGCCGTGCAGGGTGACGGGCTGGGACGTTGCTCACAGTCTTCCCCGAACGGCCCGCAACCGCACGACCGCCATTCGATGTCTAGGGGGTGACAGAGCACAATCAAGGGGGAAGAGGACTGCCGTGCGCAGGAGATCACCGAGAGCGATGGCCGCCGCGGCGGCCACGGCGGCGCTGGCCGCCGCCGTACTGACCGCGTGCGGTCCGCAGGACACCGGCGCCGACGACAAGCCGTCGGCGCCGGCCACGTCCGCCGCCACCACGCCGGCCCCGGGCACGACCACCCCGGCGGACCCGGCCGGCACCGCGGCGCCGTCCGCCACCGCGACACCCGCCACGAGCAGCCCGCAGGCCGCCCCGACGACGAAGGCGCCGACCACGCCCGCGATCGTCCCGGCGGTCATGGCGGCCGGCGCGAGCAGCTCCCAGGTGCGCGAACTGCAGGCCAGGCTCGGCCAGCTGCACCTGTTCAGCCGGACCCCGACCGGCTACTACGGCACCGTCACGCAGCACGCCGTCAGCGACTTCCAGGAGCGGCACGGCCTGTCCTCGACCGGGCGGGTCGACGCCGGCACCTGGACCCGCATCAAGGCGCTGACCCGGACGCCCACGCACAAGGAGATGTACCCGGTCGTGGCGCCGAAGCCGGCCGGCAAGCTCGACGCGCGCTGCATGACCGGGCACGCGATGTGCGTCAGCAAGACCACCAGGACGCTGTCCTGGGTGGTCGACGGCAAGGTGCTCGCCACGATGGACGTGCGGTTCGGCTCCCAGTACACGCCGACCCGCGAGGGCCTGTTCCACGTGACGTTCAAGAGCCGCGACCACGTCTCGACGCTCTTCAACACCGCCATGCCGTACGCGATGTTCTTCAGTGGCGGCGAAGCGGTCCACTACTCCGCGGACTTCGCCGCCCGCGGCTACGCGGGCGCGTCGCACGGCTGCGTGAACGTCCGTGACAAGGCGGCGGTCGCCGCGCTGTTCGACCAGGTGAAGGTCGGCGACAAGGTCGTCGTCTACTGGTGAGCGGCGCGGGCCGCCGGTGAGGCGGCGGGCGTCCCCGCACTGCCGGAGACCACCGCGCGAGCGCGGCCGGACAGGGGGAATGCGCCCGGCCGCGCTCTGTACGCGGACCCCGGTACGGGGAGAACCGGGGTCCACAGGACCGATGACCAGTCGATCCACTTAGAGAAGCGCGCGACCGGCCGGAAGTGTCACTCCCGGCCGGACCGCAGCCCGAAACCCGCGGGTCCGTGCCGCGGCCCGGGGGCCCGGCCGTACGGGCCGCTGCCGACCGCGGCCACCCGCGAGGGCGGGACCGCCCACCCGACGTCAGGCGCCGCGCGCGCCGGGCGCCGGGGCCGACCCGGCCCGCACGGACCTGCCGTGCCGCGACCCGGGCGTACGGGTCGTGCGCGGCTTCTGCGTGCGGGTCGGGCGCGAGGATCTGCCGGACGAACCGCCGCGGGCCGCGCCGGCCGCCCGGCCGCTGTGCCGCTTGGCGGGCTGGGCGGCGCCGCCCGCGCCGCCGTGGTGCGGGCCGGCGTGACCGCCGCAGCCCGTGCCGGAGGCGGGGGTGGGCGGCGCGGCCGCGCCGCGACCGCTGCCGGCCTGCTTCCCCCGCGGCCTTCCGCCGCCGCTGCCGCTGACGCCCCGGGCGCCGCTGCCCTTGCTCTGCGCGTGCGCGCCGCCGCCGTCGCCGGCGCTGCTCGGCGCGCCCGCGCCGCCGCCGTTGGTCGTCTGCGCGGGGGCGCCGCTGCCGGTGCCTGTGCCGTCGCCGGCGTTGCTGTGCGCATGCGCGCCGCTGCCGCTGCCCGACTGCGCGTGGCCGCCACCGGCGGTGCTGCCGATGCCGGTGCCGTCGCCGGTGTCACCGCGCGCGTGCGCGCCACCGCCGGTGCCCGGCGCGCCAGCGCCACCGTGGGAGGCCGGGTCCTGCCGGGGTGTCACGCACGGTGTGGAGGGGCCGATGGGGCGGCGGTGGGTGCCGGGGGCACCGGTGGCGGGGACGGTGCCGCCGGGGGCGACGGCCGCCGGGGTGCTGCTGACCGGGGAGGCGCCGGAGCCGCCGCCGGGCATCGGGACCGTACCGCCGCGGACGGCCATCGCGACCGCGACCCCGCCGAGCGCGAGCACCGAGGCCAGCGCGGCGGCGGCCACCCGCACCGACCGGAAGGCGAGCCGCGGCCTGCGCGCAGCGGCGGCTCGGCCGGTGGCCGGCCGGGCGGCACGGAAGGCGGCGAGCGCCGCTTCCTCCCGCGCGGGGTCGAGCGCGGCGGCGGTGTCCCGCGCGCGTGCGTCGGCCAGCAGGCCGAGCAGCCGGTCCGCGGTGCCGGCCGCCTCGGCGTCCGGGGTCGGCACCGGGCCGCCGGCCACCAGCGCCTCCGCGGCCTGCCCGGTCAGCCAGCCCGCGCGCAGCCCCGAGGCGACCGCGGCGCGTTCGCGGGCGGTCCGCGTCGGCGGGCCCGGCGCGCCCGCGGGCGCGCCGGGCCCTGCCGTGAAGCGCAGTTCGCGCCAGGCGGCGGCGGAGGAGTCGTGTCGTCGGTCGTCGGTCATGTCACTTCCTCACAGCGCCTTCGACGCGGAAAACGTCACCTCGGCGCGGTGCCGGCGGCCGCCACCAGCGTCTTCCGCCGGGCCGCCGCCGTCGGCGGGCGCGCCCGCCACGCCGGGCACACCGGACGTGTCGCCCGCCTCCGCCTGGAGGACCTCGGCCAGCCGGCGCAGCCCGCGGTGGGTGGCCATCCGCACCGAGCCGGCCCGCTTGCCCAGCACGCGGGCGGCGCTGGTGGAGTCCAGGCCCATCACGACGCGCAGCATCACCGCCTCGGCCTGCTCGCGCGGCAGCGCGGCGATCGCCGCGAGCGCCCGGTCGGTGGCGACCGCGTCCAGCGCCTCGCCCGCGGTGTCGGCGTGTCCTGGCAGCTGGATCAGCTCGTCGAGGCCGGCGCCGGAGACCGGCCGGCGGCTGCGGGCGCGGATGTGGTCGAGCGCGCGGTTGCGGGCGATGCGCGCCGCCCAGCCGCGTACCGACCCGCCGTCGCCGCGGAAGCCGGGCAGGTCGCGGGCGATCTGCAGCCACGCCTCGGAGGCGACGTCCTCCGCGTCCGCGGGGCCCACCAGGCCGCGCACGTAACTCAGCAACTGCGGCTGCACAGCGCGGTAGACGACGCGGAAGGCGGTCTCGTCACCGTCTTGCGCCGCCACCACCGCGGTGTCCAGATCCACGTCAGGTCCCACCCCCTCGACCACTTCACCATCCTGCCTCATCCGGGGCCGGTGACACTTTTGCGGGGGGATACGCCCTACAAGTGGCGGCCGGGGACGCTCCTGTGGGGGGAGGCGGCCCCCGGCCGTCGTCTCGTACCGCGCGCGGCCCCGCGCCGCGCCGCGCGGACGCCGCCGGTCACCTACTCGTACGGGTGAAGTTCACCAGGCACTCAGCGAGAGCAGCACCGGAGTTCGCGGCGGACCGTAAAGTGGGGCCATCCCCCGCCGTGTTCCGCCGTCCCGCTGTTCGCGGCCGTATCCACAGGAGCCCGACGCTGTCCAGCGCCACCCTGCCCGAGGGGCTGAGCCGGCTCAACCAGGCCCCTTCCGTCGCCGCCGAGACGGCCCTGCGCGCGTGCTGCGGATCGCACCGCTGGGCGCGGCGGATGGCGGCGCACCGCCCGTATCCGACGGTGGCGGCCCTGCTCGCGGCGGCCGACGAGGCCGCGTACGACCTGACGTCCGGTGACCTCGCGGAGGCGCTGGCCGGCGAGGCCACGAGCGCGCTGCACGACCGCGGCAACCTCACCGTGCACACCGCGCTGCGCGCGGCCCACGCGGCGTACGAGGCGAAGTTCGGGCACGCGTTCGTGCTGGCCGCGGAGGGCGACGACCCCACCGCGGTGCTGGACCAGACGCTGGCCTCGCTGCGCGAACGGCTCGGCCACGACGAGGACGAGGAGTCGGTGGCCACCGCGGAGCAGCTGCGCCGGCTGTGCCGGGCCCGCCTGCTGCGGCTCGCCGAGGCCCCCGCGCGCGTCGGCTGACCCGCCGCCCGGCGCGCGCGGGGCGCCGATTCCGGTTCCGCCGGGCCCACCGGCCGCGCACAGGTTCACCCGACCGTGCGGGATCGATCACACCTGGCCCACCCCGTGGTACCGAGCCGACATCGCGTCGCTACGATGGCCGGGGCCGGTGGACCGTACCCGGCCGGGCGTGACCGACAGCGAAGCCGGCAGCCCTCGTCCCGCTCCCGGAGGGTATTTTCCGTGCCGGCTGGAACGCTTTACCGCGGCCGGGAAGGCATGTGGTCCTGGGTGGCTCATCGAGTCACAGGTGTCCTCATCTTCTTCTTCCTGTTCGTCCACGTCCTCGACACCGCTCTGGTGCGCGTCTCCCCCGAGGACTACGACAAGGTCGTCTCGACCTACAAGACCCCGATCGTCAGCCTGCTGGAGTACGGCCTGGTCGCCGCGATCCTCTTCCACGCGCTCAACGGCCTGCGGATCATCGCCGTGGACTACTGGACGCAGGGCCCCCGCTACCAGAAGCAGATGTTCTGGACCGTGATGGGCCTGTGGGTCCTGCTGATGCTCGGCGCGATCTACCCCGTCCTTGGCCACGCCGCACGAGTGCTGTTCGGGAGCTGATCGACAGATGGCCACTGAAGTCACCCCGACCGACGGCGTGGAGCTGCCCAGCTCCACCGCCGCGTACGGCATCGACAACCCCGCGCCGGTGATCGAGCCGCCGCGCACCCGCACCCCGCGCACCCCGCGGGCCACCCGCACCAATTTCGAGCTGTACGGCTGGCTGTTCATGCGGCTGTCCGGCGTCGTGCTCGTGGTGCTGGTGATCGGGCACCTGATCATCCAGCTGGTGCTGGACGGCGGCGTCACCAAGGTCGGCTTCGCGTTCGTCGCGGGCCGCTGGGCCTCGCCGTTCTGGCAGGGCTGGGACCTGGTCATGCTGTGGCTGGCCATGCTGCACGGCGGCAACGGCCTGCGGACCGTGATCAACGACTACGCCGAGCAGGCGAACACCCGCTTCTGGCTCAAGGCGCTGCTGTTCACCGCCGTGGCGTTCACCATCGTGCTCGGATCACTGGTGATCTTCACCTTCGACCCGAACATCCGCTAGGCCAGGGCAGGACAGGGAAGCGACCCATGCAGATCCACAAGTACGACACCGTCATCGTCGGCGCGGGCGGCGCCGGCATGCGCGCCGCCATCGAGGCGACCAAGCGCAGCCGCACCGCCGTCCTGACCAAGCTGTACCCGACCAGGTCCCACACCGGCGCGGCGCAGGGCGGCATGGCCGCCGCGCTGGCGAACGTCGAGGAGGACAACTGGGAGTGGCACACCTTCGACACGATCAAGGGCGGTGACTACCTGGTCGACCAGGACGCCGCCGAGATCCTCGCGAAGGAGGCCATCGACGCGGTCCTCGACCTGGAGAAGATGGGCCTGCCCTTCAACCGGACGCCCGAGGGCCGGATCGACCAGCGGCGCTTCGGCGGCCACACCCGCAACCACGGCGAGGCCGCGGTCCGCCGCTCCTGCTACGCCGCGGACCGCACCGGTCACATGATCCTCCAGACGCTCTACCAGAACTGCGTCAAGGAGGGCGTGGAGTTCTTCAACGAGTTCTACGTCCTGGACCAGCTGCTCACCGAGGTCGACGGCGTGCAGCGGTCGGCCGGCGTGGTCGCGTACGAGCTGGCGACCGGCGAGATCCACGTCTTCCAGGCGAAGGCCGTGATCTACGCGTCCGGCGGCACCGGCAAGTTCTTCAAGGTGACCTCCAACGCGCACACCCTGACCGGTGACGGCCAGGCCGCGGTGTACCGGCGCGGGCTGCCGCTGGAGGACATGGAGTTCTTCCAGTTCCACCCGACGGGCATCTGGCGGATGGGCATCCTGCTGACGGAGGGCGCCCGCGGTGAGGGCGGCATCCTCCGCAACAAGGACGGCGAGCGCTTCATGGAGAAGTACGCGCCGGTCATGAAGGACCTCGCCTCGCGTGACGTCGTCTCCCGGGCGATCTACACCGAGATCCGCGAGGGCCGCGGCTGCGGCCCCGACGGCGACCACGTCTACCTCGACCTGACGCACCTGCCGCCGGAGCAGCTCGACGCGAAGCTGCCGGACATCACCGAGTTCGCCCGCACGTACCTGGGCATCGAGCCGTACACCGACCCGATCCCGATCCAGCCGACCGCGCACTACGCGATGGGCGGCATCCCGACGAACGTGCAGGGCGAGGTGCTCGCCGACAACACCACGGTGGTGCCCGGCCTGTACGCGGCGGGCGAGGTCGCCTGCGTGTCGGTGCACGGCGCGAACCGGCTCGGCACCAACTCGCTGCTCGACATCAACGTCTTCGGCCGCCGCTCCGGCATCGCCGCCGCGGACTACGCGCACGCCAACGACTACGTGCCGCTGCCGGAGGACCCGGCCGCGCTGGTCGTCGAGCAGGTCGAGCGGCTGCGGAACTCCACCGGCACCGAGCGGGTCTCCGACATCCGCAGCGAGCTGCAGGAGTGCATGGACGCCAACGTGATGGTGTTCCGCACCGAGCAGACCATCAAGACCGCGGTGGAGAAGATCGGCGAGCTGCGCGCCCGCTACCGCAACGTCGCGATCCAGGACAAGGGCAGGCGGTTCAACACCGACCTGCTGGAGGCCGTGGAGCTGGGCAACCTGCTCGACCTGGCCGAGGTCATGGCGGTGTCCGCGCTGGCCCGCAAGGAGTCCCGCGGCGGCCACTACCGCGAGGACTTCCCGACCCGCGACGACGTCAACTTCATGCGGCACACGATGGCGTACCGCGAGGTGGACGCCACCGGCACCGAGTCGATCCGCCTCGACTACAAGCCGGTCGTGCAGACCCGCTACCAGCCGATGGAGCGTAAGTACTGATGAGCACCCCGACGCTCGACACGCACGACGGCAACTCCGCCGCGCTGGACGCGGCCGAGAGCGCCGCGTCGCACCTGATCACGATCACGCTGCGGGTCCGCCGGTTCAACCCGGAGGTCTCCGCGGAGCCGCAGTGGGTGGACTACCAGCTGCCGATCGACCCCAAGGAGCGCGTGCTCGACGCGCTGCACAAGGTCAAGTGGGAGGTCGACGGCACGCTGACCTTCCGTCGCTCGTGCGCGCACGGCGTGTGCGGCTCCGACGCGATGCGGATCAACGGCCGCAACCGGCTGGCCTGCAAGACGCTGATCAAGGACATCAACCCGGAGAAGCCCATCACGGTGGAGCCCATCAAGGGCCTGACCGTGCTGAAGGACCTCGTGGTCGACATGGACCCGTTCTTCCAGGCGTACCGGGACGTGATGCCGTTCCTGATCACCAAGGGCAACGAGCCGACCCGCGAGCGGCTCCAGTCCGCGGAGGACCGCGAGCGCTTCGACGACACCACCAAGTGCATCCTGTGCGCGGCGTGCACCTCGTCCTGCCCGGTGTTCTGGAACGACGGGCAGTACTTCGGCCCGGCGGCGATCGTCAACGCGCACCGGTTCATCTTCGACTCCCGCGACGAGGGCGGTGAGCAGCGGCTGGAGATCCTGAACGACAAGGACGGCGTGTGGCGCTGCCGCACCACCTTCAACTGCACGGACGCCTGCCCGCGCGGCATCGAGGTCACGAAGGCGATCCAGGAGGTCAAGCGCGCGCTGATCACGCGGCGCTTCTAGCTCCTCCGGCTCCTCGCCGCGCTCCCGGCGCCGCTCGGCCCCCGCTCCCCCTGGTGGGAGCGGGGGCCTGCGCGTTCACAGCTGGCTGAGCACCGTGGGGTCGGTGATCTCGGTGTCGCGGGCCAGCATCATCGCCTTGCTGAGGATGACGGCGAGCATCCCGTCCCCCTCGAACGGCAGGTAGCCGACGCCGTCGGCGCCGCGCGCCGCGCCCGAGGGCACGATGCACAGGTAGCGGTCGCTCGGCGCCATCAGGACGTTCCCCGAGCCGAGGTGGATGCGGTACGTGTGGCGCTCGCCGCGCACGTGCAGGAAGCGGCCCTCGACGGTGGCCCGGTCGGCGATGGCCAGCCGCGGCACGATCCGCTCCAGCAGCTCCTTGCGGCTGCGGGCGCTCTCCGCGAGTTCACCGAAGCCGTAGGACCGCCAGTAGGCCCGGAACCGCCCGTCGGGTCCGCCGTCCTGCCAGGTCGGGTCGTTGCCGACGCTGGCGACGCCGACGAACAGGTCGACGTCGCGCAGCACCTCGCTGAGCACCATCGGCGGCACCTCGGCGAGCGGCAGCGGGTCGACGCGCTCCGCGCCGCCGTGCCGCCACTGCTCGTACCCGCCGCCGCACGCGTGGGCGTGGTTGCGCGGCGCGTCCAGCGGATAGAAGCGCACCTGGTCGGTGGCGAGCCGCAGGAAGGAGCCCGATCCGGTGGTATCCGCGCCGTAGTCGTCGCCGGCGCCCTCGATCCAGAACTCGGCGCGCAGCCCCCACCGCGGCAGTTCGCGCACCGCCGGCTCGTAGGTGTCGTCGACCATCAGGCGCAGCTTGTTGCGCCAGCCGCGGACCGCGGCCAGCGAGTGGAACTGGTGCTGGCGCAGGACGTGCGCGGCGAACCGGTTGGAGTACGTGCCGGTGGCGCGCTCGGCGTCGGTGAGCAGGTACACCTCGCGGTGGGCCTGCTTGAACGGCTGGGTGATCCCGTACCGCTCCAGCCAGTCCCGCCACGCGACGACCTCCGCGGGCTCGCGGCCGACCGGGTGCCACAGCGCGACCGGCGCGTCGCCGGCCGGCGCGGGGAGCGGGTCGCCCGCCAGGGTGCGCAGCCCGCCGTCGGCGAAGCCGCAGGCCGCGCCGTCCACCGTCCACAGCAGCCGGCGGGCGAGCGTGCCCAGCAGCGGGTGGTCCAGCAGCCGGGCCCGCCAAGCGGTGTACGTCCAGCCGCGGCGGGCCAGGAACTGCCGGTCGAGCCGCTCGGACTGGGCGCCGAGCATCCTGTCGATGTCCTTGGCGGAGGTCTTCAGCGCGGCGACCTGCTCGGGGTGGTCGCGCCGGACGTCGGCGGACGGCGACTTGACGTCCCTGCCTGCGGCGTTCCGCCAGCGCAGCACCGCCTTGGCGCCGACGACCGCCAGTTCGCCGTGCGGGTGCGGCAGCCGGCCGACCTCGGTGAGCCCGTAGGAGGGCACCGCCAGCTCCTCGACCTCCTCGCGGCTCAGCCCGAGCGCCGCGGCCCGCGCGTCGAGCGCCGCCTCGATCGGCTTCAGGGTGCCCTTGAACGTCACCCGGGAGGCCAGCCGGGCGAGTTCGGCGAGGGCCGACTCGTGGTCGGTGCGGGCGAGGACGGCCACCGCGGCGTTGGCGACCTTCGGGTTGCGCGGGCCGGTCCCCGCGACCTTGCGCAGCGAGGTCTCCACGAGCGCGCCGAGGGTCCGCGCCGCGTCGGGGTGCGCGGGCAGCAGCGCCAGCAGCCAGGTCAGGCCGCGCACCGCGTTGGCGTTGTACGGGTCGTACAGCTCGTTGACGCCCGCCCCGTGCACACCGGGCTCCAGCGGCGCGGTGCGCGGGCGGCCGACGAGGGCGAGCCAGCCGAGGATGCGGGCGCCCGCGGCGTCCTGGCCGCCCTCGTCGAGCCGGCCGAGGATCGCGCGGCCCCGCTGGTCCCATGCGGCGGACGGCTTGGCGGACGCCGCGGTCGCCGCGTGCCGCAGCAGCTCGGTCCAGGGCGCGGCGAGCCCGGCCGCCTCCGCGAGCGCGGCGTCCGCCCATGCCTCGCCCGGGTTGACGGCCGGCTCGGTGAGGGCGGCGGCGATCGGCTTGAGCGTCTCGTGGTTCCAGTGCCGGGCGAGCAGGGCGCGGCGCACCGCGCCGACCACGGCGGGCGACGGCGGCCGGCCGGCGGCGGCCGCCTCGGTGACCAGGACCGCCAGCCAGGTGGGGCTCGGGGCGTACTGCCGCGCGCACGCTTCGAGCGCCTCCACCCGCGCGGCCGCCAGGATCTGCGCCGGCAGCCCCTCGGCGACCAGTCCCGGCAGCGCGGGGACCGCGCCGCGGTGCACCGACAGGGCCGGGTACTCGCGGTACTGCCGTTCCAGCGTCACCACCAGAGCGGCCCGATCCACCGCCGGCATCTCCCGCAGCAGCTCCAGCACGTCGGCCGCCGCGCCCTCCCACCGGTGGCCGTTCGCCTCGGCGACCCAGCGCACCTCGGTGGCCAGCGCGTCGAGGTCCCCCTTGGCGACGGCGCGGGCCACCTGCTCGCACACCTGCGCGTAGTCCAGCTCCATCAGCCACCCACCAGCGGGACCAGCTTGAGGAAGACCACCTCGGTGCCGAGCGGCAGGTCGACCTCCTCGGCGACGTCCTCGACCTGCCGGTCGCCGACGAGCAGCAGGAAGCCGTTCCTGCCGAACGCCTCCAGCGCCAGCTCGGTCTGCCGCTCCGGGTCGATCACCCGGTCGGCGCGCAGCCGGTAGCCGTTGAGCGTGCGCTCGGCGTCGGTCGGCTGCACCAGCCCGGTGAACACCTCCGGGCGCCGCGCGTGGAACTCCGCGACCTCCTGGAAGACCCGCCGCCGTATCAACTCCCCCACCGTGAGCCGTTCCTCCGCGATCTCCAGCCCCCAGGAGCCGCGCCGTTCCCCGGATGTCGTCTCGTCGACGAACGTCACCGTTGCCATGCCCGAACGGTAGGGGGTGCCTCGGACAGCGCCGCCGGGCCGCGGGCGTCCGCCGTGCCGGTCACCCGGCGTCCGCCGTCTCCGCGAAGATCTCCCGGGCGGCGGCGACGCCGTTGAGGGCGGCGGGGAAGCCCGCGTACCCGGCGAGCTGGGTCATCAGCTCGACGACTTCCTCGCGGCTGCCGCCGACGTTGAGAAAACCGCGGATGTGGACGCGCAGTTGGGGCGCGGCGGTGCCCAGGGCCGTGCACATCGCGACCGAGGCGAGCTCGCGCAGCGGCAGCGCCAGGCCGTCGCGGGCGTAGATGTCGCCGAAGACGTACTCGACGAGGTAGCGGCCGAGATCGGGTGCGATGTCGTCCAGCGAGCGGACGACGTCGACACCGTGCGGGCCGTCGACCGCGCGGAGCGCTTCGAGGCCGCGCCGGTGGCGGTCGCCGTCGGACGGGACGGACGCGGCCGCCGGGTCGTCGCCGGGGGCGGCCGGGCGGTCGGCGAACACCGCGCGCGCCGCGGTGAGCGCGTTGAGCGCCGCCGGGAAACCGGCGTAGACGGTCGCGTGCAGAAAGGTTTCCACGATCTCGCGCCGCGAGCAGCCGACGTTGAGCGCGCCGCCGATGTGGAAGCGCAGCTGCGGCGCCGCGTTGCCGAGTGCGGCCAGCGCGGCGATGGTGGCGATCTGCCGCTGCTTGGGCGTGAGGCCGGGCCGCGACCAGACGTCGCCGTAGCCGAACTCGACGGTCAGCCGTGCCAGGTCGGGCGCGATCTCGGCGATCGGGTCGAGCACCGCGGGGTGCTCGGTTCCGGTGACCAGCCGGAGCGCGGCGAGCCCGCGGGCGTAGCGGTCGGCGGGGGCGTCGTTGCGGTCTGCTGCGTGCGTCATGCCCACGACGCTAGAGGTTGGAGTCGACTCCAACGCAAGTCGGGCGAAGCCGGTCCGCCGTGTCCGGCCTTTCCGTCACGTCCGCCGGGTACGTCGCGTCTCGGCGACGGTCAGGCCCCGGCGCGGCGGGCCGGTGGCCGGTGGCCCGGCGGCGGCCGCGACTGCCCCTCCGGGCCGGTGGAGACGTACCGCCCTCGCGCTGGCCGGCCGCGCCGTTCCCCGCGCCCTTCACCCCCCCTTGGATGCGCCCGGACCGCGTGGGTCAGGGCGCGGCGGCGGGCAGGCGGACGTGGACGGTCAGGCCGCGGGTCGGGGCGGTGTCGAGGTCGACGGAGCCGCCGTGGGCGTGCACGACGGCCTGGACGATGGACATGCCGAGGCCGGCCCCGCCGGTCTCGCGGGCGCGGTCGGGCGCGGCCCGGAAGAACCGGTCGAAGACCCGCGCGGCGTCGTCGGCGGCCATCCCCGGGCCGGAGTCGGCGATCCGCAGCACCACGTCGCCGCCCTCGCGGACCAGCTCGATCGTCAGCGGGGAGTCCGCGGGGGTGTGCACCAGCACGTTGCCGAGAAGGTTGCCGACCACCTGCCGCAGCCCGGCCTCGTCGCCGAGCGCGCGGACCGCGGCGGCGCCTCCCACGCCCGCCGGCAGCAGCGTCAGCGGCCGCTCCGGCTGCTGGGCGGCCAGATCCGCCGCCGCGTCGCCGACCAGGGCGGCCAGGTCGACCGGGCAGTGCGGGAGCGCGGGGCGGTCCTCCAGGCGGGCCAGCGCGAGGAGTTCGTCGACCAGGCGGCTCATCCGCAGCGCCTCCGCGGAGACCCGGCCCAGCGCGCGGTCGCGCTCGTCCGGGTCGAGCATGCCCTTCTCGTAGAGCTGGAGGTAGCCGCGGACGGAGGCCAGCGGGGTGCGCAGTTCGTGGGAGGCGTCGGCGAGGAACTGCCGGAGCTGCGCGGTGGCGCGCTCGCTCTCGGTCAGCGCGGTCTCGATCTGCTGGAGCATCGCGTTGAGCGCGCTGCTGAGCTGCTCGACCTCGCTGGAGCCGTGCCGGGCCGCGCCGATCCGCCGGGACAGGTCGCCCTCGGCGATCGCCGACGCGGTCTCGACCATGTCCTCCAGCGGGCTGAGCCGGCGTCTGGCGGCGGTCAGCGAGCCGGTGGCGAGCAGCCCGAGCAGTACGACGCCTGCCGCCGACTCCCAGATCAGCAGCTTGCCGATGGCGTGCTTGACGCCGTTGAGCCGGATGCCGTGGACCACCAGGGTGCCGTCGGGCAGCCGGGTGGCCATCACCCGGTACTCGGTCATCCCGGACCGCACCGTCGAGGTGCCGCCGGAGGCCAGGTGCGCAGGGTCGGAGAGCGCGTCGGCCATCCGCCGCTGGTCGGCGGTGACCGGCCCGGCGTCGTCGTGGCAGACGGTGGCGGGCCGCCCCTGGGCGTCGAGCACGATGAACAGGTCCTGCTGGAAGGCGTCGGCGACGGACGCGCCGCCCTTGCCCATCTGGAGCAGCTCGGCGAGGGTGCACAGCTGGCGCAGCCCGTCGCTGCCGAGCGCGGCCCGGTCCAGCGCGGTGCTCTGCGACCGCAGCGTCTCGTCGATCTGCCCGATCAGCACCATGTACGTCGCGGCGATGCTGGCGGCCGCCGCCAGCACCAGCCCGGCCGCGAGGAACAGCACGTTGGCGATGGTGAAGCGGCCGCGCAGCGACTGCGGCCGCGGCCAGAACGAGCACTTCACGCCGGGTCCCCGGTCAGCCCGTAGCCGATGCCGCGCCGCGTCTCGATCAGCGGCGGCCCCAGCCGGTCGAGCTTGCGCCGCAGGTAGGAGATGTACGTCTCGACGACGGTGGACGACACCGCGGTGTCGTACCGCCAGACGTGCTGGAGCAGCTGCTCCTTGGTGAGGATGCGCCCGGCGTGGCGCAGCAGGTGCCGCAGCAGGTTGTACTCGGTGGGCGTCAGTTCGACCGGCTGGCCGGCCCGGCGCACGGTGTACGTCGCCTCGTCCATCTCCAGGTCGCGGTGGCGCAGCACCCGCTCGGCCTGGCCGGTGCGGCGGCGGGTGCGGCGCAGCACCGCGTGCACCCGGGCCACCACCTCGTCGACGCCGAACGGCTTGGTGATGTAGTCGTCGCCGCCCAGCGCGAGCCCGGCCACCACGTCGCGCGGCGCGTCCCGGGCGGTGACGAAGATGATCGCGAGGTCGTCCTCCTCGTCCTGCGCGGCCCGGTCCGCGCGCAGCGTGCGGCAGACCTCCCAGCCGTTGCCGTCCGGCAGCATCACGTCGAGCAGCACCAGGTCGGGCCGGTGCAGCCGGGCGACGGCGACCGCCTCGCGGCCGGTGGCCGCGCCGAGCACCGCGAAGCCGTTGTACTTCAGGGTGATCCGCAGGATGTCCGCGATGCCCGGCTCGTCCTCGACGACGAGCACGGTGGCGAGCGGCGCGCGGGGGGCGGGTGCCTGCGCGCTCTGCGGGCCGGCGGCGGCGGCCGGGTCAGCGTCCATGGCACCCAGTATCCGGTCGCCGGCCCGCGGTCCGGCAGGACCGAACTTTGGAGTTCCCTGAGAGAACGTCGATCCGTTTGGTGACGGCCACCAGAGCCACGGAGGCTGAAGAGGCTCGTTGGACAAACACGCGTGGGAAGACGCGTACTTCACCTGAACGATGGGGGATGTGGCCGTGGCCGGTGTGGCACGATGGTGTTTTCGTCACAAATGGTGGGTGATCGCCCTGTGGGTGGCGACACTCGTGGGAGTCGGCGCGGCCGGCAGCATCGCGGGCGACGCGTACTCCAACGCCTTCTCCCTGAAGGGCACCGAGTCGACCAAGGTCCTCGACCTGATGGACAAGGCGCTGCCGGCGCGGTCCGGTGAGGCCGACACCGTGGTGTGGCACGTGGACTCCGGTTCGGTGAAGGACGCCTCGGTCCGGCGGCACATCACCCCGGTGCTGGCGAAGATCGCCGGGCAGCCGGACGTCGGCACCGTCGTCAGCCCGTACGACACCGCGGGCGCCGCGCAGATCAGCAAGGACGGCCGCACGGCGTACGCCACGGTGACGTACACCAAGCTCGGCAACGACATGTCCAACGACCAGGCGACGCTGCTGATCGACACCGCGCACACCGCGCGCGCCCCGGGCCTGGAGGTCGAGGTCGGCGGCAACAAGCCGGCGCAGGCCGAGCAGCCGGTGCCCGGACTCGCCGAGGGCGTCGGCATAGCCGCCGCGGCCGTGGTGCTCTTCCTGGCGCTCGGCTCGCTGTTCGGCATGCTGCTGCCGATCCTCACCGCGCTGTTCGGCGTCGGCATCGCCTCGTCGGCGATCATCCTGCTCAGCCACGGCATGAACGTGGCGGACTTCTCCCCGCAGCTGGCGAGCCTGGTCGGCATCGGCGTCGGCATCGACTACGCGTTGTTCATCGTCACCCGGCACCGCAAGGGCATCCTGGCCGGCAAGAGCCCGGAGGAGGCGGCGGTCGCCTCCCTCAACACCTCGGGCCGCGCGGTGCTCTTCGCCGGCGGCACGGTGTGCATCGCGCTGCTGGGCATGTTCACCCTGCGGCTGACCTTCCTCAACGGCGTCGCCGTCGCCGCCTCGCTGACCGTCATCGTCACGGTCGCGGCGGCCACCACGCTGCTGCCCGCGATGCTCGGCGCGCTGGGGCCGCGGGTGCTCAGCCGCCGCCAGCGCCGCAAGCTGGCCGCGGCGGGCCCGCAGACCGCGGGCGCCACCGGCCCGGCGGCCCGCTGGTCGTCGTTCCTGGAGCGGCACACCCGCGCGCTGGCCGCCGTCGCGGTGGTCGTCATGGCGGTCCTGGCGGTCCCCGCGCTCAGCCTGCGCCTCGGTTCGTCGGACCAGGGCAACAACCCGACGACGACCACCACCCGCAAGGCGTACGACCTGCTGGCGGACGGTTTCGGACCGGGCTCCAACGGCCCGCTGACCATCCTCGCCGAGGCGCCGACGGCCGCCGACAAGGCCGCGGTGACGCGGCTGGTGGCCACCCTGAAGTCGACCGACGGCATCGCCTTCGCCGCGCAGGTGCCGCTGAAGAACGCCGGCGACATCGAGTTCATCGACGCGGTGCCGACCACCTCGCCGCAGGACAAGGCGACCTCGGACCTGATCGACCACCTGCGCGACGACGTCGTGCCGGCCGCCGAGCGGGGCACCACCATGCACGCCTACGTCGGCGGCCAGACCGCGATCTTCGAGGACTTCGCCACCGTCCTGTTCGCCAAGCTCCCGCTGTTCATCGGTGTGATCATCGCGCTGGGCTTCGTGCTGCTGCTGTTCGCCTTCCGCAGCCTGGTCGTGCCGCTGACCGCGGCGGTGATGAACCTGGTGGCGGCCGCCGCGTCGTTCGGCGTGCTGGTGGCGATCTTCCAGTGGGGCTGGGGTGGTTCGCTGGCCGGGCGGGCCGGCCCGATCGACGCCTTCCTGCCGGTGATCATGCTGTCGCTGCTCTTCGGCCTGTCGATGGACTACCAGGTCTTCCTGGTCAGCCGGATGCACGAGGAGTGGGTCAACAGCAAGGACAACGCGCGGGCGGTGCGGGTCGGCCTGGCCGAGACCAGCCGGGTGATCAACTCCGCCGCGGTCATCATGATCTGCGTCTTCTTCGCCTTCGTGCTCAGCGGCGAGCGGGTGCTCGCCATGTTCGGCATCGGGCTGGCCGGGGCGGTCGCGCTGGACGCGTTCATCCTGCGGACGGTGCTGGTGCCGTCGCTGATGCACATGTTCGGCCGCTCCAACTGGTGGCTGCCGGAGTGGCTGGACAAGCGCCTGCCGCACCTGGCGGTCGAGCCCGCGGAGGAGGCGGTGGCGGTGGCCACCGCCGGGGCCGGCGTCGGGTCCGCCGCCGGGCCGGGCTCCGACGTCCCGCCGGCGCCGGTGGTGCCCGGCGCGCGGGTTCCCGCCGAGGACGGCGGTCCCGCCGTGCGCGGCCGGGTGACCGGCGTCGCCGGGCTGCCGGTGCCGGGCGCGGAGCTGACCCTGATCGCCTCCGACGGCCGCCAGGTCGGCCGGGCCAGTGCCGGGCAGGACGGTGCGTTCCTGCTGCCGACGCCGGGACCCGGCCCGTACGTCCTGGTCGCCAACGCCGACGGCCACCACCCGCAGACCGCCAGCGTGCTGACCGACGACGGTCCGGTCACCTGTGATCTGCACCTCACCGGCACCGGCTCGCTGACCGGCACGGTCCGCCGCGCGGACGGCGAGCCGGTGGAGGACGCGCAGGTGGTGCTGAAGGACGCCGACGGCAAGGAGATCGCCTCGATCACCACCGGCAAGGACGGCGGGTACGCCTTCGGCAACCTGCACCCGGGCAGCTACACCCTGCTGACCATGGGGTATCCGCCCTTCCCCGTGACCGTGCGGGTCGCCGAGGGCGACGACGACGGTGACGGCAGCGTCGATCTGGAGCTGAGCTTCTCCTCCGACTGACGCAGCGCGCGGCCGCTCCGGCCGCCCCGCAGGACTGGGCCCGGCTCCTTCCCCCGAGGGAGCCGGGCCCTTCTGCGCGCGGGCTCGGGCCGACGCCGGCCGGACCTGGCCTTGAACGTGTTCAAAAAGAGGTCTACCGTGAGCGTGTCAGCTCTTTTGAACACGTTCAAAGAACGAATGAGGGGTGGTACGCGCCATGGACATGACTGTCCTCGCGTATGTCGTCTACCTGCTGATCAGCGTCTGCCTGACCGTGTGGGTGGCCCGCACGCTCAGCAGCAACGGCCGGGTCTTCCTGGCCGACGTGCTGCACGGCAACGACGCGCTCGCCGACGCCGTCAACCGCCTGCTGGTGGTCGGCTTCTACCTGGTCAACCTGGGCTTCGTGGCCCTGTACCTGAAGTCCGGCGACACCATCGACGACGCCCGGCAAGTCTTCGAGGCCCTGTCGGTCAAGCTCGGCGTCGTCCTGCTGGTGCTCGGCGTGATGCACCTGGGCAACGTCTACGCGCTCAACCGCATCCGCCGCCGCGGCCTGCTGGAGCGCGAGCAGTTCCCGCCGATCGAGCCGGACGACCACACCCGGATCGCTCCGGCGGGGGTCTGAGATGACCGCCGGCGCCGCTCCCGGGGTCCGGCCGGCGGGAGGCGGGCGCCCCGAGCGCACCCCGCTGCGCGGACTCACCGTGCTCTACGACCCGGACTGCAGGCTGTGCGCCTTCGTCGGCGGCTGGCTGCGCGGCCAGCGCCAGCTCGTGCCGATCCGGCTGGTGCCGGTCGGCTCGGCGCAGGCCAGGAACTGGTTCCCGGCGCTCGACCACGACGGCGCCACCCGGCGCGAGATCACCGTGGTCGGCGACGCCGGCCAGGTCTACACGGGCGACGCCGCCTGGGTGGTGTGCCTGTGGGCGCTGGCCGACCACCGCGCCCTCTCGCACACCCTGGCCACCGCGCACGGCCGCCGCGTGGCCAGGGCGGCGGTCCTCGGCGCCGCCAAGTGGCGCGAGGCGCAGGCCCGCAAGGACGCCGCGGCCGGCGGCGGCTGGGCGCAGTGGCAGCGCGCGGACACCACCGCCGGCCTGCCCCGGCACCCGGTCGCGCCGCGCGCACCCGACCCCGCCGGGCCGTTCGCGGGGCGGTACTCCCCCACCGGGGCAGCCCGGCAGGGCCCGGCCCCGGTGTGGGTGTACGAGGGCAACGGCGGCTGGACCCAGCGGTTGCCGGCGCCGCCGGCCGCGGAGGGCGACGCGACGTGCACCGACGGATGCGCGCCGCCCGGCTAGTGCTCTGGCCTTCGTGGCCAGAGCACTAGGCTCACCGGGGTGGAGGACATGAACAGCGCAGCGGCTCCCGCCCCCGGGCCGGAGCCGGGCGCGGCGGCCGAGGAGCTCCCCGGCGGCCGGGCCCGGCCCAAGACGGGCAAGAGCGAGCAGACCCGGACGCTGATCCTGGACACCGCGATGCGGCTGTTCCAGGAGCGCGGCTACGACAAGACCACCATGCGGGCCATCGCCAAGGAGGCCGGCGTCTCGGTCGGCAACGCGTACTACTACTTCGAGTCCAAGGAATTCCTGATCCAGGGGTTCTACGACCTGATGACGCACGCGCACGCGCTCGACGCGACCGCCCGGATGGAGGGCGTGCGGGACTTCGCCGGCCGGCTGCAGATCTCTCTGGAGTCCTGGCTGGACTGCGCCGCCGAGTACCACGAGTTCGCCGCGCAGTTCTTCCGTACGGCGGCCGACCCGGACAGCTCCCTCAGCCCGTTCTCCAACGAGTCCCACCCCGCGCGGACCACCGCCGTCGCCCTCTTCCGCGACGTGCTCACCGGCTCGGACCTGGCGCCCAAACTCGACACCGAGCTGGCCGAACTGCTGCCCGACCTGCTCTGGCTGCACCTGATGGTCGTCGTCCTCTACTGGGTCTTCGACCGCACCCCCGACACCGCCCGCACCCGCGAGTTCGTCCGCCGCTCGACTCCCTTCGCCGCCCGCGTCATCTCGCTGTCCCGCTACCGCGCCTTCCGCCCGCTGGTCCGCGACGCCACCGGGCTCATCCAGGAGTTCATCCTCCCGACGATAGGCAAGAGCCCTTTGCCGTCGGCCGAGTACGGCGCCGGACGCCGACGGTCCTGACGCAGGACACCACGGGTGGACGGCCCGTACCGCCCGACGGCGACGCGGAGTCCGGCCGCGGCCTCTTACTGGTCCAGGCGCTGACCCGCGCGTGCGGCGTGTCCTCCCGCGACGTCGGCAAGACCGTCTGGGCCGAAGTGGCGCTCGCCGAGGGCCGTTGAGCCGGTGCTCTCGTCGGTGGGCGCGGGCTGCGCCTGGTGGCGCGCGGCGCGCAGGCCGCGGAGGCCGAGGATGCCGATCGCGGTGCCGAGGGCGGTGGAGACGACCGCCAGCGTGAGGTGGATCCAGAAGTAGGCGGTCGGGTGGGAGTGGTCGCCGTGGTGGAAGGCGAGGCCGCTGGTGTCCTTCCACAGGTTCTTCACGAACGTGGTCCACACGATCCACGACCACACGCCGAAGGCGGCCAGGAACCAGGAGACGCGGCGGCTGAGCTTCATACGTCCCAGTATGGGCGGGCTCCGCGGGGAGGTTCCCTCGGGGGTGGGTGGCGATACTCACCCCGACGCCGCCCGACCCGGTGGCGCGGGCGTCCCGCGCGGCCCTGTACGTTCGGCTGGTGCCCGCGAAGACCACCACCGCCCTGCGGTACCGCGCCCTGACCGTGACCGTGACCGCCGCCGTACTCGGCGGCGCGTCGCTGACCGGGACCGCGGCGGCGGCCCCGAAGCCGACGCCCACGCCGCAGCCGCCCGCGCGGATGTCGACGATCGGCGGCGACCGGCTGGGAGCCCCGGGCACCCAGGTGAACGCCGCGCCGGGCGTCCCCGCGCTGCCGGCCAAGCTGACGTCGCGCTCGTGGATCGTCGCGGACGCCGAGACCGGTGCGGTGCTCGCCGCGCACAACGCGCACTGGAAGCTCCCCCCGGCGAGCACCCTGAAGATGCTCTTCGCCGACACCGTGCTGCCCAAGTTCCCCAAGAACCAGGTGTACAAGGTCAAGCTCTCCGACCTCTCCGGCATGGGCGAGGGCAGCAGCCTGGTCGGGATAAAGGAGAACCTCCCCTACTCGGTGCGCGACCTGTGGCTCGGCGTCTTCCTGCGCTCGGGCAACGACGCCGTGCACGTCCTGTCCGCGATGAACGGCGGCGTCCCGGCCACCGTCAGCGGCATGAACGCTGAGGCCCACGAACTCCAGGCGGACGACACCCACGTCGTCACCCCCGACGGCTACGACGAGCCCGGCCAGGACAGCAGCGCGTACGACCTGACGCTCTTCGCCCGCCAGGGCCTGCAGAACGCCGACTTCCGCGCGTACTGCTCGACGGTCTCCGCCCAGTTCCCCGGCGACTTCAAGAAGGACAAGAAGGGCAAGCCGACCAAGGCCCGGGAGTCCTTCGCGATCTCCAACACCAACCGGCTGCTCAGCGGCGACTACGACATCGACCGCTACCCGGGGATCGCCGGGGTGAAGAACGGCGACACCACCAACGCCGGCGCGACCTTCACCGGGGTCGCCGAGCGCGGCGGGCGCAAGCTGCTGGTCACCGTGATGAACCCGTCCCACGACAAGCACAACCTCGTCTACAGCGAGGCCGCCTCGCTGCTCGACTGGGGGTTCAGGGCCGCGCCCACCGTGCAGCCGGTCGGCACGCTGGTGCCGCCGCTGAGCAAGGTGCCGCACCCGTCGCCGAGCGCCACCGTGCAGGCCGCGGGCCCCGCGCGGCATGCCGCGGCCGCGGCGGCCGGCTCCTCGTCGCGCGGGATGTGGACCGCGGCGGGCATCGCCGCGGGCACCGCGCTGCTGCTGGCGCTGGTCGTCATCGTGGTACGCCGCCGCCGCCCGCTTCCGTCCGAGGCGGTTCCTTTCGCGGGCGTCGCCTCGCCGGCCGGACCCAGCGGTGGGCGCCGCCGACGCGGCGGCTCCGGCCGCCGCCGACGCTGACCGCCGCCTCTCCCTCCCCGTCGGGGCGCCCCGGCTCCCCGGGCCGCTCCGGCTTCCCGGACTCCGCCGACCCCTCGGCCCGACCCGGCTGGTCGGGGTGACCCGGCTCTCCGGCCTGGCCCGGCCGCCCGGGCTTTTCGGACTCCGACGGCCCGTCGGGCTGCCGCGGGCCGCCCGGCTTCGCGGCCGCGGGGCGTGCGTCCGTGCTCTCCGGCTCGTCAGAGCCGGCCGGCTCGGCGGTGCCGACGAGCGGCGGGTCCCCGGCGTGCACCGGGGTCGCCGTCCACGCGGCGCAGTACAGCAGCAGCTTGGCCATGAAGTTGATCCAGAGCAGCAGGGCGACGGGCGTTCCGAACGCTCCGTAGATGTTCTTGCCCGCGACGCTCTGGAGGTAGCTGCTGAGCAGCAGCTTCAGGAGTTCGAAGCCGACCGCGCCGATCAGGGCGGCGACCACGACCGAGCGGCGGGGCGGCTCCACGCCGGGCATCAGCGTCAGCAGGTACGTGAGGATCAGGAAGTCGGCGACCACCGCGAGGACGAAGCCGACCGCGGTGAGCAGCGCGCGGCCCGGTCCCTGGTCGGCGAGGTCGATCCGGTCGGCGGTCCAGGCGACGGCCGCGGTGGCGAACCCGGACGCGCCGAGCGAGACGACGACGGCGGCGCCGAGCCCCATCAGGACCCCGAAGTCGGCGAGTTTGGCGACGAAGGGGTTGCGCTCCTCGTTGTCCTTCGCCCACACCGCGCGCAGGCAGTCGCGCAGCGAGCTGACCCAGCCGATGCCGGTGAGGACCAGCAGCGCCGCGGCGATGCCGCCGACCGTGCCGGCGTTGGCGACCAGGCCGCTGATGTTCAGCTGGTCGGCGATGCCGGGGATCTGCTCGCTGATCTTGTGCTCGATGGTGTCGAGCTGGCGCCGGCTGAGCAGGGCCGCGCCGACCGCGGCCGTCACCGCGAGCAGCGGGAACAGCGACAGGAAGCTGGTGAAGGTCATCGCCGCGGCCAGCCGGGTCCAGTGCACGGTCTGGAGGTGCGCGAACGCCCGCCAGGCGTGGGTGCGCAGGGCCGCGCGGATGCGCGGTCCGATCCACGGCAGCCGCGTCAGCCAGTCCATGTCGGTCGGCTACCCTCCTCCCGCCGGCGCACGCTTGCCGCCTCGGGGGCGACGGGGTCCGCGGTCCCGGGACCGGCCGGATCCGCCGCCGGATCCGCCGCCGCTCCGGCGGCCGGTCCGCCCGCCGGGGCCGGGCGGAAGACGAGCGTGCGCGTCCCCCAGAACCGCAGCGCGGTGGCGAGCAGCATGCCGATGACCAGCCCCGACACCACGTCGTCGCGTGGCGCGGTGAAGCCGAGGACGTAGTGCGAGAAGCCCAGGCACACCAGCTGGACGAGGGCGCCGGCGATGTTCACGGCGAAGAACACCCCGTACCGGCGGGCGCGGCCGGACGCCCTCGTACGGCCGCGGTAGGTGCCGAGCGCGTTGCCGAGGTAGGCGACCGTGCAACCGGCCAGGAACGACAGCGCCTTCGCGGTGAGCGGGCCGAGTCCGCCGGAGCCGCGCAGCCAGATGAACAGGCCCAGGTCCGCCGCGTAGGCGGCGCCGCCGGCCACCGCGAAGCCGAGCAGCTCCCGCCCCATCGTGCGCGGGCCACCGCGACCGGAGCCGCCGCGGGGACGCCGGCCGGCGCCCCGGCCCGCCCGCCCCGCGGGACCGCTCATCGGTTGACCACGGCCAGCACGTACAGCACGCCCCACGCCAGCCCGATGACGGCCAGCGCGCGGTCGCGCAGCACCACGTCCTCGGGCTCGCCGGCCGAGCCGGCGTCGGCGAAGACGGCGTAGCGCAGCACCGAGAGGGTGAAGGGGATCATCGACAGCTGGCGCCACGGCAGCAGTCCGCCGGCCCGGCCGCCGGTCTCCATCGCCCACAGGCAGTACGCCAGCACCGCGACGCCCGCCGCGAGCTGCCAGACGAACCGCAGGTAGCCGGTGGTGTACGAGCCGAGCAGCGCGCGGGACGCGCCGAGTTCGCCGTCCTGGCCGGCCATCAGGACCAGCTCGGAGTACCGCTTGGCGGCGACCATGAACAGCGCGCAGAAGCCGGAGGTGATCAGGAACCAGCGGGAGAGGGTGATGCCGAGCGCCAGCCCGCCGGCCATCGCCCGCATCAGGAATCCGGCGGTGACGATCACCAGGTCGACCACCAGGATGTGCTTGAGCCGCATGCAGTAGGCCAGTTGCATGGCCACGTAGGAGGCGAGCAGCGCGGCGGTGTCGGCGTTGCAGGTCACGGCGGCGACCGCGGGGGCGAGGACGGCGAGCAGCGCGCCGGCGGTGTAGGCGGCGCCGATCGGGACGGCCCCGCTGGCGACCGGGCGCAGGCACTTGACCGGGTGGGCCCGGTCGGCCTCGGCGTCCCGCGCGTCGTTGATCAGGTAGACCGCCGCGGAGCAGGCGGTGAACAGGGCGAAGACCAGACCGAGGCGTACCACCTGCGCGCCGGTGAGCAGCCGGGCTGCGGCCAGCGGCGCGGCCAGCACCAGCCCGTTCTTCACCCACTGCCGGGGCCGTGCGGTGCGCAGCAGCCCGATCGCCAGCGTCAGCGCGGTGGCGGGGGCGGGCAGCGCCGGGACGGCGGCGGACTTGTCGATGACGCCGGCGGTCGGTTCGGTCATGCAGAGACACCTGCCAGGGCCCAGCCGCGGCCGAGCCGGGCCATCGCCCCGCCCAGCAGCGCACCGAAGGCCACGTCGGTGGGGTAGTGCACGCCGACGACCAGCCGGGACACGCAGACGGCGGCGGCGAGCGGGGGGACGGCGGGCCCGAAGGGGCCGCGCGGCAGCAGCGCGCCGAAGGCGATCACCGCGGCCGCCGAGGAGGCGGCGTGCGAACTGGGGAAGCTGTGCCGGCCCGCGGTGCGGACCAGCGGGCGGGCCCGCGCGGGTTCGGGCCGCGGCCGGCGCACCGCCCGCTTGAGCACCATGCTCGCCGCGTGCGCGCCGGCGACCAGGACGGTGGCCCGCAGCCAGGCGTCGCGCCGGGCCCGGTCGGCGCCCGCGGCGCCCGCTCCGGCCAGACCCGCGGCGAGCCAGAGCGCGCCGTGCTCACCGGCCCGGGACAGCCCCCTGGCGACACCCGCGACCTGACGGCGGTCGCCGCAGCGGCGCAGCACGGTGAGGAGTTCGTGGTCGTAGCGCACCTGGTGTCCTTACCGTGCGGCTCGCCCGCTCACGCACCCCCTTTCGCCCTTTCCAGTGAGAAAAGCCGCATAACAAGCAATACGGATGTTCCAGGGCGATACGGTCGCCGTATGCCCGTACCCTCCGCCCCCGGCGCCCCCGGTCCCACCGCGGCCCCGGCCGTCCCGACGACCAGCGTCACCGGCTGGGGGCGCACCGCCCCGACCTCGGCCCGGCTGCTGCGCCCGGTGTCGTACGAGGAGGCCGCAGCGGCGGTGCGCGAGTGCGGCCCGCGCGGTGTGGTCCCCCGCGGCCTGGGCCGGGCGTACGGCGACGCCGCGCAGAACGCCGGCGGCGCGGTGCTGGACATGACCGGCCTCGACCGCGTCCACGAGATCGACGCGGTGAACGGCCTGGTGGTGTGCGACGCCGGGGTGTCGCTGCACCGGCTGATGCAGGTGCTGCTGCCGCTGGGCTGGTTCGTGCCGGTCACCCCCGGCACCCGCTACGTGACCGTCGGCGGCGCGATCGGCGCGGACATCCACGGCAAGAACCACCACGTGTCCGGGTCGTTCAGCCGCCATGTGCGGGCGATCGAGCTGCTCACCGGCGACGGCGAGACCCGGCTGGTCACCCCGGAGGATGAGCCCGAGCTGTTCTGGGCGACCGCCGGCGGCATGGGCCTGACCGGCGTGATCCTCGCCGCGACCGTCCAACTGCTGCCGGTGCAGACGTCGTTGATGTCGGTGGACACCGAGCGGGCGGCCGACCTCGACGACCTGATGGCCCGGCTGACCACCACCGACCACCGCTACCGGTACTCGGTGGCCTGGATCGACCTGCTGGCGCGCGGCGCGGCGACCGGCCGCGCGGTGCTCACCCGCGGCGACCACGCGCCGCTCGACGCGCTGCCCGAGCGCGACCGCGGCGCCGCCGCCCGGCGCGACCCGCTGGCCTTCCGCCCGCTGCGGCTGCCCGCCGCGCCGCGCTTCGTGCCCGAGGGCCTGCTCGGCCGCACCGCGGTGGGGCTCTTCAACGAGGTGTGGTTCCGCAAGGCCCCCCGCGAGCGCCGCGGCCGGCTGCAGAAGCTGACCTCGTTCTTCCACCCGCTGGACGGCGTGCCGGAGTGGAACCGGATCTACGGGCGCGGCGGCTTCGTCCAGTACCAGTTCGCGGTCGGCCACGGCCAGGAGGAGACGCTGCGCCGGATCGTCGGCCGGCTGGGCGAGCACCGCTGCCCGTCGTTCCTCGCGGTGCTCAAACGGTTCGGCGACGGCGACCCCGGCTGGCTGTCCTTCCCGGTGCCCGGCTGGACGCTCGCCCTCGACATCCCGGCCGGCCTGCCCGGCCTCGGCGAGCTGCTCGACGGCCTGGACGAGCAGGTGGCCGCCGCGGGCGGCCGCGTCTACCTCGCCAAGGACTCCCGGCTGCGCCCGGACCTGCTGGCCCGGATGTACCCGCGCCTCGACGACTTCCGCGAGCTGCGCGCCCGCTACGACCCGCGCGGCGCGCTCACCTCCGACCTGGCCCGGCGGCTCGCGCTGTGACCGCGCGCCGCCGGTCCTTCCCGTCCCCATTCGTCCCGTCCCCGTTCGTCATCCCCCGGATCACCCTGAGCCCACCCTGGAGGCCCTCGTGAAGGACGCATTCGGCGCACCCCAGTCCCTGCTGGTCCTCGGCGGCACCTCGGAGATCGGCCTGGCCACGGCGCGGCGCCTCATCGGCCGCCGCACCCGCCGGGTCCACCTCGCCGGGCGGCCCTCCCCAGCGCTGGACGCGGCCGCACGCGAGCTGGGCGCGCTCGGCGCCGAGGTCGGCACGGTCGCCTTCGACGCGCTCGACCCGGACACCCACGAGGAGGTGCTCGGCAAGGTGTTCGCCGAGGGCGACATCGACGCGGTGCTGCTCGCCTTCGGCGTCCTCGGCGACCAGGCCAGGGACGAGCAGGAGCCGTCCGCCGCGGTGCGCGTCGCGCAGACCAACTACGCGGGCGCGGTCTCCGCGGCGCTGGTCTGCGGGGCGGCGCTCCAGCGCCAGGGGCACGGCTCGCTCGTCGTGCTCTCCTCGGTGGCGGGCGAGCGGGCCCGGCGCTCCAACTTCATCTACGGCAGCAGCAAGGCCGGCCTCGACGCCTTCACCCAGGGCCTCGGCGACGCGCTCCACGACGACGGCATCCACGTCATGGTGGTGCGCCCCGGCTTCGTCCACACGAAGATGACCGCCGGGCTCCCCCCGGCCCCCCTGTCCACCACCCCGGACGCGGTGGCCGCCGCCATCGAGACGGGCCTGCGGCGGCGCACCGAGATCGTCTGGGTCCCGTGGGGGCTGCGCCCCCTGATGGCGGGGGTTCGGCTGCTGCCGAGGCGCGTCTTCCGCAGCATCACGCTGTAGCGTCCCCTCCCCCGGAAACGGCGCCCGCCCCCTCGCACCTCGGGCCCCGCGCCCCGACAACGGGCTGCGCCCGGACCGCGGTGGGCGTCGCACCCCACCAGGGGCGCGGGGAACGGCGCGAGCGACCACCCACCGGCCGGCGGCCCGGAAACGACCGCAACAGCCCCACCGGGCCGGAGACGACCCCCAGCCCTCGCGACGGCTGGCCGCGCAGTTCCCCGCGCCCCCGAAGAACCCGGGCCGCGCCCGGAACGCGCGCCCCACCCGGGGGCGCGGGCGGCCGGTGGCCCGGGAGCGTCAGCGACAAGCTCAGGCGGCCAGGACCTCGCGGAGCTGCGCGAGGGACCAGTCGAGGTCGTCCTTGCTGATGACCAGCGGGGGGGCGAGGCGGATGGTCGAGCCGTGGGTGTCCTTGACGAGGACGCCGCGGGCGAGGAGGCGCTCGGAGATCTGGCGGCCGGTGCCGAGGGCGGGCGCGACGTCGACGCCCGCCCACAGCCCCCGGCCGCGCACCGCGGCCACCGCGCCGCCCGCGGTGAGCAGCCCGAGCTCCGCGTGCAGGTGCGCGCCCAGCTCCGCCGCCCTGTCCTGGTACTCACCGGTGCGCAGCATCGCGATCACCTCCAGGCCGACCGCGCAGGCCAGCGGGTTCCCGCCGAAGGTCGACCCGTGCTCGCCCGGCCGGAACACGCCGAGCACCTCGCGCGAGGAGACCACCGCGGAGACCGGCACGACGCCGCCGCCGAGCGCCTTGCCGAGCACGTACATGTCGGGCACGACATCCTCGTGCTCGCACGCGAAGGTGCGCCCGGTGCGGCCGAGCCCCGACTGGATCTCGTCGGCGATGAAGAGCACGCCGCGCTCGCGGGTGACCGCGCGCACCCCGGCGAGGTAGCCGGGCGGCGGCACCAGCACGCCCGCCTCGCCCTGGATCGGCTCGATCAGCACCGCGACCGTGTCCTCGTCGACCGCCGCCCGCAGTGCGGCCAGGTCGCCGTAGGGGACGATCTCGAAGCCGGGGGTGTAGGGGCCGTAGTCGGCGCGGGCCTCGGGGTCGGTGGAGAAGCTGATGATCGTGGTGGTGCGGCCGTGGAAGTTGTCGGCGGCGACGATGATCTTCGCCCGGCCGTCGGGCACGCCCTTGACCCGGTAGCCCCACTTGCGCGCGGTCTTCACGGCGGTCTCGACCGCCTCCGCCCCGGTGTTCATCGGCAGCACCATCTCCATGCCGCACAGCTCCGCGAGCGCCTGGCAGAAGTCCGCGAACCGGTCGTGGTGGAAGGCCCGCGAGGTCAGCGTGACGCGGTCGAGCTGCGCCTTGGCGGCGGCGATCAGCCGCGGGTTGCCGTGGCCGAAGTTGAGCGCGGAGTACCCGGCGAGCATGTCGAGGTAGCGGCGGCCCTCGACGTCCGTCATCCAGGCGCCCTGCGCGGACGCCACGACGACCGGCAGCGGATGGTAGTTGTGGGCGCTGTACGCCTCGGCGGCCGCGATCGAGCGGTCGGTCTCACCGGTGGCGGGTGTGGTGGTCACGTGCGTACTCCGTTCGTCGTGCGTCAGGAGGCTGGCCTGCGACGGGGCGGGGTGGTGCCCCTTCCTATCGTCGCTCGCCGGTGGTGACCGCAAACCTTACGGCCGCGGCGGCCGTACGTCGGCGGTTCCACACCGTGTGCCGGGAGGCGTTCCGGGGGTATGGGAGCGCGGGCGCCACCTGAGAGAATGAGGGCATGGCCACTGATCGTCCTCGCGCACTGTCCGGCATCCAGCCCACCGCCGGCTCCTTCCACCTGGGCAACTACCTCGGTGCGATCCGCCAGTACGTGGCACTCCAGGAGACCCACGACGCCTTCTACATGGTGGTGGACCTGCACGCGATCACCGTGCCGCAGGACCCGGCGACGCTGCGGGCGAACACCCGGCTGGCCGCCGCCCAGCTGCTGGCGGCCGGCCTGGACCCGGACCGCTGCACGCTCTTCGTGCAGAGCCACGTGCCCGAGCACGCGCAGCTCGGCTGGGTGATGAACTGCCTCACCGGCTTCGGCGAGGCGTCCCGGATGACGCAGTTCAAGGACAAGTCCGCCAAGCAGGGCGCCGACCGCTCCACCGTCGGCCTGTTCACGTACCCGATCCTCCAGGTCGCCGACATCCTGCTGTACCAGGCGGACGCGGTGCCGGTGGGCGAGGACCAGCGCCAGCACATCGAGCTGACCCGGGACCTGGCCGAGCGGTTCAACTCCCGGTTCGGCGGCACCTTCACCATCCCGGCGCCGCACATCGTGCGGGAGGTGGCGAAGATCTACGACCTCCAGGACCCGACGGCGAAGATGAGCAAGTCCGCGGCGACGCCCAAGGGCCTGGTCAACCTGCTGGACGAGCCGTCCGTGTCGGCGAAGAAGTTCCGCAGCGCGGTGACCGACACCGACACCGTCATCCGCTTCGACGAGACGGACAAGCCGGGCGTCAGCAACCTGCTCACCATCCACTCCGCACTCACCGGCACCACAGTCGCCGCACTCGAGGAGAGTTACGCCGGCAAGGGCTACGGTGCGCTGAAGACCGACCTCGCGGAGATCTTCGTGGCGTGGGTCACGCCGTTCCGCGAGCGCACCCAGGAGTACCTGGGCGATCCGGAGACGCTGGACTCGGTGCTGGCGAAGGGCGCGGAGAAGGCGCGCGCGGTGGCCGCCGAGACGCTGGCCACGGCGTACGACCGGATCGGCCTGCTGCCCGCCAAACACTGACACGACGGGACAAGCCCCTCCGGTGGCTGTGACGGATCTCGCTCTCTGCGGGCGGGGTCCGCGCGCGACACTGGACGGGGTATCCGTCCCGGCATGACCGTTTCTGACCGACCTGGGCAAGGGGTGAACGCAGTGGCCGGCTCCGCCATCACCACCATTGGCGTGTCCATCGCGGTCCCGGAGCCGTACGGGCGGCTCCTCCAGGAGCGCCGGGCCGGTTTCGGGGACCCGGTGGCGTACGCCATCCCCACCCACATCACGCTGCTGCCGCCCACCGAGGTCGCCGACGCCGAACTGCCGGACCTCGACCGCCACCTCGCGCACGTCGCGGCGCACGGCCGGTCCTTCCGGCTGCGCCTGGACGGCACCGACACCTTCCGTCCGCTGTCGCCCGTGGTCTACGTCCGGGTCGCCGACGGCGCGTCGTCCTGCGCCGCGCTCCAGGAGGCGGTCAGGTCAGGGCCGGTGGTGCGGGACCTGCAGTTCCCCTACCACCCGCACGTCACGGTGGCCCACGGCATCGCCGAGGAGGCGATGGACCGCGCCCAGCGCGACCTGGCGTCCTTCACCGCCGGCTGGCAGGCGAGCGGCTTCGCGCTGTACGAGCAGGGCGCCGACGCGGTGTGGCGCAAGGTCCGCGACTACCCCTTCGGCCCCGACCCGCGGCCCGCACTCCCCCACCAGGCGACCCGCGAGCCCGCCTCCCACCTGTGACGGCCTCGGTGTGAGGGCGTCCGCCGCCGCGCCCATAGGGTGGGGCGGTGGGCATGGGAATGGTGGCGGCGCTCGGCGCCGCGGTCTGCTTCGGAGTGGCGTCGGTGCTGCAGGCCGTCGCCACCCGCGCGACGGCGCCGGGCACCGGATCGGGCGTGGACGCGCGACTGCTGGCGCGGGCCGCGAAGCAGTGGAAGTACCTCGCGGGGCTCGGCCTGGACACCGCCGGCTTCGTCCTGGAGCTGATCGCGCTGCGGTCGCTGCCCATCTACACGGTCGGCGCGGCGCTCGCCGCGAGCCTGGCGGTGACCGCGCTGGCCGCCAGCCGGATGCTCGGGGTGCGGCTGGCCGGCCGCGAGTGGGCCGCGGTCGCCGCGGTGTGCGGCGGCCTCGCGCTGCTGGGCCTGTCCTCGGGCGGCGAGGGCGACTCGCACGGGAGCGACGCGCTGCGCTGGGCGACGCTCGGCGCGGCCGCCGTGGTGCTCGCGCTGGGCGCGGCCGCGGGCCGGCTGCCGGAGCGGTCCCGCGCGGCCGCGCTCGGCCTCGGCGCGGGATGCGGCTTCGGGGTGGTCGAGGTCGCCGTCCGCCTCATCGACGGGATCAGGCCCGCCACGCTGCTGGCGAACCCCGCCCTGTACGCGCTGCTGCTCGGCGGCGCCGCCGGCTTCCTGCTGCTGACCTCGGCGCTCCAGCGCGGCTCGGTCACCGCGGCGACCGCGGGCATGGTGCTCGGCGAGACGGTCGGCCCGGCGCTGGTCGGGGTGCTCGCGCTGGGCGACCGCACCCGGCACGGCTGGGCGCCGGTGGCCGTCGCCGGATTCGCCCTCGCGCTGCTCGGCGCGCTGGCGCTGGCCAGGTTCGGCGAGGGCGGCGCGCCGGCTAGCGAGACGCCGCGTCGGGAGCCGGCGACATCCGGCAGGTGACGCCGATCCGGTTCCAGGCGTTCATCGTCACGCACATGGCGATCAGCCGCGGCAGCTCGCCGGCGTCGAAGAGCGCGGCCGCCCCGTCGTAGGCGGCGTCGGACACGCCGTGCGCGCCGAGCCGGGTGACGTCCTCGGCCAGCGCCAGCGCGGCCCGCTCCCGGGCGGTGAAGAACGGCGTCTCGCGCCACACCGCGACCCCGTACACCGTCCGCTCCGACAGGCCGAGCGCCCGGGCGTCGCCGCTGTGCTTGTCGACGCAGTAGGCGCAGCCGTTGAGCTGCGAGACGCGGATGCGGACCAGCTCGCGCACGGCGGGGTCCAGGCCGCGGGCGGCGGCCTTGTCGAGGGCGAACATCGCCTGGTAGAAGTCCGGCGCCCCGTCCATCAGGTCGATCCGGCGGGCCGGCGCGGCCACCGCGCCGCTCGCGCTCCGGTTGCTCTGGGTGTCCTGGGTGCTCCGGGTGCTCTCGTTGTCCTGGGCGTTCTCGGTGATCGTCGTCATGGAACCACCCTAGGAGCGAAGTGGCGCCCGGCCGTGGTCCACTTGGACCATGAACTCATGGGCCACTGCGGCAGGTCCCGCCGGTCCCGAGCGCGGCGGCGACTACGACCTGCTGCTCGACCTGGCCGGCCGCCGCTCCCGCGCGGGCCTGGAGGGCGCGCTGCGCGAGGCGGTACGGGACGGGCGGCTCGCCCCCGGCACCCGGCTGCCGTCCAGCCGGGTGCTCGCCCGCGACCTGGACCTGGCACGCAACACCGTGGCCGACGCCTACGCCCAGCTCGTCGCCGAGGGCTGGCTGACCGCGCGGCAGGGCTCCGGCACCGCGGTCGCGCCGCGCCCCGGCGGCGCGCCGGCCGCCGCTCCGCCGCCGCGGCGGCCGCCCTCGCCGGCCGAGCGCGCCGCGCGGATGGCCTCCCCCGACCTGGTGCCGCACACCCACACCGCCGGCCTGCCGTACGTGCTGTGGCCCGGCTCCCCCGACCTGTCGTCCTTCCCGCGCGCCGCCTGGGCCGCCGCGGCGCGCCGGGCGGTGACCACCGCGCCCAGCGAGGCCTTCGGCTACTCCGACCCGCGCGGCCGCCCCGAGCTGCGCACCGCGCTCGCCGACTACCTGGCCCGGGTGCGCGGCGTGCGGACCCGGCCCGACCTGCTGGTGGTCTGCACCGGCTACGTCCAGGCGGTCGGCCTGCTGGCACGCGCGCTGCGCGGCCTCGGCGCGCGGCGGATCGCCGTCGAGGAGGTCGGACTGCCCGACACCCGCACCCAGTTGCGGGCGGCCGGCCTGGAACCCGTACCGCTGCCGGTGGACGCGGACGGCGCCGCCGTCGAGGGCCTGGACGCGGGCGTCAGCGCGGTGCTCCTCACCCCCGCCCACCAGTTCCCGATGGGCGTGCGGCTCTCGCCGGCGCGCCGCACCGCGGTCGCCGCGTGGGCGCGCGAGACCGGCGGGCTGGTCGTGGAGGACGACTACGACGGCGAGTTCCGCTACGACCGGCTGCCGGTGGGCGCGTTGCAGGGCCTCGCGCCCGACCACGTCGTCTACGCCGGCACCGCGAGCAAGAGCCTCGCGCCGGGGCTGCGGCTGGCCTGGATCGCGGTGCCCGAGCGGCTGCTCGCGCCGGTGCTGCGGGAGAAGCGGCTGGCCGACCACCAGTCGCCGGTGCTCGACCAGTTGACGCTCGCGGAGTTCATCGGCTCCGGCGGGTACGACCGCCATGTGCGGCGGATGCGGCTGCACTACCGGCGGCGCAGGGACCACCTGGTGGCCGCGCTCGCCGCGCGGGCGCCGCGGGTGCGGCTCTCGGGGATCGCCGCGGGCCTGCACGCGCTGCTCGAACTGCCGCCGGGCGCCGACCCGCTGGACACCGTGATCGCCCGCGCGTACGAGGGCGGACTCGCGGTCGGCGGACTGCCGTCCTTCGGCGCGCCGCAGGACACCCCGCCCGCGCTGGTCATCGGCTACGGGACGCCGCCGGAGCACGCGTTCAGCGGCGCGGTGGACCTGCTGTGCGAGGTGCTGGCCGCGTCCGCCACCTGACGGCGTACCACCGCATCGCGCCGCCGCGCGCCCGGAGCGCTCCGCCAAACGGTGGAACCATCGACAGCCACGACGTGACGCGTGACGCGCGCCCACCGGTGAGCCCGGCCGCCGGGCGCCGGACACGCGCGAGGGGCGCCACGGTCCCGTGGCGCCCCTCGTCGATCAGGCCGTCGTGCCGTCGCGCCGTCAGATCAGGCCGAGGGCGCGCACCGCGTCGCGCTCCTCCGCCAGCTCCTGGACCGAGGCGTCGATGCGGGGGCGGGAGAACTCGTTGATCTCCAGGCCCTGCACGATCTCGAAGGAGCCGTTCTCCGTGGTCACCGGGAAGGACGAGATCAGCCCGGCCGGCACGCCGTAGGAGCCGTCGGAGACGATGCCCATCGACGTCCAGTCGCCGTCGGCGGTGCCGTTGACCCAGGTGTGCACGTGGTCCAGGGCGGCGGACGCGGCGGAGGCGGCCGAGGACGCGCCGCGGGCCTCGATGATGGCCGCGCCGCGCTTGGCGACGGTCGGGATGAAGGTGTCGGCGAGCCACTGCTCGTCGTTCACGACCTCGGCGGCGTTCTTGCCCGCGACCTCGGCGTGGAAGATGTCCGGGTACTGGGTCGCCGAGTGGTTGCCCCAGATGGTGAGGCGCTTGATGTCGGAGACCTGGGCGCCGGTCCGCTTGGCGAGCTGCGCGATGGCGCGGTTGTGGTCCAGGCGGGTCATCGCGGTGAAGCGGTCGGCCGGCACGTCCGGGGCGGCGGACTGCGCGATCAGCGCGTTGGTGTTCGCCGGGTTGCCGACCACCAGCACCTTGATGTCGTCGGCCGCGTGGTCGTTGATCGCCTTGCCCTGCGGCTTGAAGATGCCGCCGTTGGCCTCCAGCAGGTCGCCGCGCTCCATGCCCTTGGTGCGGGGGCGGGCGCCGACCAGCAGCGCGACGTTCGCGCCGTCGAAGGCGGTGTTCGGGTCGTCGGTGATCTCGATGCCGCGCAGCAGCGGGAAGGCGGCGTCGTCCAGCTCCATCGCGGTGCCCTCGGCGGCCTTGAGACCCTGCGGGATCTCCAGCAGCCGGAGGCTCACCGGCACGTCCGCGCCGAGCAGGTGGCCCGAGGCGATGCGGAAGAGGAGGGCGTAGCCGATCTGGCCGGCCGCTCCTGTGACGGTGACGTTGACGGGAGTGCGAGTCATTGCCTTCTCCTGGCCTTTGCTGCGGGTGTGCTGCGGCGTGTGCGGTCGCCCCGGCAGCGCCCGAGCGGCCCCGATCGTGGCATCTCTCGGCGTCAAGAGAGCCATCCGTCAGGCTATCGCGCGCGGCGTCCGCGCTCGACGCACGGTCGTGTGGCCCCGGTCACCGGGAGCCCCGGCCCGCCGTCCGGCCGGCTGCCCGTGCGGCTGCCCGTGCGGGTCAGCCGACGCAGACGCCCAGCAGTATCAGGCCGAGGCAGAGCTGCGAGCGGGTCGGGGTGGGGGACGCGGTGGCCGTGCCGCCCGGCGCCGGGGTGGTGGCCGGCGGGCCGGTGGGGTCCTGCGGGCCGGTGCTCGCGGTGGCGCCGCCCGGCGCCGCCGGGGCGGTCGAGGCCGGCGCGCCCGCGGCGGGCGCGGCGGGCGCGGCGGGCGCGGCGGTCGGCGCGGCCGCGGGCGAGGTGGCGCCCATCGCCGCGGACGGCCGGTCGGCGGGCGCGCCGGGCGCGGGGGCGGCGGGGGCGCCGCCCGGACGGGCGCGGTGGGAGGGCGAACCGGGGGTGGTGAAACGTTCCGGCACGGCGGGGCCCGTGGCCGTCGGGTTCGCGGTCCCGCTGCCCGGCGCGCGCCCGCTGCCCGCGCCCGCGGTGAGGATCACGCCGACGAGCGCGGCCACCGCCAGCGCGGCGACCGCGGCGAGCAGCAGGAACCGGCGCCGCCTGCCCGGCAGCCCCTCCTCGGCCCCGAGCGGGTCCAGCGGGTCGGGGCGCGGCACCGGGCGGCCGCGACCGCGGTCGCCGCTGCCGGCCGCGGCCTTCTCCGCGAGCTTCCACAGCGCGCCGGTCCTGTCGTAGTCCGCGCCGCTGGCCTGCGCGAGCACCTCGACGGCGTCGAGCGGCGGCAACTGGCGGGCGGCGAAGGCGTGTTCCCAGCCCTCGACGGAATGCGCGGTACGGGCCGCGAGCGCCGGCACGGTCAGGCCGCTGCGGTCCTTCATCCGCCGCAGCTGTGTGGCCAGCCGCCGCATGTCCACGGGAAGGCGGTCCGGCAACGGCTCCCACTGACCCACTCGGCACCCCTCGTGATCACCCGGATACTCAGGGCCACGCTAGAACACGCGTCCATCCGGCGGGGTGATTTCCGCCAACTCGGTCCGGGGCGACCCGCCACCGGCCGGTGGTCCGCCGGCCACCGCGACAGCCCCACCGGGCCGGTGACGACGTACCGCCGCCGTGGCCGGCCGCGCAGCCCGGCCCGCCCCTCGACGGACGGGGCGGCGCCCGGCCTCCGGCGGGGGTCAGCGGACCGAGAAGTGGATGATGTCCTCGAGGAACGGGATGCGGATCAGCGGGTCGGGCTGCGCCATGAGTGCCAGCAGGATGATGCCGAGGCCGAGCACGGCGTAGGTGATGACGTCGGTGAAGCGGCTGCGCACCGCGAGCATGCCGACGTTGGTGAGCCCCCAGCGCAGGCCCGCGCCGAGCAGCAGCGCGGTCCCGACCACGAGGGTGCCGGGGCGGAACGCGCCGGTCGCGGTGGTGATCAGGCCGATCACCACACCGGCGATGACCGCCAGGATCGGCCACTGCCGGGCCGGCGCCGGCGCGTCGCCGCCCGCCGCACGGCCGCCGCCCTCCGGGCGGGCGGTGCCGCGGGTGACCGCCGGGCGGCCGCCCGGCTCGCGCGGCGCCGAGTGCCGCCAGGCCGGCTCGGGCGCCGGCGTCCCGTCAGACGACACGTTCCGCCGCCTCGACCACGTTCCACAGCAGCAGTGCCCGCGTCATCGGACCGACGCCGCCGGGGTTCGGGGACAGCCAGCCGGCCACCTCGGCCACCCCGGGGTGCACGTCCCCGACGATCTTGCCGTTCTCGTCGCGGCTGACGCCCACGTCGAGCACCGCGGCGCCCGGCTTGACGTCCTCGGGCTTGACGATGTGCGGCACGCCCGCGGCGGCCACGACGATGTCCGCCTGCCGCAGCTGCGCGGACAGGTCACGGGTGCCGGTGTGGCACAGCGTCACCGTCGCGTTCTCGGACTTGCGGGTGAGCAGCAGGCCGATCGACCGGCCGACGGTGATGCCGCGCCCGACCACCACCACGTGCGCCCCGTTGATCTCCACGCCGTGCCGGCGCAGCAGCTGCACGATGCCGTTGGGGGTGCAGGGCAGCGGCCCCGGCACGCCGAGCACCAGCCGCCCCAGGCTGGTCGGGTGCAGGCCGTCCGCGTCCTTGTCCGGGTCCATCAGCTCCAGCACGCGGTTGGTGTCGATGCCCTTGGGCAGCGGGAGCTGCACGATGTAACCGGTGCACGCCGGGTCCTCGTTGAGTTCGCGTACGACCGCCTCGATCTCCTCCTGCGTGGCGGTGGCGGGCAGCTCGCGCTGGATGGAGGCGATGCCGACCTCCGCGCAGTCGCGGTGCTTGCCCGCCACGTACCACTTGCTGCCCGGGTCGTCGCCGACCAGCAGCGTGCCGAGGCCGGGGGTGATCCCGCGCGCCTTCAGCGCCTGGACGCGGGTGGTCAGCTCTGACTTGATCGCGGCGGACGTGGCCTTGCCGTCGAGAATCTGGGCGGTCATACCCCCATCCTCGCGGATCGCCCCGGCCGCCGACCAATCACCCCGGCACTCACCCGGCCGGTGGGCAACTTTGTCCCTTGCGCACCGCCCCGCCCCGGCCGCACGATGTGCCGCGTCCCCCGATTCGTCCGTCCCCGCCCGAAGGACCGCACGTGAGTCAACCTCCCGGCCCCGGCAACCCCTACGGCGGGCCGCCGCAGCAGCCGTACGGTTCCCCACAGCAGCCCCCGTACCCGCAGGCCGGTCCCTACGGGCAGCCGGCGCCGCAGCCCGGCGGCCACCCGGGCGTCCCGCCTCAGGGCGGATACGGGCAGCCGTACGGCTACCCGCAGCAGTACGGCGGCCCGCAGACCCCGTACGGCGCTCCGTACGGCTATCCGCAGCAGTACGGCGGCTATCCGCCGCCCGGCGGCCAGGTGCCGGGGATGCCGCCGCCGGCCAGCTGGGGTGCGCGGTTCGGGGCGCTGCTGCTCGACTGGCTGACGGTGATGCTGGTGCCCTCCGGGCTGGCGACCGCGGGCTATGTGCAGATCTCCATCAAGATCGCCGACCGCTGGAACGACTGCGACGACGCGCACATCCCCCGGGACGCCTGCCCGACGCCGAAGACCTCGGGCGGCTCGCTCACGCTGATCGCGATCGGCGGCATTCTGTCGCTCGCGGCGTTCATGTTCCTCGTCCACCGCGAGGGGGCGACCGGCCAGACGCCGGGCAAGCGGATCGTGGGCATCCGGCTGCTGCGCGCGTACGACGGCTCGACGCTCGGCTTCGGCCTCGCGTTGGGCCGTCGCCTGCTGCACGTACTCGACGCGCTGCCCTGCTACCTCGGATACCTGTGGCCGCTGTGGGACGCGCGGAAGCAGACCTTCGCCGACAAGATGACCCACACGGTGGTGATCAGGGACCCGCACTGAGTGGTCTCGGGCGACCGGCCGCACGGGAGCACCGGCAGGAGGGGGTGGGGAGGGGCGTCCCCGCAGACCAGGCGACCGCCGGCCAGGGCAGCGGGCGGACGTGCGTGCCGCAGGGTCGAGGAGTCGCCCCCGGACCGCCGGCCGGACGCCGGGACGATCCCCGACGCCCAGCCGGAAGGCCCGCCGGCCCACCGCCCGCCGGCCCACCGGAACTCAGTGGAAGAAGTGCCGCGTCCCCGTGAAGTACATCGTCACGCCGGCCTTCTTCGCCGCCTCGACCACCAGCTCGTCGCGCACCGAGCCGCCCGGCTGGGCCACCGCGCGCACGCCCGCCTCAGCGAGCACCTCGAAGCCGTCGGGGAACGGGAAGAACGCGTCGGACGCCGCGTACGACCCGGCCGCCCGCTCCGCGCCGGCCCGCGCCACCGCGAGCTTCGCCGAGTCCACCCGGTTGACCTGGCCCATGCCGACGCCGACCGTCGCGCCGTCCTTGGCCAGCAGGATCGCGTTGGACTTCACCGCGCGGCAGGCCCGCCACGCGAACGCCAGCTCGGCCAGCTCCGCCGCGGGCAGCGCCTCGCCGGTGGCGAGCGTCCAGCCGGCCGGGTCGTCGCCGTCGGCCTGCAACCGGTCCTTCGCCTGGACGAGCAGGCCGCCCTCGATCGGGCGCTGCTCGACGACCGCGGCCGGGGCGTCCGGGCAGCGCAGCACCCGGATGTTCTTCTTGCGGGCCAGCACCTCCACGGCGCCGTCCTCGTACCCGGGGGCGACGATCACCTCGGTGAAGATCTCCGCGACCTGCTCGGCCATCGCCACCGACACCGGACGGTTCACCGCGATGACGCCGCCGAACGCCGACAGCGGGTCGCACGCGTGCGCCTTGCGGTGCGCCTCGGCGACGTCGGCGCCGACCGCGATGCCGCAGGGGTTGGCGTGCTTGATGATCGCCACGCAGGTCTCTTCGTGGTCGTGGGCGGCCCGGCGGGCGGCCTCGGTGTCCACGTAGTTGTTGTACGACATCTCCTTGCCGTGCAGCTGCTCGGCGCCCGCCAGGCCGGTACCGGAGCCGTCGGTGTAGAGCGCCGCGCCCTGGTGCGGGTTCTCGCCGTAGCGCAGCGTGTTCTGCCGGGTGTAGGTCGCGCCGGTGAACGCCGGGAACTCGTCCGCCTCGGCGTAGCCCGCGACGAACCAGGAGGCGACGGCCACGTCGTACGCGGCGGTGTGCTGGAACGCCTCGGCGGCCAGCCGCTTGCGGGTGGCGAGGTCGAAGCCGCCGTCCTGCGCCGCGGCGAGCACGTCGGCGTAGCGCGCCGGGCTGGTGACGACCGCGACCGACGGGTGGTTCTTGGCGGCCGCGCGGACCATCGAGGGGCCGCCGATGTCGATCTGCTCGACGCACTCGTCGGCGCTCGCGCCCGAGGCGACGGTCTCGCGGAAGGGGTACAGGTTCACCACCACCAGCTCGAACGGGCTGATCTCCAGCTCCTCCAGCTGCCGGCGGTGGTCCTCCAGCCGCAGGTCGGCGAGGATGCCGGCGTGCACCCGCGGGTGCAGCGTCTTGACCCGGCCGTCCAGGCACTCGGGGAAACCGGTCAGCTCCTCGACCTTGCTCACCGGGACGCCCGCGGCGGCGATCCGCCCGGCGGTGGAGCCGGTCGACACCAGCTCGACGCCGGCCGCGTGCAGGCCGCGGGCCAGCTCCTCCAGGCCGGTCTTGTCGTACACGCTGATCAGGGCACGCCGCAGCGGCCGCTTGGCCTCGGGGGTTTGCGTGGTGCTGCCGGGGGTGACGTCGGCGCTCATGCCGGAATCCGTACCTTTCGTCCTTCGATGCGGTAGCCGTCGCGCGACAGCCGCCCTACGACGTCGACGAGCAGGCGCCGCTCGACGTCCTTGATGCGCTCGTGCAGCGCGTCCTGCGTGTCGTCCTGCCGGACCTCGACCACGCCCTGCGCGATCACCGGCCCGCTGTCGACGCCGTCGTCGACGAAGTGGACGGTGCACCCGGTGACCTTCACGCCGTACGCGAGTGCGTCCCGCACGCCGTGCGCGCCGGGGAAGCTCGGCAGCAGCGCCGGGTGGGTGTTGATGAACCGGCCGCCGAAGCGGGCCAGGAACTCCTTGCCGACGATCTTCATGAACCCGGCCGAGACCACCAGGTCCGGCTCGTGCGCGGCGGTCGCCTCCGCCAGCGCCAGGTCCCACGCCGCGCGGTCCTGGTGGTCCTTGACCCGCACGACGAAGGTCGGCAGGCCGGCGCGCGCCGCGCGCTCCAGGCCGGCGATCCCGTCGCGGTCGGCGCCGACCGCGACGATCCTGGCGCCGTACGCGGGGTCGGTGTCGATGGCGTCGAGCAGCGCCTGAAGGTTCGTACCGGAACCGGAGACGAGGACGACGAGGCGGGCGGGGGTGCGGGCCACGGGGTGGGCCTCTCTCGGGGCTGCGCGGAACGCGGAGTGCCGGCCGCGCCGCGGGGTTGGATGTTCCTACGAGCCGGGGGCCGCCCGGATTCCGGGGAACCCTACGAGGCCGCCGACCGTCAGCAACGATACCGGCACTCGGAACGGCCCCCGCGGGACGGGGGCGCGCGCGGGCGGTAGCGTTCGCCAGGAGAACACGTACGCGACAGGAGTCGAGCCCAGAGGGATGGCGCATCACATCATGAGCAGCGGCCGCATTGAACTCATGCTGCGTGCGCCCGAGGGCGATCAGCGGGACAACCCGTTCGCGCCGCCCGCGGAAGGCACGCCGGACCGGCCGTGGCAGCCCAGGGCACCGCAGTCGCAGCACTCGGAGCAGGAGCCGGGCACCGGTTCCGGGTCGGGGCAGGACTCGGGGTCGGGCTCGGGCTCGGGCTCGGGCTCGGGTGGCTCCGGCTCCTCGGGGGACGACGAGGGCACGCCGCCCTCGCAGCCACCCGCGTGGGGCAGCCAGTGGAGCAGCAGGCAGCCGCAGTCCGGGCGGCCCGACCCGTTCCAGCGCCCCCAGCAGCCGAACGGCCCCCAGGGCAACGCACCGCGCTTCGACCCCACCGACCCGGCGCAGCGCCGCTCGCGCTACGCCCTGGTCTGCGGCGGCTGGGGCCTGATCTTCTCGCTCTTCGGCTGGACCGCGGTCGGGCTGCTCCTCGGCGCGCTGGCCCTCTACTGGGGGATCAGCGCGCTGCGCATGACCCCGGAGCAGCGCGCCACCGCGCGCGCCTCGGCCGCCTCCGCGCTTGCCGACGCGGCGCAGACGCCGCGCCCCGCGCCGCCCGCGCCGGGCCCGGAGTCGCAGCGGTCGTTCATGACCGCGGCGTGGACGGGAATCGTGACCAGCGCGCTCACCCTGGCGATCGTCGGGGCGACCTACGGCTTCCAGTTGGCCTATCGCGACTACTACACCTGCAAGTCCGACGCGCTCACCTCGCCCGCGTCCCACGCCTGCACCAAGCTGCTGCCGAAGCCGCTGCGCGACCTGCCGGCCTTCCGCGACTAGGGCGCGGGCGGCGGCTCGCCGCCCTCGGCGGCTCCGGTCCCCGGCGGCTGCGGGGCCGTGCCCGGAGGCGGCGGCAGCGGCGGCTGCGGCAGCGGCGGCGGGAAGACGGGCAGCGGCGGCGCCATCGGCCACGGCAGCGGATCGGGCGGCGGCGGTACGAGGTCCGGCTCCGTGTCGGCCTCGGCGTCCGCCCCGGCCCCGGCTTCCGCGCCGTCGGACGGGCGGTCGGGCAGCAGGCCGGCCAGGACCAGGCGGGAGCGCCAGCCGGGCGTCGCCCCCGGGCGAGCGGCCTCGGGCGTCTCGGGCCCGGACGATTCGGACGAGGTCGGTTCGGACGAGGGCGGCGGTTCTGACTCCGGCGGTTCGGTCCGCGGCGGCGTGATCACCGCGGGTCCGGCCGGCACGGCCTCGGTGACGTGTGCCTGTGCCTCTGCCTCTGCCGTGCGGGCGGCGCGGGCGGCGCGGAGGGCCGGCAGCCGCGGGAGCCAGGCCAGGGCGGCGCGCGGCGCGGGCAGGCTCGGACGCCACGTGGGCGACGGCAGGCGCCAGTCGTACGACGGGTGGGCGATGTGCCAGCGCAGCAGCATCGCGCCGGGCACGGCGACGACCACCGTCCAGCACAGCGCGGCGACGCCGGCCAGCCACCAGGTGGGGCCGACGTCCGCCATCACCCCGCGGCCGAGCGCGCCGCCCGCCCACGCCGAGGCGACCGCGCATCCGGCGCCCAGGCACAGCGCCGCCCCGCAGACCGCGCGCAGCGTGCGCCACAGCGACCAGCCGCCGTTCCCCAGCACCCAGGCCACCGCGCCGCCCGCCGCCACCGGCAGCGCGAGCGCCGACCAGCCCTCCCACGACGCGCCGGAGGGCAGCGCGGCGAGCAGCGGGAACGCCGGCAGCAGCGGCAGCCCGTGCACCCCGTAAGGCGCCACCGCGCTGCCCGCCCCGACGCTGAATCCGACGCCGAGTCCGTAGCAGGCAGCCCACACGGCCATGTTGGGCAGCAGTGCGACGGCGACGAGGAAGACCGCGATCCGGCCCTCGTACTCCCCGCTGAGCTGCGCGTACGCCTGCCCGGAGCGGTCGGCGTGCCAGGCCAGCGAGGCCGCCGCGAGCAGCGCGCCGCCGCCGAGCAGGACGCCGCCGCCGATGCCCGCGGCGCGCAGGCAGGCGGTGGCCTCCTCGCCGTACTGCCGCGGCAGCCGCAGCGCCCGCAGCAGCCGGACGAGCGGCGGCCGTCCGCACCCGGTCCAGGCGCCGCAGAGCGCCGCGGCCGCGGCGAACAGCGGGACGTGGACCACGCTCAGCGGCGCGACGCGCAGCGGGCCGTGGGCCGCGTAGGCGACCGCCAGGGCGCCGACGGAGAGGTAGCCGGTCAGCACCCAGCCGGCGACGGTCAGGGCCGCGCGCGGGTCGCGCGGGGAGTCCGGATCATGCGGCGGGCGCGGGTCGCGGCGGTCACGCGAGCGGTCGGCCGCCGGGACCGCGGAGGCGACGGCGGACGCGGTGCCGCGGTGGACCAGCCAGGCGGCGACCGCGCTCAGCAGCAGCGGCGCCAGCGCGACCGGGGCGGGCACGCCGGAGAACGTGTGGGCGCGGACGAGCCCCGCGCCCTGGGCGAGCAGCCAGAGGCCGGCGCCGAGGTGCAGGGCGCCGTCGATGCCGTTGTCCGGATACGGGGAGCCGATCCACAGGAGCAGCACCACGGTGGCCGGCACGCCCAGGCCGAGTCCGGCCGCGGACGCGCCCGCGACCAGGGCGGACACGCGGACGGAGGCCCACCGCGGGTGCGGCTCCCTCAGGGTCGCCGCCGCCCCGGCGGCGGGTCGGGGTTCGCTGATGTGCGTCACGCCGCCCCATGGTGCCAACAACACCCGTTTCGCCCAGGGAACAGGCGGATGGTCGACGTGTCGCCCATGGTGATCACTATGTGTCTTTTTTTCCGACCATCAGACAAACAGATCGGCTCTGCCGCGGGAGCACCACGGTGAGCGGGCGGAAGAGACACGCCGCGGCGAAGCGGGACAGCCGGCCGCGGAAGGCGCAGCGTGCCGCCCCCGCGGCCGAGACGTCCACCGCCCGGCCGCCTGGCCGGGCCGCCCGCCCCGCCGGCACTCCCGCCGCCGCCCCGGCGGCGCCGGAGCACGTCCTCCCCCGCACCGACCGCCCGGCCGCCCCCGAGGCGACCACCGGCGCGGCGACCGAGGCGACCGCCGCACCGACGGTCCCGGTCACCCCCGACGCGCCGGCCACCCCCCATCCGTCCGGAGCCCCCGGGACCCCCGAGGCCGCCGAGGCCCGCGAGGTCCCCGCCGCGCCGGCGCCGCCGCGATGGACCGCCGAGGACGCCTTCGACGCGCTCTACGTCCGCACGGCGGCCGCCCTGCTGCGGCAGACCACCGTCCTGACCGGCGACCCCGCGGCCGCCCACCGCGCCGTGGCGCACGCCTTCGACCTCGCCTGGCAGCAGTGGCCCGACGTGGCCCGCGACACCGACCCCGCCGGCTGGGTCCGCGCGGCGGCACACGAGTACGCCCTCGCGCCGTGGCAGCGGTGGCTCCCCCACCGGGGCTCCGGCCCCCGGCAGCAGCCGGCCCCGGCGGAGCGGTCCGAGGCGGAGCGGTCCGAGGCGGAGCGGTCCGAGGAAGTGTCGGCCGGTGCGGAGCAGGTCGGCGTGGAGCTGTCCGGGGAGGTGCTCGCCGCGGTTGCCGCGGCGCTGCGGGGGCTGGACCCGGCGCGGCGGCGGGCGGTGCTGCTGTTCGACGGGGTGGGTCTTGACCTGGCCGCGGCAGCGGTGGAGAGCGAGGCGTCGACCGGGGCGATGGCCGGGCGGATCGTGCGGGGACGGGAGGAGCTGGCCGCCGCGGTACCGGGGCTGCCGGGGCTGCCCGGGGTGGCGATGGCGCTGGGCGCGCTGCTGGACGCCGGGGGCGAGGCGGCCGAGCTGCCGCAGGAGCCGAAGCGGGTGCGGGACGCGAGCGAGCGCGGCGTCCGGCGCCGTACCGTCGGCGCCTACGCGCTGACCGGCCTGATCGCGGTGCTCACGCTCGTCGTCGTGCTGGTCGGCCCCGGCACCGGCGCGCACGCCTCGGGGCCGGACGCGGGGCCGGGCGCAGGGCCGGGAACGCGGTCCGGCGGCGCCTCCGGAGACGCCGCGGGCCGGCCCCCGTTCGGGGAACCGGCCCGCGACCTGCTGCCGTGACGGAGCGTCAGCCCGCCAGGATCGCCCGCGCGAGGCGCGCGGTCTCGGACGGCGTCTTGCCGACCTTGACGCCCGCGGCCTCCAGGGCCTCCTTCTTGGCCTGTGCGGTGCCGGAGGAGCCGGAGACGATGGCGCCGGCGTGACCCATCGTCTTGCCCTCGGGGGCGGTGAAGCCCGCGACGTAGCCGACGACCGGCTTCGTCACGTTCTTCTCGATGAACGCCGCGGCCCGCTCCTCGGCGTCTCCGCCGATCTCGCCGATCATCACGATCAGGTCGGTGTCGGGGTCGGCCTCGAACGCGGCGAGCGCGTCGATGTGCGTGGTGCCGATGATCGGGTCACCGCCGATGCCGACGGCCGACGAGAAGCCGATGTCGCGCAGCTCGTACATCATCTGGTACGTCAGCGTGCCGGACTTCGACACCAGGCCGATGCGGCCGGGCTTGGTGATGTCGCCGGGGATGATGCCCGCGTTGGACTGGCCGGGGGTGATCAGGCCGGGGCAGTTCGGGCCGATGATCCGGGTCTTGTTGCCCTTGGCCTGGGCGAGCGCCCAGAACGCGGCGGTGTCGTGCACCGCGACGCCCTCGGTGATCACCACGGCGAGCGGGATCTCGGCCTCGATGGCCTCGACGACCGCGTCCTTGGTGAACTTCTCCGGGACGAAGATGACCGTCACGTCCGCGCCGGTGGCCTCCATGGCCTCCTTGACGGTGCCGAAGACCGGCACGTCGCCCTGCTCGAAGGTGACGGTGGTGCCGGCCTTGCGCGGGTTGACGCCGCCGACGATGGCGGTACCGTCACCGAGCATGAGGGCGGTGTGCTTCATGCCGGTGGCGCCGGTCATGCCCTGGACGATGACCTTGCTGTCCTTGGTCAGGAAGATAGCCATGGTGTTCTTGAGTCCTCTTCCTTACTTCGCGGCCAGCTCGGCGGCCTTGTCGGCCGCGCCGTCCATGGTGTCCACGCGCTGCACCAGCGGGTGGTTCGCGTCGGACAGGATCTTGCGACCCAGCTCCGCGTTGTTGCCGTCCAGGCGGACGACCAGGGGCTTGGTGACCTCTTCGCCCTTCGAGGCGAGCAGCGCCAGCGCCTGCACGATGCCGTTGGCGACCTCGTCGCAGGCGGTGATGCCGCCGAAGACGTTGACGAACACGGACTTGACGTCCGGGTCGCCGAGGATGATCTCCAGGCCGTTCGCCATCACCTCGGCGGAGGCGCCGCCGCCGATGTCGAGGAAGTTGGCGGGCTTGACGCCGCCGTGCGCCTCACCGGCGTACGCGACGACGTCCAGGGTGGACATGACCAGGCCCGCGCCGTTGCCGATGATGCCGACCTGGCCGTCGAGCTTGACGTAGTTCAGGCCCTTGGCCTTGGCTGCGGCCTCCAGCGGGTTGGCCGCGGCCTTGTCCTCGAGCGCCGCGTGGTCCGCCTGGCGGAAGGCGGCGTTCTCGTCCAGCGAGACCTTGCCGTCGAGCGCGACGATCCTGCCCTCACCGGTCTTGACCAGCGGGTTGACCTCGACCAGCAGGGCGTCTTCCTTGACGAAGACGACCCACAGCTTCTGCAGCACGTCGGCGACCTGGTCGGCGATGTCGGCCGGGAACTTCGCGGCGGCCACGATCTCGGCGGCCTTCTCCGGCGTCACGCCCTCCAGGGCGTCGACCGGGACCTTGGCGAGGGCGTCGGGGTTCTCCTCGGCGACGACCTCGATCTCCACGCCGCCCTCGACGGACGCCATGGCGAGGAAGGTGCGGTTGGTCCGGTCGAGCAGGAAGGAGACGTAGTACTCCTCCTGGATGTCCGCGGTCTCGGCGAGCATCACCTTGTGGACCGTGTGGCCCTTGATGTCCATGCCCAGAATCGCGTCGGCCTTGGCGACCGCGTCGGCCGGGTCCGCGGCCAGCTTCACGCCGCCCGCCTTACCGCGGCCACCCACCTTGACCTGCGCCTTGACGACCGCACGGCCGCCGAGTCGCTCGGTCACCTCGCGCGCCGCCTCAGGCGTGTCGATGACTTCACCGGCCAGCACCGGTACACCGTGCTTGGCGAAGAGGTCCCTCGCCTGGTACTCGAACAGGTCCACGCGCGTCCGTCTCCCTTTTCCCTGGGCTTGTCAGGCTTGTCAGCTCGGCTGCACTCGCAGGGCCTGCCCGGTGCTTCCCGGGCTGCTCTGGAATCCAGCAGTTCGCAGGCTGCTGCCGCCATCGGGGGATGTGCAGCGCCGCCTGATCGGCTGGGCGTGCCGCTACGGGCAGGGCGACTGCACTGTCACAAGGGAAGCGCACACGGTGACCGAGTACGCGGCATGTCCGTCTTGCAGGTTATCGCCGTGGGCGGCGGCGGCCTAAATCGCGGATCACATGTGCGCGGTGAGAACGGTCACAGATCACCCGGTCACGCCTCTGGTATCGGGAGGGGACGCTTTTCGATCGCGGCGGCCATCACCTCGGGGAAGAGGTCGGGCGTGCAGGCGAAGGCGGGTGCGCCGAGAGCGGCCAGCGCCGCCGCGTGGCTCCGGTCGTACGCGGGCGCGCCCTCGTCGCTGAGCGCGAGCAGCGCCACGAACTGCACCCCCGCGGCCTTCATCGCGGCCACCCGTTTGAGCATCTCGTCGCGGATGCCGCCCTCGTACAGGTCGCTGATCAGGACGACGACGGTGTCGGCCGGGCGGGTGATCAGGCCCTGGCAGTACGCCAGCGCGCGGTTGATGTCGGTGCCGCCGCCCAGCTGGGTGCCGAACAGCACGTCCACCGGGTCGTCCAACTGCTCGGTGAGGTCCACCACGGCGGTGTCGAAGACCACGAGACGGGTGTCGATGGAGCGCATCGAGGCCAGGACGGCGCCGAAGACCGAGGCGTAGACCACCGAGGCGGCCATCGAGCCGGACTGGTCGATGCACAGCACGACGTCCTTCTTCACCGCCCGGTCCGCGCGGCCGTGGCCGACCAGCCGCTCGGGGACGATCGTGCCGTGCTCGGGCAGGTAGTGCCTGAGGTTGGCGCGGATGGTGCGGTCCCAGTCGATGTCGGCGTGCCGGGGGCGGCGGACCTTCGCGGAGCGGTCGAGGGCGCCGCCGAGGGTGGCCCGGGTCCGGCTCGCGAGGCGCTTCTCCAGGTCCTCGACGACCTTGCGGACCACCGCACGGGCGGTCTCCTTGGTGGTCTCGGGCATGGCCTTGTTCAGCGAGAGCAGCGTGCCGACGAGATGGACGTCCGCCTCGACGGCCTCCAGCATCTCCGGCTCCAGCAGCAGCGTGGACAGGCCGAGCCGGTCGATGGCGTCGCGCTGCATCACCTGGACCACGGAGCTGGGGAAGTACGTGCGGATGTCGCCGAGCCAGCGGGCGACCTGCGGGGCGGAGCCGCCGAGCCCCGCGGCACGCTCCTGGCCGCGCCCGCTCGCCCCGCCCGCGCCCGACCCGCTGCCGTACAGGGCGGCGAGCGTGCGGTCCATCGCCTCGTCGGCCCCGTCCAGGGTGTGGCCGGTGCCGTCGGCCGGTCCGCCGCCGAGCACCAGCCGCCAGCGGCGCAGCCGCTCGTCAGCGGCCGCCGTGTCCTGAGTGCCGGTCATCCGTCCGTCCCCCTCGTCGCGTTCTTCCCTGCTCCGCCGCCGCGGCGGCCGGTCCGCCGCCCACTCATCCGCCGGGCCGTTCATCCGCCGGGCCGTTCGGCCAGGTCGGCGCCGGTCATGGCGCCGAGCAGCAGCCGTACGGTCTGGGCCGCCGCGTCCGCGCGGGCCTGGTCGAGGCCGGCGCCGAAGCCGGGCGGGCCGCTCTCGCCGGAGGCCGCCGGGGCGCGGCCGGCGCCCGACGGTCCGCGGCGCACCAGCTCGCCGAGGCTCCGGCGCGCTCCGGACTCGAACTCCGCGAACGTCCGCCGCAGCAGCGGCAGCACGTCCGTGAACGCCTCCGCGGGCACGCCCGCCAGCCATCCGTCGACCAGCGCGAGCAGCCGCTCGTCGTGCACCAGCAGCATGCCGCCGCCGGCGAGGAAGCCCTCGATCCAGCCGGCCCCCTCGACGGGTCCGGCGCCGGTCGACAGCGCGAGGCCCATGAGCCGCGCGGCCTGCGCGGCGGGCAGCCGCCCCTCGTCCACCAGCAGCCGGGCGGCCGCGCCGCGCAGCAGGCCGGGTATCGCGCCGTCGCGGTCCGCGATCGCCCGCAGCACCGCGGCCCACCGCTCGCGCAGCTCGCCCGCACCCGCGCCGCCGCTCTCCGCACCGCCTCCTTCCGGGCTGCCGCCTTCCGCGCCGGCGGCGGCGGGTGGGCGGTCGGGGAGCAGGCCGAGCGCGCGGTGGACCTCGTCCAGGTGGGTGCGCATCTGCCGCGCCGCGTCGGCGTCCAGCCCCACGCAGGCCGACGGGAAGCCGACGCAGATCCGCTCGGCGAGCCCTGCCGCCACCTCGCCGAGCGCGGCGGAGTCCGTACCGCGCACGTCTCCGTAGCGCACCGCGCGGACCAGCGCGGGCAGCGCCGCCGCCAGATGGGCGACGTCCGCGTCCAGGGCGGCGCGGTCGGCGAGCATCCGCATCACCATGGGCAGCGCGTCGGAGAGCCCGGCCTGCAGGCACCACTCGGCGACCGCCGTGACCTCGGCGAGCGTCCCGGCGCGCAGGGCGGCGTCCTGCGCCTTGGCGCTCGCCGCGGCCCGCACGGTGGTGCCCCAGATCCCCGCCTCGGCGACCCGGATCGCGGCCTCCGGCTCCCAGCGCAGCCGCCAGGTCTCGCGGAAGGTGCCCTTGCCGCCGCGGCTCGCCACCGGCTCGCCCCACTCGATGTGCAGCAGCCGCAGCCGGTGCAGCAGGCGGCTGCGGCCGGCGTCGATGTCCTTGCGCAGGTCGAGTTCGAGCTCGCGCTCCAGCGCCTCGGGCTTCAGCCGCAGCGAGCGCTGCTCGCGGGCGAGGTCGCGGGCGAGCGGCACCGCGGGCGCGTCCGGCGGGACCTCGCCGAGCACGTCGCCGACGACGAGCCGGTCGTGGATCAGTGCGAGCGGCACGTCGGAGCCGTCGCACATCACCGCTCTGATCGCGTCGGTGGTCTCGCCGAGGCCGGCCAGCGGGCGGCCGCGCATCGCCGCCAGCGTGTCGGCCAGCCGCACCGCCTCGATGACGTGCGCGGAGGACACCGGGAGGTCCTCCTCGCGCAGCAGCCCGGCGACCTTCGTCATCCACCGGGTCACCGGCCGGTCCTGCGCGGTGAACAGGTGCCGGTACCAGCCGGGGGAGTCGATCCCCGCGCCGTAACCGCTGGCGCGCGACAGCCTGCGGTGCGTCCAGGGCACCCACGTCGTCTCCACCTTGGCCTTGGGCAGGCCCTTGAGCCGGGCCCTGTCCGCGGCCGCGGTGGTTCGCGCGGCCAGCGCGGGCACGTGCCAGGCGCCGCAGACCACGGCGGTGCGGTCGTACGCGCGGCGGGCCTCCCTGATCCGCAGCCGCATGTGGGCCTCCCGCACCGCGTCCTGGTCGTGGCCGCCGTCGCCGTACGTCTCGCGGATCGCCCCCATCGCCTCGGCCAGCGCGGCGAACGGCGCGAGCGCGTCGTCCTCCCCCGCGCGGTGCTCCACGGCGTCCTCCCACCACCGCTCCGGGTCGTCGTACCCGGCGGTCTCGGCGAGCACGGCCAGCGGGTCGATCCGCAGCTGCGCGGCGGCCGCCGGGGCATCCGGCGGCGCGAGCGCGGCGGGCTCACCGGGCGCGGCGGGATCGGGCGGCCCGGTGGGCCCGGCGGGTTCGACGCCCTCGGCGGAGCCGGCGGCGCGCAGGGCGAGCGTGTGGGCGGCCGGCAGGTCGATGAAGCGGAGCTCGGCGCCCGCCTTGGCCGCCCACCGGATCGCCACCCACTCCGGGGAGAACTCCGCGAACGGCCAGAAGGCCGCACGCGAGGGGTCGTCCACGACGTGGGCGAGCAGCGCGACCGGCGGGCGCATCGCGGGGTCCGCGGCCAGCGCGGTCAGCGCGTCCGCCTCCGGCGGCCCCTCGATGAGCACCGCCTGCGGCCGGTACGCGTCGAGGGCGGCGCGGACCGCGCGGGCCGAACCGGGGCCGTGGTGCCGCACGCCGAGCAGCACCAGGTCCTCGTCCGGTCCGCCCCGCGCGGCGGGCGGGGGACCCGCCGCCTCGCGGAGGTCCGTGGTCCGGGCGGTCATGCGGACACCTCCCGGCAGGCGCGGTAGAAGTCCTTCCACCCCTCGCGCTCCCTGACGACCGTCTCCAGGTACTCCTGCCAGATCAGCCGGTCGGCGGCCGGGTCCCTGACCACCGCGCCGAGGATGCCGGCGGCCACGTCCCCGGCGCGCAGCACGCCGTCGCCGAAGTGCGCGGCCAGTGCGAGGCCGTTGGTGACCACGGAGATCGCCTCGGCCGTGGAGAGCGTGCCCGAGGGCGACTTGAGCTTGGTGCGGCCGTCCTCGGTGACACCGCCGCGCAGCTCGCGGAAGACGGTGACGACCCGTCGGATCTCGTCGGCGCCGCGCGGCGCGGCCGGCAGGTCGAGGCCGCGCCCGAGCTGCTCGACGCGGCGGGACACGATGTCCACCTCGTCCTGGGCGGAGGCCGGCAGCGGCAGCACCACCGTGTTGAACCTGCGGCGCAGCGCGCTCGACAGCTCGTTGACCCCGCGGTCCCGGTCGTTGGCGGTGGCGATCAGGTTGAAGCCGCGGACGGCCTGCGTCTCGCTGCCCAACTCCGGTATCGGCAGCGTCTTCTCGGACAGGATCGTGATCAGGGTGTCCTGCACGTCCGCCGGGATGCGGGTCAGCTCCTCGACCCGCGCGATCCGCCCCTCGGCCATCGCCCGCATGACCGGGCTGTGCACCAGCGCGGCCCGGCTGGGCCCGTGGGTGAGCAGCTGCGCGTAGTTCCACCCGTAGCGGATGGCCTCCTCCGGGGTGCCCGCGGTGCCCTGCACGAGCAGCGTGGAGTCACCGCTGATCGCGGCGGCCAGGTGCTCGGACACCCACGTCTTGGCGGTGCCCGGCACGCCGAGCAGCAGCAGCGCCCGGTCGGTGGCCAGCGTGGTGACGGCGACCTCGACGATGCGCCGCGGACCCACGTACTTCGGTGTGATCACCGTGCCGTCCGGCAGCGCGCCGCCCAGCAGGTAGAGGGCCACCGCCCACGGGGACAGGTTCCACCGGGCCGGGCGCGGGCGGTCGTCCGCGGCGGCGAGCGCGGCCAGCTCTCCCGCGAAGGCCTCCTCGGCGTGGGGCCGCAGCGCCTGCTCGTCGCCCGGCCCCGCACCCGTCGCCGCAACCGGCCCGGTGCTCGTCCGCGCGCCGGCTCCGGTGCTGGTCGCGGCGCCGTCGGCGGCGCGCGTCGTTTCGGACATGACTCTCCCCCACTCGCACGTCCGGACCTCTTCGGTCCGGGCTTCCCGTTGCTGGTTCCCACGATGCACCCGACCACTGACAATCGGTCACCGACAGCGATTCGCGCAGGTCAAAGCGATTGTCAGAGGGGGGTTCTACGGTTTTGCGCATGGAGACCGAGGCACGGTGGACGGTCGATCAGGTGCTCGCGCTCGCGCCTGACGACGCATCACGAAAAGCGGGCGCGCGGCTCGCCACGTCCGCGCCGTGGTCCGGCACGGGGGCCGCGGGCTCGGCGCTGTGGGGGCTGTGCAAGGGCAGCGGGAGCAAGCCGTACCAGACGGCCGTGGACGTGAACGGCCCGGCGTTCCGCTGCACCTGTCCGAGCCGCAAATTCCCGTGCAAGCACGCACTGGCCCTGCTGATGCTGTGGGCCGAGGGGGCGGACGGGCCGGTCGGGGCCGGCGCCGCGCCCGACTGGGTGGAGCAGTGGACGGCGGCGCGGCGCAAGAAGGCGGAGGACGCCGGCGCGCCGCCGGCTGCGGCCGCCGCGGCCGGTGGCGAAGGGGCCGGTGAGGGGGCCGGGCCGGCGCAGGAGACGCCCGCCCGGGAGGCGGCCCGGCGACGCGCCGAGCGGCGCGCGGTCCGCGTCGAGGGTGGCGCGGTCGAGCTGGAGCAGCGGCTGACGGATCTGCTGCGCGGCGGTCTGGCCGGCGCGGACCGGGCCGGCTACCAGCCCTGGGACGAGATCGCCGCCCGCATGGTGGACGCGCAGGCGCCGGGTCTGGCCTCGCGGGTGCGGGAGTTGGGGGCGCTGGCCGGGACGGGGGGCGACTGGCCGTCGCGCATGCTGGAGGAGACCGGGCTCCTGCATCTGCTGGCCCGCGGCTATCTCGGCCGCGAGGGGCTGCCGAAGCCGCTGGCCGGCACGGTCCGCACCAGGATCGGTTTCACCGTGGAGACCGCTGAGGTGCTGGCGGGCCCGCTGGTGCGCGGGCGGTGGCTGGTGCTCGCCCAGTACGACACGGCGGACGACCGGCTCACCACCCGGCGTATCTGGCTCCACGACGACGAGACCGGACGCTTCGCGCTGCTGCTCTCCTTCGGGCCGGCCGGGCGCGCACCCGACCTGGTGCTGCCGGTGGGGGCGGTGCTCGATGCCGAACTGGGCTACTACCCCTCGGCGTTGCCGCTGCGCGCGGCGCTCGGCCCGCAGTACGGCACCGGTCTGCTGTCACCCGGCGCCCCGCCGGGGGTCGGGGTCGCCGCCGCGCTCGACTCCTACGGGACCGCCCTGGCCGACGATCCCTGGCTCGACGAGTGGCCGGTGATCCTCTCCGGCGTCGTCCCCATACCCTCGGCCACCCGCTGGCAGCTGGCCGACGCCGACGGCGACGACGCACTGCCCCTCGCGGGCAGCGCCCCCCACTGGCGGCTGGCCGCCCTCTCCGGCGGCCACCCGCTCACCGTCTTCGCCGAGCTGACCCCCACCGGCGCGAAGCCGCTCGCCGCCTGGCCCGCGGGCGAGGCCGCACCGGTCGCGCTGCCGTGACCCCCGCGGGTCGCGGCGCCGTGCGCGAGGCCGCCCGCCGGGGGCGGCCGGGGGTGGCGGCTGAGGTGCAGCGGCCCCGGTGCGGCGCGAGGCCGTTCCGTCAGGCGCGCGGGGAGCCGCTCCCCCCGGGCTTCGCCCGGGAGGGGCCCCCACGGCCGCGAACCGGCCCGCGGGACGCCACCGCCCCTTGGGGGGCGGCCCGGTTGGCGGTCTCCCGAGGCGGAAGGCAGGAGGCGCGCGCGAAGGCGCGATGAAGGGAGGGACCCGGAATGGGAACGGGAACGGAGGGAGTGCGGGGATGAGCGTGACCTGGGACGACCTGGTGGGGACCGCCCTGCTGGGGACGGAGCGGCGGCGGCCGGCCGGCGTGGTGGGGGACGCCGAGGAGGCCGCCGGCGGCCTGCTGGACGCGGCGGCCGGCGGTGCGGTGCGGCGCAGGGCCGGCGTGCGGGCGGCGGTGGCGGGTGAGCGGCCGGCCGCGGCGCCCGAGGACCGCCGGCCGCGGCTGCCCGAGGCCGCCAGGCGACGTCTGGAGATGCTGCTGACCGACCGCGCGGGCCGCGGCTCGACGCCGAATCTCGCCGAACTGCTGCCTCAGTGGCTGGCCGCCGCCCGGCGCGAGGGTTACGCGGCGCCGGCCGCCGCGCTGCCCGCGCTGCTGGACGCGGCCAGATCCCGTACCGATCTGCGGGCTGACGCGCTGACCCTGGCGGGACCGCGCGGGCTGTGGCTGGCCGCGCTGAACCCGGACTGGCGGTTCGCGCTGCGCGCCGGGCAGGGCGCGGCGCCGGCCTCGGACGGCGGCGCGGAGGAGGACGCGCGGCTGTGGGAGGAGGGGCTCTTCGCCGAGCGGGTCGCGCTGCTCACCCGGATTCGGCTCGCCGATCCCGCGCGCGGCCTGGCGCTGCTGGGCTCGTCATGGCGCGCCGAGCGCGCCGAGGACCGGCTGCTGTTCGTGGACGCGCTGCGCACCGGTCTGTCGGCGGCGGACGAGGAGTTCCTGGAGCAGGCGCTGGCCGACCGCAGCCGCAATGTGCGGGCGACGGCGGCCGAGTTGCTGTCGGCATTGCCGGAGTCGGCGCTGGCCGGGCGGATGGCGGCGCGGGCCCGCAGTTGCGTGTCGCTGGGCGCCGAGGGCGTCATCGTGGAGGCGCCGTACGAGTGCGACGCCGCGATGGAGCGGGACGGGGTGGCCAGGAAACCGCCCAGCGGCCGGGGCGAACGGGCCTGGTGGCTGGGCCAGTTGGTGGAGGCGGCACCACTGGCGAGCTGGCCGGGTCGGTTCGGCGGCCGCACCCCGCAGGAGATCGTCGCTCTGCCGGTGCTGGACGACTGGCAGCCGGACCTGCACGCGGCCTGGTGCCGGGCGGCGGTGCGGCAGCGGGACGCCGCGTGGGCGCGGGCGCTGCTGGGGCCGCCGCCGAGGCCGTCCGCGCCGGTCGCCGCGATCGGGGACCCGGCGAAACTGCTGTCGATCCTCCCGGCGGCGGAGCGTGCGGCGTGGGTGGCGGAGTTCGTCGCCACGCACGGCCTGGCGGACGCCTTCCAGATGCTCGGCGTGTGCGCGGTTCCGTGGGCGGCGCCGCTCGGCCGCGCGGTGGTGGACGCGCTGGACATCGCGCGGGACGCGGGCAGTTACCCGTGGAGCTTCAGCGGGGTGATGGGCCTGGCCGAGCGCTGTCTCGACCCGGCGGCCGCCGAGCAGATAGCCGTGCTGACCCCGGCCGGGGACGATCCGCGTGACGGTGCGCCGGGCGCACGCGCCTACTGGAGCGAGGCGTTCCAGCGGCTCGCCGGCACGCTGCGGCTGCGCGCGGTGATGCTCGCGGAGCTGCGCCCGGGCACCGCCGACGCGGGTTGACCGCCCCGGCCGCCCCGGGAGGGGATCAGGTCTGCGCGGGCTGCCGGATGTTGGCGCGGACCCAGGCCACGACGTCACCCGTGGACGTGCCGGGCGTGAAGATCGCGGCGACGCCGAGCTGCTTGAGCGGCGGGATGTCGGCCTGGGGGATGATGCCGCCGCCGAAGACCTTGATGTCCTCGGCGTCGCGCTCCTTGAGCAGCTCGACCACCTTCGCGAAGAGCGTCATGTGGGCGCCGGAGAGGATGGACAGGCCGATCGCGTCGGCGTCCTCCTGGATGGCGGTGTCGACGACCTGCTCGGGGGTCTGGTGCAGGCCGGTGTAGATGACCTCCATGCCGGCGTCGCGCAACGCCCGCGCGATGACCTTGGCTCCGCGGTCGTGGCCGTCGAGCCCCGGCTTGGCGACCACCACGCGGATCGGTCCGGACACTCCCATCACTGCCTCCATGCCTGCGGGGGTACGGCTCACGGCGGAGCACTGCGTGAACGAACGTTATCGCCCGTGGCTGGGCGCCGACAGTTTTACGGGATGCATGGAGGGGGAAATCACATGAGAATGGAAGGCAGCCCCCCAGCGGGGGCGTCACTCGGGCCCGCCAGGCCCCCCGGGCGAAGGACGCGCGCGGAGGCCGTCCCACCGGGCCCGGCCGCCTCCCTGGAGCCGCAGAGGGGCGGAGGAAGCACCGAGCCGCTGTTCAGGACGGCGCGGCGGCGCGTTCACGGCCTCAGGGGTGTGAGCACGGGACGCGACGCCCGTACCGGCCAGGAGGTGTGTGCCATGGCCGACCGGATTCCGGATCTCTCCAGGTCAGCGAAGCGTGCGACGCCCACGACGACGGACACCGCGCCCCCGGGGCCGGCGGGGCCGCGCCGGCCCGTCCCGACCGCACCGTCCGTGGCGCTCGCGTCACCTCTCGCCGCGCCCGGAGCGGGGCCCGCACCGGCCGGGGACCCGGCCGACCCGGGGTCCGCCGACCCGCCGCCCACCGCGCCCGCCGGCGCCAGTGAGGAGCTGTCCCCGCTCTCGGCGGTGCGGCACGGCGCGTGCCTGGTCAGGGCCACCGCGATCGACCTGGCGATCCTCGCCGCGCACCTGCTGCTCTACCCGACCGGGATGCTCCCCGAGCACCCGCCGCGGATCGTCCCGAGGGACCCGGCGGCCGATCCCTACGCGGTACCGGGCACCCCTGCCGGCGGCGCCGCCGACCTGCTCTCGGTGCCCGCCGTGGGCGGGACCGCCGCGCACCCGCCGGTCCTGCTGCTGCACGGCTTCGTCGACAACCGCTCCGCGTTCGCCCTGCTGCGGCGCTCGCTGAGCCGGCACGGCTGGACGCACGTCCAGGCGGTCAACTACTCGCCGTTCACCCCCGACCTGCGGGCCGCGGCGGAGCAGCTCGGCGCGCACGTGGAGCGCACCTGCGAGCAGACGGGCCGGCGCCGCGTCGACATCGTGGCGCACAGCCTGGGCGGCCTGATCGCCCGGTACTACGTGCAGCGCCTCGGCGGTGACGCCCGGGTGCGGACGCTCGTCACGCTCGGTACACCGCACGCCGGAACCCGGGCCGTGCCGTCGTTCACGCCGCACCCGCTGGCGCGGCAGATGCGCCCGGGATCACCGGTGCTGAGCGAGCTGGCGGGATCGGCGCCCGGCTGCCGGACCCGGTTCGTGGCCTTCTGGAGCGATCTGGACCAGTTGATGATCCCGGTCGGGTCGGCGCGCCTCGAACACGCCGACCTGCTGGCCGAAAACGTCCATGTCACCGGAATCGGGCACCTCGCCCTCCCGGTGCACGCTCCGGTGGCCGCCGAGATCCGCCGGGCGCTGGGCGGACGACTCCTCGCCGGCGTCGAAACCCACGCCGCATAACGGGCACATAACGGTCGAATATCGCCCGAACACCGGGCAAGTCGGGCGTCGGTTCCAGGGAGAAGGTTGTCCCCGCCGGATACCGAGGGCTACAGTCGCCGCTAATTCTCCTGCTGCCGAGGCGAAAGAGAAGCTGGCGGTGAACGAACGTCACGAGTCGGGGTACGCCCCTGACTACGACGCCTACGGGTACGACCCTTATTCCACGGGGACCTACCAGACCGTCGGCACCGGCTTCGCCGACGACACGGCGACCGGAACATATGCGTACATTCCGCAGCAACAGCCGTACGGGGTCTACGACCAGGGCCATCCGCAGGACCCGGCGCAGTCCCAGGCGCAGGGCTACGGCTACCCGCAGCAGCAGGCGTACGAGCCGCCGGCCGCGCAGAGCGGCTGGGACACCGGCCGCTACCAGGGCTACGACCTCTACGCCTACGGCCAGAGCACCGCGCCGACGGCGACCGGCACCGCGACGTACTACGACACCGGCACCTACGTCGGCCTCACCGACTTCCCGCAGGCGCCGCTCCAGATGGAGCAGCCGCAGCAGGACTGGGACTCCGGCGCCTACCCGGCCTACGGCTACGGCACCGGATACGCCACCGGCTACGGATACGGCGCCTCGGGCGACACCGGGGTGTACGAGCAGGTGGCGCCGCCGGTCCAGGAGCCCGCGCCCGCCGCGTACCACACCGAGCACGACGCCGATCACTACGCCGGCGACGCCGCCGCCGACTTCACCGCGGCGGACTTCGGTGAAGCCGACCTCACCGCGCACCTCGACGAGACCGCGCACCTCGACGAGACCGCGGACCCGTACGCAGCCTTCGTGGACCGGGACGACGAGCCGGTGCGGCACGACTACGCCGGCGACGGGTTCGGCGGCGGCGACGTCCCTGCGGCCCGCAGCCGGCGCCGCAAGCCCGCCAAGCGGTCGGCGCTGCTGACCGTCGCGGTGCCCTCGGTGGCCGTCATGGGCGTCGCCGCGGTCGGCGCGGCCGCGGTGACCGGGGTCGGCATGGCCCAGGACACCTCCAGCAGCCAGGCCGACGCCGCGACCGGCAAGGCGCCCACCACCCAGCTGGACCGGCAGCTCGCCGGGGTCAGCCGCGACGCCGACGACTTCGCGTCACGCGCCAGCCGCTCGCAGGAGAGGCTGGACCTGAAGGAGCGCCAGGCGGCGGCGAAGAAGGCCGCGGAGGCGGCGGCGGCGCGCAAGGAGGCGCTGCGGCCGAAGTTCGTGCTGCCGGTGACGCAGAAGGGGCTGAGCGCCTACTTCGGGCAGGCCGGCGTCAACTGGATGGCGCTGCACACCGGCATCGACTTCCCGGTGCAGGTCGGCACGCCCGTGATGGCGGTGACCGACGGCACGGTCCGCACGCAGTGGAACTCCTCGTACGGCAACATGGCCATCGTCACCGCGCCCGACGGCACGGAGACCTGGTACTGCCACCTGAGCAGTACGAAGATCCGCTCGGGCAAGGTGAAGGCGGGCACGGTGATCGCCTACTCGGGCAATACCGGCAACACCACCGGCCCGCACCTCCACCTAGAGGTCCGCCCGCACGGCGGTCTGCCCATCGACCCGCTGCCCTGGCTGCTCGCCCACGGCCTCGACCCGCGCTGAGCGGCTTCTTCGCCGTCGGCTCTGACCCCCGCGGCTGCGGGGGTCAGAGCTTCTGCACCGGCGCGTACCGCAGCAGCAGCTGCTTGGGGCGCTCGTCGCCGAAGTCGATGGTCGCCTTCTCGTCGCCCGGACGGCCGGTGACGGAGATGACCGTGCCCAGGCCGAACTGGTCGTGGGTGACGCGGTCGCCGACCGCCAGGGAGATCACCGGGCGGTCGCCGCTGGACCTGCGGGTGGCGAAGCCGCCCGCGCCGCCCTTGGAGCGGGCCGCCAGGGTGGACGACAGCGAGGCGGCGGCCTTGGAGACCGCGCCGCCCGAGGAGGCGCCGCCGGAGCCGGGGCCGCCGAAGGAGCCGCCGGTCCGCTTCCACTCGATGAGCGGGACCGGGATCTCCTCCAGGAAGCGCGACGGCGGGTTGTACGAGGGCTGGCCCCACGCGCTGCGCATCACCGAGCGGGTCACGTAGAGCCGCATCCGGGCCCGGGTGATGCCGACGTAGGCGAGCCTGCGCTCCTCCTCCAGCTCCTTGACCTGGCCGAGCGCGCGCATGTGCGGGAAGACGCCGTCCTCCATGCCGGTCAGGAACACCACCGGGAACTCCAGGCCCTTGGCGGTGTGCAGCGTCATCAGGGTGATCACGCCGCCGGAATCGGTGTCGTCGTCCGGGATCTGGTCGGAGTCGGCGACCAGGGCCACGCGCTCCAGGAAGTCGGAGAGCGTGCCGGTCTCGTCCTCGGCCTGCTCCTGCTCGAACTCCAGCGCGACGGCGGCGAGTTCCTGGAGGTTCTCGACGCGGGTCTCGTCCTGCGGGTCGGTGGACGCCTGCAACTCGGCGAGGTAGCCGGTGCGTTCCAGCACCGCCTCCAGGACGACCGCGGGGCCCGCGCCGGACTCCACGATGGTGCGCAGCTCGTCCATCAGCGTGTTGAACCGCTTGACGGCGTTGGCCGAGCGGGCGGCCATGCCGTACGCCTCGTCGACGCGGCGCAGCGCCTGCGGGAAGGAGATCTGCTCGCGCAGCGCGAGCGCGTCGACCATCGCCTCGGCGCGCTCGCCGATGCCGCGCTTGGGGACGTTGAGGATGCGGCGCAGCGGCACGCTGTCCTCGGGGTTGGCGAGCACCCGCAGGTAGGCGAGCACGTCGCGGACCTCGCGCCGCTCGTAGAAGCGGACGCCGCCGACGACCTTGTACGGCAGGCCGACGCGGATGAAGACCTCTTCGAAGACCCGGGACTGGGCGTTGGTGCGGTAGAAGACGGCGACGTCGCCGGGGCGGGCGTCGCCGGCGTCGGTGAGCCGGTCGATCTCGTCGGCGATGTACTGGGCCTCGTCGTGCTCCTGGTCCGCGACGTAGCCGGTGATCACCGGGCCGCTGCCGGACTCCGTCCACAGGTTCTTCGCGCGGCGGCCGGCGTTGCGCTCGATGACGGCGTTGGCGGCGGACAGGATGGTCTGGGTGGAGCGGTAGTTCTGCTCCAGCAGGATGGTGCGGGCCTGCGGGTAGTCCTCCTCGAACTGGAGGATGTTGCGGATGGTGGCGCCGCGGAAGGCGTAGATCGACTGGTCCGCGTCACCGACCACGCACAGCTCGCCCGCCTCGTCGCCGGTGCCCACCAGCTCGCGGACCAGCGTGTACTGCGCGTGGTTGGTGTCCTGGTACTCGTCGACCAGGACGTGCCGGAAGCGCCGCCGGTAGTGCTCGGCGACGTCGGGGAACGCCTGCAGCAGGTTGACGGTGGTCATGATGATGTCGTCGAAGTCCAGCGCGTTGGCCTCGCGCAGCCGCGACTGGTAGAGCGCGTACGCCTCGGCGAGCTTCTTGTCGAAGGGGTTCTCCGCCTGGGCGGCGAAGGTCTCCTCGTCGATCAGCTCGTTCTTGAGGTTGGAGATCTTGGCGCTGAAGGACTTCGGCGGGAACTGCTTGGGGTCCAGGTCCAGGTCGCGCTGGCAGACCAGGGCCATCAGCCGCTTGGAGTCGGCCGCGTCGTAGATCGAGAAGGACGAGGTGAAGCCGAGCTTCTTGGACTCGCGGCGCAGGATGCGCACGCAGGCGCTGTGGAAGGTGGACACCCACATCGCGGCGGCCCGGGGGCCGACGAGCTGCTCGACGCGCTCCTTCATCTCACCGGCGGCCTTGTTGGTGAAGGTGATCGCGAGGATCGAGCCGGGGTGCACCTGGCGGGCGCCGAGCAGGTAGGCGATGCGGTGGGTGAGCACCCGGGTCTTGCCCGACCCGGCGCCCGCGACGATGAGCAGCGGGCCGCCGGCGTGCTGCACGGCCGCGGCCTGCTGCTCGTTGAGCCCGTCGAGCAGCTGCGCGGGGTCGGTGGCCGGGCGCGGCGCGCCGTCCCGGTAGTGGGCGTCGCGGACCGGGGGCGCGCCGTCGAAGCGGTCGCCGAACAGGTCGTGCGGGACGTCCTCGGGGGCCGGCAGGTCCGGGTGCGCGTCGTCCTCCGGCGGCGGCGCGCCCTCGGCGTCGGAGGGGCTGTGGGCCGGTCCGTGGGACGCGTCGAGTCCGGCGAGGAAGTGTTCGTCAAAGAGGCTGCTCATCGCCTCCCGATTCTAGGCGTCCGCACCGACACCGCGACGCCGTCCCGGCAAAGCCGGCCCCGGCCTCGCGGTAGCCCGATCGCCACCGTGCGTGACGACACGTCCGGTTCGGCGGAAGATGACGAAAAGGTATCGGGCCTATCGGACATCGCTCTTCCCTGCAACGGCGGGGTTTGGCTACGGTTCCGCACCAGCCGCTCCGGTCAGCGTCCGAGAGGAGTCCGTCCGTCATGGCGACGCACCGTAAGGCCCGTACCGCGCTGCTCGGCACCCCAGGCCCCCGCACGGCGGTCGGGATCACGACGGCGGCACTGGCGACCGTGACCCTCTTCGGGGAGAGCGCGAGCGCCACCCCGGCCCCCGCCGGGCCGGCGCAGCCGAGCATCGCCCAGGTGAAGGCGAAGGTCGACGGGCTGATGCACCAGGCCGAGGTGGCCACCGAGCACTACAACGGCGCCAAGGAGCAGACCGACCGGCAGAACGCCACGGTCGACAAGCTGCTCACCGCCGCCGCGCAGAAGACCCAGGCGCTGAACGACTCGCGCCGCACGCTCGGCCAGTTCGCCGCCGCGCAGTACCGCAACGGCGGCGACACCACCACCAGCCGCTACATGCTGGCCGACGATCCCCAGGCGCTGCTGGACCAGCTGCACCTGACCGACCTGATGAACCGGCGGCAGCGGGCCGCGGTCGAGACCTACCGCGTCCGGCAGGTCGCGGCCACGCAGCAGCGCGTCGAGGCGGCGAAGAGCCTGGCGACCCTCACCGCGCAGCAGGCGAAGCTGCGGACCGCGAAGCAGACCGTGCAGACCAAGCTCGGCGAGGCGCAGCACCTGCTCAACAGCCTCACCGCGCAGGAGAAGGCGCGGCTCGCGGCGCTGGCGGCCCAGCAGGAGGCCGAGGCGAAGGTGAAGGCCGCCGCGCTCGTCGCGCGGCAGAAGGCGGCGCGGGCGGCGGCCGTCAAGGCGGCCGCCGCCAAGGGCGCCGCTCCCCCGTCGACGAGCACCTCGTCGGTCGCGGAGCAGGCCATCGCCTTCGCGCAGCAGCAGATCGGCAAGCCGTACGTGTGGGGGGCGACCGGGCCCGGCTCGTTCGACTGCTCGGGGCTGACCCAGGCCGCGTACAAGGCGGCGGGCATCGACCTGCCGCGGACCACCTACGACCAGGTGGACGTCGGCACCCGGGTCTCCGAGGCCGACCTGCGGCCGGGCGACCTGATCTTCTTCTACAGCGACGTCAGCCACGTCGGCCTCTACATCGGCGACGGCAAGATGATCCACGCTCCGCACACGGGCACCGTCGTCAAGGTCGCGCCGATCACGGAAATGCCCTTCTACGCGGGAGTTCGCCCGTATTGAGCACCGGTGGGACGCCCACGGATCGTAAGATCACGGAGCGATCTCGGTCACATTGCGATCGAAACTTCCCAAGACTCACAGAAGTTGGCTACGGTAACCGGCTAGGTGACAGACCTTCCGCCGGGGAACGCCGGCAGCCTGCCGCCTCCGCTCAATCCGGCCGTGAGGCCGGAGCCGGGGACCCACTGCATTCCGGGGTGAATCGGGCCGGTGCCGCGAGGCGCAGGACCGTAGGGCGACCTTTCCCGTCCGAACCCGTCAGCTAACCCGGTCGGCGGTTCACGGAAGGAGTCGCCTCCTTGGCGTCGCACCGCAAGCCGCGCACCCGAATACTCGCCTCCGCCGCGCCGCGCGCGGCGGTCGGAGTCACCGCAGCGGCACTGGCGTCGGTCACCTTGATGAGCGAGAGCGCGAACGCGGCGCCCGCCAAACCCTCGATCTCCGAGGTCAAGAAGGAGATCGACACGCTCAACCAGCAGGCAGAGGTCGCGACCCAGCAGTACGACCAGGCGACGGAGCAGACCGCGCAGGCGCGCACCAAGGCCAACCAGTTGCTCACGCAGGTGGCCCAGAAGACCCAGAAGATGAACGAGACCCGGCGCGTGCTCGGGCAGTTCGCCACCGCGCAGTACCGCGACGGCGGGCTCGACCAGACCACGCAGCTGCTGCTCTCCGACGACCCGGAGCAGTTCCTCGAGCAGTCGCACATGCTCGACCGGCTCTCCAGCACGCAGGAGCAGGCGCTCCAGACCTTCAAGGTCCAGCAGGAGCAGGCCACCATCCAGCGGTCGCAGGCCACCGCGAGCCTCAACGAGCTGACCACCGCGCAGGGCAGGCTCGCCGCGCAGAAGAAGAACGTCGACGCGAAGCTCGCCGCCGCGCAGAAGCTGCTCAACAGCCTCAACGCCGAGCAGCGCAGGAAGCTCGCCGCGCTGACCCCCTCGACGGCCTCGGCGACCGCGCACTACACGTACAACGGCCCGGCGAGCGGCCGCGCCGCCGCCGCGATCCAGTTCGCCCTGGCGCAGCGCGGCAAGCCGTACGCCCGCGGCGCCACCGGCCCCGGCGCGTACGACTGCTCGGGCCTGACCCAGGCCGCCTACGCCGCGGCGGGCGTCAACATCGGCCGCACCACCTGGGACCAGGTCAAGGAGGGCGTCGCGGTCTCCGAGGCCGACCTGCGCCCCGGCGACCTCGTCTTCTTCTACTCCGGCATCTCGCACGTCGGCATCTACCTCGGCGGCGGCAATGTCGTGCACGCGCCGCACACCGGGGCGACCGTCGAGGTCGCCCCGATGAGCTGGATGCCGTTCGCGGCCGCGCGCCGCGTCGCGTAGCCCCCCGGCACGCGGGCGGAGCCCGGACCGGTCCACCCGGTCCGGGCTCCGTCGCGTCCGGCCGCCTGCGCGCGCCCTCGCGGGCGGCTCAGTGCAGCACCAGCAGGTCCATCACGCTGACCGCGGGCCCGGCCGGGTCGGCCGCGCGCAGCCGGGCGGCGCCGCGGGCGAACGCCGCGTCGTCCAGCGCCCGCAGCTTGGAGTCGGCGGCGCGGCTCAGCGTCCGCGCGTACGTGCCCACGTCCACCGCGTTGCGCTGGGCCAGCGGGCGCAGCGCGCGCCGCGCGAAGCCGGCCGTCGCGAAGGCGGCGACGACCTCGTCGACGGTCGGGTACGTGGTCTCGATGTCGCGCGCGGTCTCCGGGAAGAAGCGGACCCGGATGTCGCCGGCCGCCCGCCCGGGAAAGGCGTTGCGGATGAGCACCGGCGCGCCGGGCCGCAGCGCGCGCCGCAACTCCCGTGCGGCGGCGGCCAGATCGGGGATGTGGTGCACGACCGAGCCCAGCCAGGCGGCGTCCGCGCAGGCGTCGGGCACCGGCAGCGCGGCAGCGGTCCCGTCCAGCGGCTCGACGGCGCCCGGCAGTTCGGGGATGAGCGCGCGCATCGCCGGCGCCGGCTCGACGGCCAGCACCCGCACCCCGAACCAGTCGTGGAAGGCGGACGCGAAGCCGCCGGTGCCGGCGCCGACGTCCAGCAGCGTCATGCCGGGCGCGAGCGCGGCCTCCTCGGCGACGGCGGCCCGCCATTCGGCGAGGCCCTCGCGCGGGATCTCCCGGGCGCGGCGGTACTGCTCCGCGGTCGCGGCGTCGTAGCCGGCCGCCCGGTGCGCGGGGTCGGGGCGGGGCGCAGGGTCGGGGCGGGGAGTGCCGTCGGGGCGGCTCACGTCCACAGCACCGCGATGAAGATGTTCACGGCGGTGAGGGCGCCGACCGCGGCGAAGAGCCGGGTGTCCACGCGCTCCTCGTCGCGCTGGACGTACACCAGGCCCAGGATCACGATCAGCACGGCGAGCTTGACGCCGAGCTTGGCACTGCTCGGGTGGTGGTCGTCGGCGTGCGCGACGCCGACCAGGGCGACGCCGGTGACGAGCATGGTCAGCGCTCCGTAGAGCATCCCCGGCACGAACCGGACCTGCCCGCTCCTGTTGCCCATCACGGGGAGCTGGGTGAGGAAACCGCCGAGCAGCCCGGCTATCCCGATGATGTGCAGGCCGACAAACACGTTGAGGAGGGTGTCCATATCAGCTGACCCTAGCGACGCCCTTAGCACGCTCGCCGGGCCGGGGTGAGCGGACCGGCTGATCTGTCAGGTCGGGTGGGGATACGGGCGGGTCACCCGTCGAACGGCGGTCGGGAGCGGTCCCGCGGTGGACGAAAGACGGCAGTCCCGGTCTCCGTACCCGCGCCGCCGCCGGGTCAGGTTTAACGTCGCTCTCCAGGCGGCCACCCCTCATCGGGGCGCCCTTTCCGGGCAGCACGGCCGCCTCCGCCGAGGTCCGGCGGCGACCCGTCCCCCCGTGCGGGCGCCGCCGGACCCCCGGACCCCCTCCGGAAGGAGTGACGGCCGCCATGGCCTCACACAGTCGTCCGCCCGCACCGCGCGTCACCGTCCGCAGGGTCCACCGCACGGCCGTCACGCTGGCGCTCGCCTCGGCGGCGTCCGTGCCGCTGTTCGGCGCCGGCGCCGCGCAGGCCGAGCCGCGGCTCAGCCGGGCCCAGGTGCAGGCGAAGGTCGCCGAGCTGTACCGGGAGGCCGAGCAGGCCACGCAGGCGTACGACGGCGCCGCGCAGCGGGCCGACCAGGAGAGTGCGGCGGTGGACCGGCTGCAGGACGAGCTGGCGAGGAAGACCGCGCGGCTCAACGCGGCCCGCGACGCGCTCGGCACGGTCGCCGCCGCGCAGTACCGGGCCGGCTCGCTCGACCCGACGCTGCAGCTCGCGCTCGGCTCGGCGCCGCAGGACTACCTCGAACAGGCGGGCATGCTGCACCAGTTGGGCACCCGGCAGACCGCGGCGCTGGCCGACCTGGCCGCGCAGCGGCGCGACATCGCGCGGACCCGCGGCGAAGCGGCGGGCACCCTCGCGTCGTTACGGTCGGCGCAGGGGCAACTGGCCGCGCGCCGGCGGACGGTGCAGGACACGCTGGCCCAGGCGCAGGCGCTGCTCGCCTCGTTGCGCCCGGTCGACCGGGCCGCCGTCGCCGCCGCGGACACCGCTCCCGCGCCCTCCCACGGCGCCGCCGCCACCCGCGCCGCGACCCGCACGCCGCTGTCCGGCAGCCCCGCCGCGGCGGCCGCGGCCCCCTCCGCACGCGCCGCCGCGGCCGTCGCCTTCGCCTACCGGGCGCTCGGCCTGCCCTACGTCTGGGGGGCCACCGGCCCGAACGCGTACGACTGCTCGGGACTGACCCAGGCCGCCTGGAGGGCCGCGGGCGTCTCGCTGCCCCGCACCACCTACACCCAGATCGACGCCGGCGCCCGGATTCCCGAGTCCCGACTGCGCCCCGGCGACCTGGTGTTCTTCTACTCCGGCATCTCGCACGTCGGCCTCTACATCGGCGACGGCCGGATGATCCACGCCCCGCACCCCGGGGCGCCGGTGCGGGTCGCCCCGATCTCCGAGATGCCCTTCGCCGGCGCGACCCGCCCCGCCTAGCCGCGCCTCACAGAAGCTCCGCCGTACGCCGGCCCCGCGCCACGTCAGCGCAGGGTGACGTGGCGCGGGCCGGCCAGCGGGGCCAGGGACAGCACGGTGCGCGGCGTGCGCAGGCCGTCCTCCTCGGCGAACATCGCGCGGGCGGCGGCGAAGGGCACGTCGCCCGCGACGATCGCGGCGGCCCGGTCGTAGAGGCCGCGCACCTCGTCCGTCAGCTTCGCGTCGCCGTCCGCGCCGGCGTCGCCCGCGTCGAAGGCGCCGGCGCCCCAGACGTCCCACAGCAGCGTCTCGACCTTGTTGAGGAAGGCGAGGTCGAGCCGGACGTTCCCGGCCACGAACCACGCGCCGATCATCGGCGCCTCGGGCAGGTTCAGCCCGAAGGACGCCGGGTCGGCCTGACCCGCCCGGATGCGGTGCCATGCCTCGCCCGCGACCAGGAAGCGGTCGCGCGGCACGTCCGCCGGGTCGAAGTCCACGGGGTAGCGCTCGGGGTCGGCGAGCTGCGGGTCGGCCAGCCGCCAGGCGCCGCGCTCCTCGTCCCAGAACTCGGTGACCACGTGGTCCCAGTGGAAGCCGGTCGCGTCGAAGTAGTCGGCGAACCCGGAGCGCATCCGGGCCGGAACGCCCAGGTGCCGCAGCATCGAGACGTGCAGCAGGGTGAAGTCCCGGCAGATCCCGACGAAGCGGTCGCCGAAGTCGCGGCGGCAGCCGAGCGGCCGGCCGTCGCGCGCCGTCACCAGCCGCAGGATGTCGTCGACATAGCGCGTCTCCGCGTCGTCGCGCATCCGCTCCTCGGGTATCGGCGCGTCGCTGAACCCGCCCTCCATCCGGTGGATGAGCAGGTCGCGCACGGTCCTGGCGAGCTGCCCGGCGTCGCGGGGCAGCTCCGCGTACCACCCGGCCAGCTCTCCCGGGTCGGACACCGTGCTCTGCGCGGCGTAGAACTCCCGCTCCTGCGGCGCGAGCCCGACGCCCCTCGATCCACCGGCGTTCTCGGAAACGGACACTGCGGTACCCCCGGTTGCCGACGCGGCCTGTCCCCGCTGGACGTCCGCCGGCGCACACCGTGCCAAATTTCGCCGTGAATTGTCCAGCGCCGGACAGCGCTGTCCAGCCCGATGGACGCCCCCTCGCCATCCTGAATTCACACGGAGGGCTATTCCCCGGTCATTCCGCGGCGCTCGGGACCAGCTCCGCGCTGCCTGGCCTGTTTCCCGGCCGGCAGCGTTCCGGTCCTGTTCACAGGCAGGCCATGCCCGGAGCCGAACCTCCAGGTGAGGGAATTCCGCATTTCACCGGAGGCTTTCATGGCCGGGACTCGTTCCGCCGTCAACCGCCGTCATTTCCTTCTCACCTCAGGGTCCGTCGCCGCCGGCGCCGGCGTCGCCTGGGCGATCACCGGGGCGGCGGGGCCGAGCAGCGCCGCACCCGTCACCGCGGCGGCCGCCCCGGCGGGACCGCGCAAGAACGCGGGACCGGTGCGGCTGACCGGACCCGCCGTGGTGCGGCGCGCCGCGCCGTACGGGACCACCACGCTGGAGTCGACCGCGCGGCTGCAGGGCTCCGGCGCCTACCGGCGGATCGGCGCCGGGCCCGGCTGGCCGTCGGCCGTGCGCACCGAGCTGGCCGCGGCCGACAGCCGGCGGACCGGGCGACGGGTCCCGCTGGCGTGCTTCGTGCAGTTCACCGACCTGCACATCGCGGACGTGCAGCACCCGCTGCGGACCGAGTTCCTGCGGGCCGGCTCGCCCGGGTCGTGGCGGGTGCAGGAGGCCCTGTCGGCGCAGGGCGCGGTCGCGCTGGTGGAGCAGGCCAACGCCCTGCGCGCCGGCCCGCACACCGGGCTGCGCCCGGCCTTCGTCATCTCCACCGGGGACAACGCCGACAACAACGCGGCGATCGAGCTGGAGTGGTTCCTGACCGCGATGAGCGGCGGCCGGATCACCCCCAACACCGGCGACCCCGGCCGGTACGAGGGGGTCCAGGACTCCGGGCTCGCGCTGTTCTGGCAGGCCGAGGCGGCGCTGCGGGACCAGGACAAGCAGCGCGGGCTGCCCCGCGTGCCCGGCTACCTGTCGGCCGCGACGGCCCCGCTGACCAGCCCAGGACTGGACATCCCGTGGTACTCGACGCCCGGCAACCACGACGCGCTGCCCGGCGGGTGCATCGCGCCGCAGGACCCGGAGCTGCACGACCTCGCGGTCGGCGCGCGCAAGCTGCTGACGGTGCCCGACACCGACGTGGCGGCCTACCGCAAGGTGCTGGTCAGCGGCGCCGACCCGAAGAGCGCCGTGCTCAAGGACATCCTGCGCAGGAACGCCGCCGGGGCCAGGACCGTCACGCCCGACCCGCGCCGCCGGATGATCACCCCGCACGACTACCTGACCGCGCACCTGGACCCGGCGTACGCGGGCCACGGCCCGGCCGGGCACGGCTTCACCGAGGACAACCTCGACGGCGACCGGATGTACTACGCGTTCGAGGTCGCCCCGGGCGTGCTCGGCATCAGCCTGGACACCACCTACCGCAGCGGCCACCTGGAGGGCTCGCTCGGCACCGACCAGCTGCGCTGGCTGGAGCGGACGCTGACCGCGCACAGCTCGCGGTACTACGACACGGACGGCCGCGCGGTCACCCACAGCGGCGCCGACGACGCGCACGTGCTGGTGTTCAGCCACCACCACAGCCCGAGCATGACCCGGCGGCCCGACGCCACCGACGAGGACAAGCAGCGGCACGACGGCCAGGAGGTCATCGCGCTGCTGAGCCGCTTCCCGAACGTCGTGGCGTGGATCAACGGACACAGCCACGTCAACAAGATCACCGCGCACGGGCACGCCGTCGCCGCCCGCTCCTTCTGGGAGGTCAACACCGCCTCCCACGTCGACTACCCGCACCACGCCCGGCTCTTCGAGCTGGCCGACAACCAGGACGGCACGGTGTCGCTGTTCACCACGCTGATCGAGTCCGCGGCGCCCTACCGCGCCGACGCCGCCGACCTGTCCTCGGTGGGCCTCGCCTCCCTGTACCGGGAGCTCTCGTACAACGCGCCGGGGCTGGCCGCCACGCTGGGCGGCGGCGTCAAGGAGTCCTCCGCGGGGGCGCGCCAGGACCGCAACACGGAGCTGCTGCTGCGCCGGGCGTGAGGCGCTCCGCGGCGGTGACTCCAACCGTTGGGGGAAAGCGACCCACAGGCGGGCCCGGCGGGCGTAATGTCGTCTGTCGCCCTGGACGGGGCCGGTTGCCGGACTGACGGGAGAACGCACGATGCAAGCCCTGACGGCGGGTTGGGGAGCCTGGGTGGCGGCGTACGAGCTGCACTGCAAGGCGCTGCCGGAGCGCGCGGGGCACGTCAGGTGCCCCACGTGCGGCTGCCCCGACCTGCGGCTGACCTTCACCGGGCTGCCGAAGGAGCGCACCGGGTACGCGGCCTTCTGGTGCGACGGCTGCCTGGTGGGCATCCACCTGAGCCGCCGCACGGTGCCGGAGGGGGCGCCGATGGAGTCCCTGGAGACGCCGGTGGAGCAGCGCGCGGTGAAGGTGCCCAACTACACGCTGCTCTGGCCGGACGAGGACGCCTAGGGCCACCGGCCGGGCCGCCGCCGGGCGGCCCGGGGTCACACGGCGGCGGTCACCCGCCGGCGCGCGGTCACACCAGCCGGCGCGCGGTCGCCCAGCGGGTCAGCTCGTGCCGGTTGGACAACTGCAGCTTGCGCAGCACCGCCGACACGTGGGACTCGACGGTCTTCACCGAGATGAAGAGCTGCTTGGCGATCTCCTTGTACGCGTAGCCGCGGGCGATCAGCCGCAGCACCTCGCGCTCGCGGGTGGTGAGCCGGTCCAGGTCCTCGTCGACCGGCGGCGCGTCGGTCGAGGCGAAGGCGTCCAGCACGAACCCGGCCAGCCGCGGCGAGAAGACGGCGTCCCCGTCGCGGACCCGGAAGACCGAGTCGATCAGGTCGGGCCCGGTGATCGTCTTGGTGACGTACCCGCGGGCGCCGGCCCTGATGACGCCGATGACGTCCTCCGCGGCGTCGGAGACCGACAGCGCGAGGAACCGCACCGGCCGCTCCGGGTCGGACGACAGCGCGGCGCAGCGGCGCAGCACCTCGACCCCGCCGCCGCCGGGCAGGTGCACGTCGAGCAGCACCACCTCGGGCCGCGTCGCGGTGACCACGGTGACCGCCTGTTCCACGTCGGCCGCCTCGCCGACCACCTCGACGCCGGTCTCCTCGGTCGTCCCGATCTCCGCCTGCACCCCGGTGCGGAACATGCGGTGGTCGTCGACGAGCACCACCCGGACCCGGCGTCCAGCCTCGCTGTCGCTCATGCCGATGCCACCCTCTCCATCTCCAGCTCCACTTCCGTGCCGCCGCCGGGCGCGGGCCGCAGCCGCGCCTGCCCGCCGTTGCGCTCCATCCGGCCGATGATCGACTGCCGGACGCCCATCCGGTCCTCCGGGACCTCGTCGAGGTCGAAGCCGGGGCCGTGGTCGCGGACCGAGACGAACACCCGGGCCTCCTCCACCTCGGCGTACACCTGCACCGGTTCCGCGGCGGGACTACCGTACTTGGCCGCGTTGACCATCGCCTCGCGCGCCGCCTGCATCTGCGCCACCAGCCGGTCGTCGAGCGGGCAGTCACCGACGCAGACCACCTCCACCGGCACCCCGTGGGCGTCCTCGACCTCGGCGGCGGCCGCCCGCGCCGCGTCGGCGAGGGTGGTCGGCTCGTCGTCGCGGCCGGTGCCCTCGGGGCGGTAGAGCCAGGCCCGCAGCTCGCGCTCCTGGGCGCGGGCGAGCCGGGTGACCTCGCGCGGGTCCTCCGCGTTGCGCTGGATCAGCGTGAGGGTGTGCAGCACCGAGTCGTGGACGTGCGCGGCGACCTCGGCGCGCTCCTGCGCCCGGATGCGCATCAGGCGCTCGGCCGACAGGTCCTGCGTCATCCGGACCAGGTAGGGCCCGGCGATCAGCGCGACGCCGACGAGCACCGCGAGCGCGGCCTGCAGGATGCCGCCGAGGTGGCTGCCCGAGCCGCGGACCACGATGAAGCCGGTGACGCCGGCGATCACCAGCGCGACGCCCGCCGCGGCCCTGGCCAGCGGCCAGAACCGCTTGCCGTGGCTCATCTCCACCCAGCGGGCGCGGCGCGCGTTGTCCGCCTGCCGCCAGACCAGGGCCACGCCCAGCGCGATGACCAGCAGCGGCCACACCGCGCGGTTGGCGGCGCCGAGGTTGAGGTTGTCGACCAGGATGCCGGTGCCGGCGGCGAGCGCGATCAGGGCGAGGATCTGGCCCTTGTCGGGGCGCTTGCCGGCCAGCCAGGACCGGGCGTCGCGCGGCTCCTTCGCCTCGGCGACGCCGCCGACGCCCAGCGGCACGAAGAACCAGAAGACCGCGTAGAGCAGCACGCCGATGCCGTTGAAGGCGGCCAGCACGATGAACAGCGCCCGCACCCACAGGACCGGCAGGCCCAGGTGCCCGGCGAGGCCGCGGGCCACCCCGCCGACCATCCGCCCCTCGGAGCTGCGGTACAGCTTGCGCACGCCGGAGTCCTCCGGCTCCGGCGGGGCGAGGAACGACGCTCCGCTGGGGCCGGAGGGCGGGCTGCTGGCTGACATGCCCCGATCGTCACACAGGGCCGCCGTGCGGGGCATCAGGGTTGACCCCCGAAGGACTCTCAGGGGCCGGATCAGGGTCGTACCAGGGCGGGGGCGGGTGCCGGGCGCCGCCGCGAACCGCCACCATGGTCCGTATGACGGACCATCCCGCCCCCGGCCCCGCCGACCGCGCCCCGCACGACGGCGCCGCGGCCGAAGGCGACACGGCACAGGCCGACGCGGCGGACGGCGGCGGGCGGCCCCGGCCGAGGCTGACCCGCGGCCGCGACAAGGAGAAGGTGCTGGCCGGCGTCTGCGCCGGCGCGGGCCGCTACTTCGGCGTGGACCCGGTGATCTTCCGGGTGGTGCTCGCGGTGCTCTCGCTGACCGGCGGCATCGGCCTGATCGTCTACGGCATGGGGTGGCTGGTCGTGCCGCAGGAGGGCGAGCGGGAGAGCGAGGCGCAGCGGCTGCTGTCCGGCCGGATCGAGGGCGCGCCGCTGACGGCGGTGCTGATGGCGCTGGTCGGCTGCGGCCTGTACGCCTCCATGATCGGCAACGGCGCGAACCAGGCGTTCTCGCTCGTGCTGCTGGCCGCGACGGCGGGCGCTGTGTACTGGTCGCAGCAGCGCCGCCGGCTGGAGGAGGCCGGGCAGGCGCCGTTCACCGCGGCCGGCACCGGCGGCGCGACCCGCGCGCCGGGGGCGGTCCCGGACGCGCCGCCCGCCGTGCAGGCGCCGCCGGAGCCGGGCGCCACCTCCTGGTGGCGCGAGCCCCTGACGAAGGAGCCGGCGTATCTGTGGGGCCCGGACGACGGACCGTACGGCGCGAGCGACAAGCGGGCGTGGAAGCAGCGGATGAAGGCGGCGCCGGAGCGGCGCAACTGGGTCTTCAGCTTCCTGCTGTTCGTGGCGGCGGTGGCCGCCGCGGGCATCGGCGCCGGCGCGTCCTGGCCGTACCAGCCGGCGGCGGTCAGCGCGGAGATCGGCCTGGCGGCGGCGCTCGGGGTGCTCGGCGCGGGCTTCGTGATCGCGTCCTTCGCCGGGCGGGCGCGCGGCGGCACCGTGTTCTGGGCGCTGGTCACCGTCGCCGGGCTGATCGGCGCGGCCGCGCTGCCCAAGTCCGGCCAGGGCGCGGGCTCGCAGACCTGGCGGCCCTCGGCGGTCGCGGCGGTGCAGCCGTCGTACGAGCGCGGGGCGGGCCGCGGGGTGCTGGACCTGACGGCGCTGCCGCTCGCCGGCCGCACCGTGCGGACCCGGCTGGAGATCGGCGCGGGCGAGGCCCGGGTGCGGCTGCCCCGCGACGCGACCGTGCGGATCGACTACGACCTGGGCGTCGGCGCGGTGGAGCTGCCCGACCAGCCGAACGACGGCGTGCAGATCAAGAAGTCGCGGCACGGCAGCATGAGCTTCGACGCCCCCGCGGGCACCATGCCCGCCGGCACCATCGACCTGGAGGTCAGCGTGGGAGTGGGCAAGCTGGAGGTGATCCGGTGAGGCGGCACCGCTTCGAGCCGGCGGCGCTGGTGATGGGCCTGGTCCTGCTCGCCCTGACCGTCTTCTTCGTCCTCGACGCCTGCCGGGTGTGGGACCTGTCCGCGCCGGACCGCTCGGTGCCGATCGCGGGCGGCGGCCTGCTGCTGGCCGCCGCGACCGCGATCCTCACGCAGGGTGTTCGGACCGTGCGGGGGCTTCGGTCGCGCCGGCGCCGCCGCGCCTCGGGCCGCTGACGGCGGCGGCGCCCGACGGCGCGGCCGTGCCGCGGCGCAGGAGCCCGCCGCGCCGCCGCCCGGCCAGGGAGTCGAGCGACAGGTACGGCGTGCCCGCGAGCACCAGCGGCAGCCAGGCCATCAGGTACGCGAGGTCGTTGCCGTAGTAGTACGGCGTCGTGGACCAGCTGACCGTCAGCCACAGGCTCAGCGAGATCAGGGCGCCGCCGAGCGCCGCGACCCGGCCGAGCAGCCCGGCGAGTACGCCGAGCCCGGCGGCCAGCTCGCCGAGGGCTATGGCGTAGCCGAAGCCGTGCGGCGCCTTCAGCGCGAGGTCGATCATCGCCGGGATCGCGGCCTGGTCGTGCGCGCCGTGCAGGATCTGCACCAGCGAGCCGTTGGCCGAGTCGGTGAAGAAGGTGTCGCTGGTCAGCTTGTCGAGCCCGGCGTACACGAACGTCACGCCGAGGAAGATCCGCAACGGCAGCAGTGCGTAACGCCGAGCGGTACTCCGCCACACCTCAAGCATCGTCTCCCGCCTCTCCCGCCGCCGTGTCGTGGGGTGGAAGCGGTTCTTCCGGTGCGGCGGCGTGCACCGGGACATACGGACGCGCGGCGCGTCCGACTCAACGGGGCGTCGACGTCACTCCCACTCGATGGTGCCCGGGGGCTTGCTGGTGACGTCGAGGACGACCCGGTTGACGTCCTTGACCTCGTTGGTGATGCGGGTGGAGATCTTCGCGAGCACGTCGTACGGCAGCCGCGACCAGTCGGCGGTCATGGCGTCCTCCGAGGACACCGGGCGCAGCACCACGGGGTGCCCGTAGGTGCGGCCGTCGCCCTGCACGCCCACCGAGCGGACGTCGGCGAGCAGCACCACGGGGCACTGCCAGATCTCGCGGTCGAGGCCGGCCGCGGTCAGCTCCTCGCGGGCGATGGCGTCGGCCTCGCGCAGCAGGTCCAGGCGCTCCCCGGTGACCTCACCGACGATCCGGATGCCGAGGCCGGGGCCGGGGAAGGGCTGCCGCTGGACGATCTCCTCGGGCAGGCCCAGCTCCTGGCCGACCATCCGGACCTCGTCCTTGAACAGCTTGCGGAGCGGTTCGACCAGCCGGAACCGGAGGTCCTCGGGGAGGCCGCCGACATTGTGGTGGGACTTGATGTTGGCGGTGCCGGTGCCGCCGCCGGACTCCACCACGTCCGGGTAGAGGGTGCCCTGCACCAGGAACTCCACCGGGTGGTCGTCCGGCGCCTCGGCGACGATCTCGGCCTGTGCCTGCTCGAAGACCCGGATGAACTCCCGGCCGATGATCTTGCGCTTCTGCTCGGGGTCGGAGACCCCGGCGAGCGCCGCGAGGAACCGCTCCGAGGCGTCGACGACCTTCAGCTTCACGCCGGTGGCGGCGACGAAGTCCTTCTCGACCTGCTCGGTCTCGCCCTTGCGCATCAGGCCGTGGTCGACGTAGACGCAGGTCAGCTGGTCGCCGATGGCCCGCTGGACGAGGGCCGCGGCGACCGCGGAGTCCACGCCGCCGGACAGTCCGCAGATCGCCCGGCTCGCGCCGACCTGCGCGCGGATCAGGGCGATCTGCTCGTCCACCACGTTGCTGGTGGTCCACTCCGGCTTGATGCCGGCGCCGCGGTAGAGGAAGTGCTCCAGGATCTGCTGGCCGTGCGTGGAGTGCAGCACCTCGGGGTGGTACTGGACACCGTAGAGCTTGAGGTCGTCGTTCTCGAAGGCGGCGACCGGCACGACGCCGGTGGACGCGGTGACGGTGAAGCCCTCGGGCGCGGCCGAGCAGGCGTCGCCGTGCGACATCCACACCGACTGCTCGGCGGGGGTGCCCTCGAAGAGCGTCGAGCCGGGCTTGGAGACGCTCAGCTGGGTGCGGCCGTACTCGCGGGCGCCGGTGTTGTCGACGGTGCCGCCGAGCGCGGTGGCCATCAGCTGGAAGCCGTAGCACATGCCGAAGACCGGCACGCCGGCCTCGAAGATCGCGCGGTCCAGCGACGGGGCGCCCTCGGCGTACACCGAGGAGGGGCCGCCGGACAGGATGATCGCGCTGGGCCGCTTGGCGAGCATCTCGGCGACCGGCATGGTCGAGGGCACGATCTCGCTGTACACCCGCGCCTCACGCACCCGGCGGGCGATGAGCTGGGCGTACTGCGCTCCGAAGTCGACGACGAGAACGGTGTCGACGGCCTGCTCGAAAGCGGAGTCGTGGGCGGACGGGGTCGCTGATGCCACGGGCGGCCTTCCGGCGGTTGCTCAAGGGGGGCGACCCCGAGTCTACCTTCGCCTTTCCGCGTCGCGGGCCGCACGCCCGGGGCACCCCTTTCGAGGGGGATCACCCGAACGGCACGTGACCGCCGCAGGCCCGCTTCGTTGGACGGGTTGTCCGTGCCATCCAGGGGCGGTAACCGACACCACGCGTGGAACAGGACACCGCCCAGACGCAGCTGGGCGGAGTGTGACCGGTGCGATGAGGCGGCCGCAGGCTTGCGCCCGCCGTGGGACCTCGCACCGGTGTGAGTGACCGGACAGCAGGGGACAGCAGCCCGGTCGCGACTCAAAGAGGCGGTCGGTCTCCAGGGACGCCTGGGGCCGGCCGCTCTGCGAAGGACACATTACAGCGTGTTCAGGGCTTTTTGGACGCGTTTTCCACCTCGGCGGCCCCTTGCGTCCCGTCCGCACCATCGGCTGCGGCGGTGCGCGGCGGTACCGCGGGGACCGGCAGCAGCGGCAGCCGCAGCGCCCCGAAGGCGTCCTCCGGCACCGCGGGCGCGGCCGGCTCCACCGCCGCCACCACCCGGTACGGCTCGCCCTGCGCCGGACGCGGGTCCCGCTGTCCCTTGTTGGGCCACAGCGACATGGCGCGTTCCGCCTGCGCGGTGATGGTCAGCGACGGGTTGACGCCCAGGTTCGCGGAGACCGCGGAGCCGTCCACCACGTGGATGCCCGGATGCCCGTAGAGCCGGTGGTACGGGTCGATCACCCCGTGCTCGGCGTCCTCCCCGATCGGGCAGCCGCCCAGGAAGTGCGCGGTCAGCGGGCGCTCGGTGGCCTCGCCGACGTTGCTGCCGGCGAAGCCGCCGATCTCGGCGGCGATCAGCCGGGCCGCCTCGGCGCCCTCGGGGATGTGCGTGGGGTTCGGGGCGCCGTGGCCCTGGCGGGCGGTGAGCAGCCCCTTCCCCAGGCCCTTGGCTTTGCGGTAGGTGGTCAGCGAGTTGTCGCTGGTCTGCATGACCAGGCCGATGATGGTCCGCTCCGACCACTTGTAGGTGACCATCGAGCGCAGCGTCAGCACCGGGTGCCTGGCGTTGTTGGCGACGAACTCCAGCCAGCGCGGCGCCTTCCCGCGGTGCGGCGCGGCCAGGATCGACAGCGAGCCCATCGAGTTGGAGCCCTTGCCGTAGCGGACCGGCTCGATGTGGGTGTGGTCGTTGGGGTGCACCGAGGAGGTGATCGCCACGCCCCGGGTGAAGTCCAGCGGCCGGTCCGGGTGGCGCCTGCGGTAGCGGCCCGGCGAGGTCTGGGCGCCCACCAGCGCCTCGGAGTTGGTCCGGGTGAGCACGCCGAGCCGCGCGGAGGTGCCGGGCAGCCGGCCCGCGTCGCGCATGGCGTGCAGCAGCGTCTGGGTGCCGTAGGTGCCGGCCGCCAGCACCACCTGGCGGGCCCGCAGCACGGTCCTGCGGCCCTTCCTGCGCCGGTCGGTCGGCACGGTGGTGACGCGGTAGCCGCCGTCCGGCTCCTCGGTGACGTCGACCACGGTGGTCATCGGGTGGATCACCGCGCCCGCCTTCTCGGCCAGGTGCAGGTAGTTCTCGTTGAGGGTGTTCTTGGCGCCGTGCCGGCAGCCGGTCATGCACTCGCCGCACTCGGTGCACGCCCTGCGGGCCGGGCCCGCGCCGCCGAAGTACGGGTCGGCCACCTCCTCGCCGGGCGCCGCCCGCCCGTCGCCGTCCGCGTCCCGGCCGTCGCCGAAGAACACGCCGACCGGCGCCATGTGGAAGGTGTCGCCGACGCCCATCTGCTCCGCGGCCGCCTGGAGATGGACGTCGGAGGGCGTCATGGTCGGGTTGAGCCGCACTCCGAGCATGCGCTGCGCCTGGTCGTAGTACGGCGCCAACTCCCGCTGCCAGTCGGTGATGTGGCCCCACTGGCGGTCCTGGAAGAAGGCGGCGGGCGGCACGTACAGGGTGTTGGCGTAGTTCAGCGAGCCGCCGCCGACGCCCGCGCCGGCCAGCACCAGCACGTTGCCCAGCACGTGGATGCGCTGGATGCCGTAGAGGCCGAGCGCCGGCGCCCACAGGTAGGTGCGCAGGTCCCAGGAGTTCTTGGGCAGTTCGTCGCGGGCGAAGCGGCGGCCGGCCTCCAGCACGCCGACCCGGTAGCCCTTCTCGGTCAGCCGCAGCGCCGAGACGCTGCCGCCGAAGCCCGAGCCGACCACGACCACGTCGTAGTCGAACGCGTCGTCCCGCGTTGCCTCGTGTGTCACCGACGTCCTCCGCTCAGCGCATCCGCAGGGTCTTCATCAGCCGCAGCGACCTGGTCAGGAAGGCCGCGTACCGCTCGTCGTCCATCCCGAACGCCGGCGCCATCGGCATCAGCCGCTGGATCGCGACGGTCTGCGCCTCGGTGTACTTGAGGATGCCCTCGGAGCCGTGCCTGCGGCCGAGTCCGGAGTCCTTCATGCCGCCCATCGGCGCCCGCACGCTGCCGTACGCCGCCGCGTACGCCTCGTTGACGTTCACCGTGCCGGAGCGCAGCCGGGCCGCGATCCGGGCGCCGCGCCGCGTGTCGCGGGTCCACACGCTCGAGTTGAGGCCGTAGTCGGTGGCGTTGGCGCGCTCGATCGCCTCCTCCTCGTCGCGGAAGCGGTAGACGGAGACGACCGGGCCGAAGGTCTCCTCGGTGCAGACCGCCATCGGCGCCTCCACGCCCTCCAGCACGGTCGGCTCGTAGACGTACGGGCCGAGGTCCGGCCGGGCGCGGCCGCCGGCCAGCACCTTCGCGCCCTTCTCCCTGGCCTCGTCGACATGGCGGGTGACCGTCGCCAACTGCCGCTCGCCGACCAGCGATCCCATGCCCGCGCCGTAGGCGAGCGCGGTGCCGAGCCGGATCGCCCGGGTCCTGGCGACGAACTTCTCGGTGAAGGCGTCGGCGACCGACTCGTCCACGAAGAGCCGCTCGATGGAGATGCACAGCTGGCCCGCGGAGGCGAAGCAGGCCCGGACCGCGCCCTCCGCCGCCTTGTCCAGGTCGGCGTCGCGCAGCACCAGCAGGGCGTTCTTGCCGCCGAGTTCCAGGGAGGCGCCGACCAGCCGGGCGGCGGCGCGCTGGGCGACCTCGCGGCCGGTGCGGGTGGAGCCGGTGAAGGAGACGTAGTCGGCGTGCTCGACGACCGCGGGCCCGACGACCGGGCCCTCGCCGATCACGATCTGCAGCACGTCCGCGGGCAGACCGGCCTCGATCAGCTGCTCGCGCGCCCACAGCGCGGTCAGCGCGGTCTCGGTGTCGGGCTTCATCACCACCGCGTTGCCGGCCGCCAGCGCGGGCAGCGCGTCGCCGACGGACAGCTCCAGCGGGTAGTTCCAGGGGGCGATCTGGCCCACCACGCCGCGCGGCTGCCGCAGTTCGACGGTTCTGGTCAGGGTCGGGATCGCGCCGGTGTGCCGCTTGGGCCGCAGGTACGAGGGGGCCTTGAGGCCGTAGTGCCGGGCGGCCATCGCGACCACCTGCACCTCCTCGTGGGCGTGCAGCCGGGCCTTGCCGGTCTCCACCTGGATCAGGTCGAGCACCTCGGCCTGCCGGGAGAGCACCAGGTCGTGGAAGCGCAGCAGCACCCGGGCGCGCTGCCGTGCGGGCAGCGCCGCCCACGCGGCCTGCGCCGGCCGGGCGCGGCCGAACGCCTCGGCGACGTCCTCGGGCGTGGCCTCGGGCAGCACGGCCAGCCGCTCACCGGTCAGCGGCGTGTGGCCGGCGGTCGCGCCCGAGCCGATCACGCCGCGGGTCAGACGCGCGACCAGGTCGGGGGTGACGACGTCCTGCGGGCCGCGCGCGGTGGTGGGCGCGGCCGGGTTGCCGTCGGCGGGGGCGGTCGGGCCGCCGTCGGCGACAGGCGTGCTGAGCTCCGGCGAATCCGTCATGCGGCGAGATTACGGCCGCGGGACTGCTGTGGATACCCATCAGTAGCCATTTTCTCGGTGATCCGCGCGACCATGCCAGCGCTCGGTGGCCGCGTTCGCATCGCCCCAGGTCGCGCGGGCGTAACCGGCGGTAGCAGAGGGGCGCCGCGGTGCTGCTCAGGAGCCCTGGAAGGACGCGACCGCGGTGTCGAAGGCGGCCCGCGCCGCCTCCGTCCGCGCCACTGGCGCCGAGAGCCACACGTCGTACATCCGGCCCCCTTCCGTCCAGCACAGGTCGAAGGTCCTCCGGGCGCCCCTGCCGTCGCCGAAGCCGTCGTTGGTGAACTGCCACAGCGCGGCGGGCAGGCCGTGCCGCGCGGTCCTGGTGATGAAGCCGTCGCGGTAGCCGTGGTAGGCCGCCGGGCCCTTCGCGTGCTGGTCGGCGAGCACCGCGTACGGGCCGCGGGGGTCGGGCGGCTGCTCGCGCTCGCCGAACCGGAAGCTGCGGTCGGGCGACCAGTAGTACGTCCGCAGCACCCCTGCGGCATCCCGCTGCGGGTCGCGGACGTAGCCGGCCGGCAGCACGGTGGAGAAGCCCGACGGGTCGGTGTAGCGGCGGGAGCCGGCCGGGACGTCCGCGGGCGTCGTGGCCGCGGGTGTCGTGGAGGCGCGGGCCGTCGTGGCCGGCGCGGTGGTGGTCGGCGGCGCGCCGCCGGTGTCCGAACCGCCGCGGGTCACCACCAGCGCGGCCGTCGCCCCCGCCACCACGGCGATCACCGTCGCCGCCACCGCCGCCAGCGCCCACCGGCCGCGCGGCCCGCGCCGCGGCGGGGCCGGGACGGGCGCGGTCACCGCCTCCGACAGCGGCAGCCGCGGCGTCGGGCGATCCGCCGGCGCGACGCCGGTCTCCGCGTACGCCATCAGCACGGTCCGCACCTCGGCGGCGGCCATCCGGCGCGCCGGGTCCCGCTCCAGCAGCCCCCGCACCACCGGCAGCAGCGGGCCGACCGTCGTCGGCGGGGTGATCTCCCCGATCGCCACCGCGTGCACGATCTCGCCGATCGACTCCCGGTGGAACGGCGAGCGGCCGTCCACCGCCGCGCACAGCAGCGCGCCGAGCGACCACAGGTCGGACTCCGGGCCAGCGCCGCCGCCCGCCATCCGCTCCGGCGCGGTGTACTCCGGCGAGCCCATGAACGCGCCGGTCTCGCTGATCGTGGCGCTGCCCGGGACCCGTGCGATCCCGAAGTCGGTCAGCACGACGCGGCCGGTGGCGCGCTCGATCAGCACGTTCGCCGGTTTGACGTCACGGTGCTGGATGCCGTGCTCGTGCGCGGCGAGCAGCGCACCGGCCACCGCGGCGCAGATCCGGGCGGCCTCGCGCGGCGCGAGCGGGCCGTCGTCGCGCAGCACGTCGGCCAGCGAGCGGCCGTCGACCAGCTCCATCACGATCCACGGGCGGCCGTCCTGCTCCACCACGTCGTGCACCACGACGACGTGCGGGTGGCGGATCCGCGCGACGCTCCGCGCCTCCCGCAGCGCGCGGTCCCGGCGGCGCTCCGCGTCCGGCTCGCCCAAACCGGTGTCGGGCAGGTGCAGTTCCTTGACGGCGACCTGCCTGCGCAGCAGGTCGTCGGTGGCGCGCCACACCGTGCCCATGCCGCCGCGGCCGAGGCGGGCGGTGATGCGGTAGCGCGCGGCCAGCGTGCGTTCCGGCTTCGCCGGTGGCCGGCCCCCGTCGCTCCCCATCCCCCCATCATCCCCCACCGGTTGCCCGTGCCCGGGCGCGAGCCCGTTTTCCCCGCGCGAGCGGTGCGCTGGGCGCGCGGCCCTTGTTCCAGGGGCGCGGGGAACTGCGCGACCAGCCACCACGACGGCTGCACGTCCCCACCGGCCCGAAGGGGCGATTCCCGTCGCCGACGGACCACCGACCGGCGACCGGTCACCCGCGCCGTCCCCGCGCCCCCGGTGGGGCGCCACGCCCACCGCCGTCCGGGCGCCAGTCCGGGAGTCGGGGTGGGCGTCGGACGGGGGGTGGGTCAGCCGGAGGCGTATGTTTCCACCGCTTTGTCGAAGGCGCGCTGGACGGCGGCCCGTTCGGAATCGGGGCCGGCGATGAGGACGACGTGGTAGCGCCCGCCGATCTGGACGGCGAGATTGCGGGCGTACACCGTGTTGTCGCCGGCGTCACGCCACGTGTACTCCCCCTCCGCGGCGGGACGCCCCCGTACCGTGAGGGACTGGAGGCCGGACGCCGAGGACCAGGACGACGCCCGGAAGTCGGCGAGTTCGGACTCGACGAGCTGGTAGGCGAGCGGATCGTCGGAGTCGCCGGTGGCCCGGTCCCGGCCGGGGACGACGGTCATCTGCAGCCCGCTGCCGGAGAACCGCACCTCGTCCCTGGCGTTCTTGCCGGCGCGCAGCCACCCGGTGTGGACGGCGACGGTGAACCCGGCGGAGTCGGTGTGCAGGGCGAAGTCCGAGCCGAGGTCGGGCGGCGGCGGGGCGGCCGGGGTGGTGGGCGCGGCCTTCGTGGTGGGCGCGGCCTTGGTGGTGGGCGCGGTGGTGGCCGGCGTGGGGGCCTTGCCGCCGCCGTCGCCCGCCGCGCCGCCGGACACCTGGGCCGGCACCGTCCGGGTACCGTCCGCACCGCTCTTCGCGGCGTTGCGGTGCGGCATGACGAGCAGCGCGTAGAGCACCACGGCGAGCAGGATGACCAGGACGGCGACGAGCAGCCGTACGCCGAGCCGGCGCGGGGAGTCCTCGGCGCGGCCCGCGGTGCGCGAGGAGACCACCTGCTCGCGGTGGAAGAGCTGCTCCTGCCGCATCTCGCTGCGGGCGGCGGCCGGTTGCGGCCTGGTCTCGCGGGCCGGGCGGGCGGCCTTGGCGGGCCTGGTCTCGCGGACCGGCCGGGCCGCCTTGGCCTGCTTGCCGCGGGCGTGCCGCCGGTGCTGGGCGCCCATCGGCTCGGCCGCGGTCCTGCGCCGGCGCCGTACCAGCTCGCCGCGGCGCCGCTTGACCGGCAGCTTCGCCGGGTCGGTCGGCACCTGGACGGTCGGCACGCCGATGTCGGGTTCCGGCGCCGAGCGCACCAGCGAGCGCAGCCAGCCGCCCAGCTCCTCGGCCTCGGGCCGCTCCTCGGGGTCGGGGCGCAGCAGCGACTCGACGATCGGGCGCAGCGCGCCGCACTCCTCGGCGAAGGCGGGCGGCTCGGCGCAGACCATCTGGACGAGTTCGGCCGCGGACTCCTCGGGGTAGGGCGGGTGGCCCTGGACGCTGCGGAAGAGCAGCGACCCGAGCGCCCACAGGTCGGCGGCGGGGCCGACCGGCGGCGACAGCCGCCAGTTCTCGTGGACCGCGTGGGCCTGCTCCGGGGCCCAGCGTTCGGTGACCGCGCCGACCACGGTGATGCGGTTCTGCCGGGCGCGTTCCTGCTCCAGGGCGGAGTGCGGGCCGTGCCAGGGCGGCTCCGCGGCCGAGCCGTCGCCGCCGGCCAGCACCTCCTCCGGCAGCGGGTTGTAGCCGCAGAGCGCTTCCTGGGCGGCGCCGGCGGCGAGCCCGGCGAGCATCGCCCGGCCGTCGTCGGCGATCAGCACGGTGCTCGCGGTGACGTTGCGGTGGGTCCAGCCGCTGGCGTGCACCGCGCGCAGCGCGGTCAGCACGTCGGAGGCGACCTCGGCGGCGCGGTAGGCGTCCAGCGGGCGTTCGACGAGCAGGGCGGCGAGCGGGCGGGCGGACACCAGTTCGCTGGCGATCCACAGGCTGCCGTCCTCGACGAAGATGTCGAAGACCTGCACCAGCCGCGGGTGGTCGGCTATCGCGGCGGCGGCGCGGGCGGCGTCCAGCGCCCGGCGGGCGCTCTCGCCGAGCCCGTCGTGGTCGGCGAACCCGTCCTCGCCGTCGGCGGGTTCCGCGCTGACCACCTCGGGCAGCAGCACCTGCCCGACCAGGACCTCCTGGCCGCTGTACGTGTCGAAGGCGCGGGTCTCGACCAGCTCGAACTCGTCGGCGGGCGGCCGCGGCAGCCGGTACCGGTCGGCGAGCACCCGTCCTGCGTATTCGTCCACGGCGCCCCCCTTTCCGGCCCGTTCACGTCACTGCCCGAACCGATCCGATCCGGACACATGCGGATGCGGACAGTCCACACCCACTCACGATACGTGCTTCCGGTCCACGGTAGTCCCCGAACGGCCCGCCGGAACCGGCCCGTTCGCGCGTGTGGCGCGACGGCCGCCTTTCACAGCTGCGGTTACCCACTCGCGGGGCCCGCGATTCAGCCGACGGACCGGAAAGTGTCGTAGAACCCGTTGCGCGTCGCCTGGCCGCCGGCGCTGTCCCAGTCGGAGGCCGGGAGCGACACCATGATCGCGTAGCCGTGGTGGTCGTCCACCACGAAGCCGCGGTCCTTGACGTGCGTGTGGACGCCGCCCTTCTCGGTGCGGGTGAAGTCCCAGTCGGCGACGGTGCGGTAGCCGCGCCACTGGATCGCCTTGATGCCGATCAGGTGGTAGTCCTGGCTGCTGCGCCCGACGCCGGGCTCGATGTCCTCCCAGTTGGCGGCGGCGTCCGTGCCGGGTGAGGAGGTGAAGTCGACCTGGACGCGCGGGTATCCGCCGTCCGCGCTGTAGATCGCGCCGGAGCCGCCCGAGGTGGTGCCGGTCCAGTGCCAGCCGGGCGGCATCGCCACGGCGAAGTGGAACCTGGTGTTGGTGACCATGTGCCAGCCCGCCGGGAGCTTCGCCGAGCCGCCGGTCCCGGCCGAGGCCGGCCCGCCCGACGGCGTGCCGGCCGAGTCGTCGGACGAGCCCTTGCCGTCGTCCGAGCCCTTGCCCTTGCCGTCCCCGCCGTCCTTGCCGGTCCCGGTGCTCGTCCCCGCGCCGGCGGTCGTGGTGGAGCCGCCGCCGGGGGTCTGCGTCCCGGAGCTCTTCGTGTGGCCGTGGGTGGCCGCCGGGCTGGCGCCGCCCTTGTCCGGGTTCTTGCTGTCGCCGCCCCCACCGCCGGAGTTGGCGATGGCGACGCCTATCACGGTGCCCAGCAGCGCGAGGACGAGCGCGGCGACCACGATGACCAGGGTGCGGCGCGGCACCACGTCGGAGAGCGACGAGGGCGCGGACGGCCGTACCGTCTCCGGGGTGCCGGGCTCGGGGGCGGGCCGGGGGCGGGCGCCGGCCTTGCGCACCGAGCGCAGCGCGTCGCGCACCCTGGCCTGCTCGGCGGCGGCCTCGCGGGTGGCGGGCGGCGCGTCGGTCGGGGTGGGCTGCGGGTCGACGGGCATGAGCGTGGTCCGGGTGTCGCCGGTCGGCGCGGGCGGCGCCACCGGGCGCTCGGGGGCCTTGACGACGGTGGTGAGCAGCGCCCGCGCCCCGGCGTCGTCCAGCCGCTGCTCCGGGTCCTTCACCAGCAGGCCCCTGATCGCCTCGGCGAGCGGTCCCGCGTTGGCCATCGGGCCGACCGGCTCGGTCATCACCGCGGTCAGCGTGGCGATCGCCGAGCCCTTGTCGTAGGGCGGCCGGCCCTCGACGGCGGCGTAGAGCAGCGCGCCGAGCGACCACAGGTCGGCGGGCGGGCCCGGCTTCTGGCCGCGGGCGCGCTCGGGCGAGATGTACGAGGGGGCGCCGACGAGCATGCCGGTGGAGGTCACCGAGGGGTCGCCGTCGATCTGCGCGATGCCGAAGTCGCCGAGGACCACCCGGCCGCCGCCGGAGTCGCCGTCCGAGGGGCGGTCGGCGATCAGCACGTTGGAGGGCTTCACGTCGCGGTGCAGGATGCCCTCGGCGTGCGCGGCCTTGAGCACGTCGAGCAGCACCAGGCCGACCTCGGCGGCGCGCCGGGGGGTGAGCGGGCCGTCCTCGCGGATGGCGTCGGACAGCGACCTGCCCTCGACCAGCTCCATCACGATCCAGGGCCGGTCGTCCTCCTTGACCACGTCGAAGACGGTGATCGCGCCGGTGTTGCGGATGCGCGCGGTGGCCTTGGCCTCGCGCAGGGTGCGGGTGACCAGCCGGCGCTTCTCGTCCTCGTCGACGTTGCCGGGGAAGCGCAGCTCCTTGACGGCCACGGTGCGGCCGAGCGTCTCGTCGACGGCCCGCCACACGGTGCCCATACCGCCCTTGCCGAGGACCTCGCCGAGACGGTACCGGTCGGCGAGCAGACGTCCCTCGGTACGGTCTTCGTCCTCGCTCATGGGTGCTGTCCCTCTGCCGTGCCGGCTGTTGTCGACTTGTCGCGCCGTCAGCGGGCGCACGAGTCCATCATCCCCGAACCGGGGACGGCGAAGCGAACCCGGCTTATCCGCCGGAAAGCCGGAAACCGGCCAGCGCGGTGTTGAAGACCGGCAGGTAGTCCAGCCAGTCGGCCTCCGGAGCGGACAGGTACACCGCGTACTCGGTGCCGCCGGCCTTCCCGAACCCCAGGTCGATGGCGCGGTAGGAGCGCTTCGACCCCTTGAAGGTGAACTGCCAGATGGCCGCGGGGTCGCCGAACCGCTCGGTGGGATCGAGCCGTTCGCGGTGGTAGTCGTCGACCTGCGCCTCGGTCTCGGGCTCCAGGTTCTGCCAGTGCTGGTAGGGGCTGGTGCTGGCGAAGGGCAGCGCGCTGACCTTCAGGCCGACCCTGCCGGCGTCCTGGGCGTCGCCGTCGTTGACCCAGTCCAGCTCGTCGCCGCCGTTCTTCTCGGAGCGGGTCCAGCCGTCCGGCACCGGCACCGAGTAGCCGCGCTCCGGGTTGGCCTCCAGGTGGTAGCCGTCGGGCACCGGCGGTGGCGGCGCGGTGGTGGGCGTGGCCGAGGGCGTCGTGGGTGCCGTGGTCGGCGGCGTGGTGGCCGGCCGGGTGGTGGGACCGTCCGCGGTGCTGCCGCCGTGCCCGGCGCGCTGGTGCTGGACGGCCAGGGCGGTGCCGGCGGCGAGCACCGCGACGGCGAGGGCGGCGCCGATCCACCGGCCGGCCCGCCGGGGCCGCTGGTGCACGCCGGTCGGCCCGGTGGGCGGCTCCTGCCCCTGTCCGGCGCCGTGTCCGGCGCCGTCGCCCACCCGCGCTGTCGGCGGCTCGTACGGGCCCGCCCCAGCCGATGTGCCCGTCGCGCCGGTCTGGCCGTACACGCCGCCCTGGAGTCCGTCCGTGGCCGACTCCGACCCGTACGCGCCCGGCGGCCCGAGCCGGTCGTGGTCGACGAGGGCGGTGTCCGGCTCGGCGGCCGGCAGCCGCAGCATCCACTCGGCGTCCTCCGCGGACAGCCGCTCGTCCGGCTCCTTGACGAGCAGCCTGGCGATCACCTCGGTGAGCGCGCCCGCGTTCGGCGCGGGCACCACCGGCTCCTCGGCGATCGCGTAGGCGGTCTCGATCGCGGTGGGCCGGCGGAAGGGCGAGGCGCCCTCGACCGCCTGGTAGAGCGTGGCGCCCAGCGCCCACAGGTCGGCGGCGGGGCCGGGCGGCACGCCGCGTATCCGTTCCGGCGACAGGAAGTCGATGGAGCCGATGAGTTCGCCGGTGCGGGTCAGGGTGGAGGTGCCGGACGCCTGCGCGATGCCGAAGTCGGTGAGGACCACCCGCTGGTCCTCACCGAGCAGCACGTTCCCCGGCTTGACGTCGCGGTGCAGGATGCCGGCGCGGTGGGCGGCGCGCAGCGCGGCGACCATCCCCCGGCCGATCCTGGCCACTTCGGCGACCGGCAGCGCGCCGTCCTGCTTGAGCCGCTCGCCGAGGGTCAGCGAGGGCACGTACTCCATGACGATGGAGGGCAGTCCCGCGTCGTCCACCACGTCGTGCACGACGATGACGTTGGGGTGGCTGATCCGGGCGGCGGCGCGCGCCTCGCGGCGGGTGCGCTCGAAGAGGGTGGCCAACTCCTCCTCGTCCATGTGCGGTTGCGGCGGGTGCAGTTTCTTCACCGCGACCTGGCGGCCGAGCAGTTCGTCCTCGGCGCGCCAGACGGTGCCCATGCCGCCGCGGCCGATCCGCTCCAGCAGCCGGTAGCGGCCCGCGACCAGCCTGCCCTCGTCGACGTCTCCGACCATCTCGTGTCCTCCGCCTGCCCCCGTTCGCGCGCAACTCCAGGCCGCGCCCAGGCAATCCGCCTAGAGAGGAACGATATCCGGCGCCCCCAGCCGGGCCGCATCCGCGGTCTGGTCGTCGGGCTGCAACTGCGACTCCCGCTCGGCCTCCACGCGCTTCTCGTAGTGCTCGACCTCGCGGTCCACCTGGCCCTGGTCCCAGCCCAGTACGGGCGCCATCAGCTCGGCGGCCTCGCGGGCGCAGCGGGTCCCGCGGTCGAAGGTCTCGATGGAGATCCGGGTGCGGCGGGTCAGCACGTCCTCCAGGTGGCGGGCGCCCTCGGCGGCGGCCGCGTAGACGACCTCGGCGCGCAGGTAGTCGTCGGCGCCGGTCAGCGGGCGGCCCAGCTCCGGGTCCTGGGCGACCAGGTCGAGGACGTCCTCCGCCAGCGAGCCGTAACGGTTCAGCAGATGCTCCACCCGGGCGACGTGGACGCCGGTGCGGGCCGCGGTGCGGGCCCGCGCGTTCCACAGTGCGTGGTAGCCCTCGGCGCCCATCAGCGGCACGTCCTCGGTGCAGCACTCCGCGACCTTGCGGTCCAGGCCGTGCACCGCCTCGTCGACCGCGTCCTTGGCCATCACCCGGTACGTGGTGTACTTCCCGCCGGCCACCACGACCAGACCGGGCGCCGGGTGGGCGACGGTGTGCTCGCGGGACAGCTTGCTGGTGGCGTCGGACTCGCCGGCCAGCAGCGGGCGCAGCCCGGCGTACACCCCCTGGACGTCGTCCCTGGACAGCGGCGTGTGCAGCACCGAGTTGACGTGTTCGAGCACGTAGTCGATGTCGGCGCTGGACGCGGCCGGGTGGGTCTTGTCCAGGTCCCAGTCGGTGTCGGTGGTGCCGACGATCCAGTGCCGGCCCCACGGGATGACGAACAGGACGCTCTTCTCGGTGCGCAGGATGAGCCCGCTGGTGGAGTGGATGCGGTCCTTGGGCACCACCAGGTGGACGCCCTTGGAGGCGCGGACGTGGAACTGCCCGCGCTCGCCGATCAGCGCCTGCGTGTCGTCGGTCCACACGCCGGTGGCGTTGACCACCTGACGGGCCCTGACCTCGTACTCGCCGCCCTGCTCGCCGTCCTGCACCCGGGCGCCGACCACCCGCTCGCCCTCGCGCAGGAAGGCGGTGACCCGGGCGTGGTTGGCGGCCAGGGCGCCGTAGGAGGCCGCGGTGCGGGCCAGGGCGACCACCAGGCGCGCGTCGTCCACCTGGGCGTCGTAGTACTGCAGGGCGCCCACCAGGGCGTCCTTGCGCAGCGCGGGGGCGACCCGCAGGGCGTGCTTGCGGGTGAGGTGGCGGTGCAGCGGCAGGCCGCGGCCGTGCCCCGAGGAGATCGACATGGCGTCGTACAGCGCCACGCCGGAGCCGGCGTAGATCCGCTCCCAGCCCTTGTGCTGGAGCGGGTAGAGGAACGGCACCGGCCGCACCAGGTGCGGGGCGAGCTTCTCCAGCAGCAGGCCGCGTTCCTTGAGCGCCTCGCGGACCAGGGCGAAGTCCAGCATCTCCAGGTAGCGCAGGCCGCCGTGGATGAGCTTGCTGGAGCGGCTGGACGTGCCGGACGCCCAGTCCCTGGCCTCCACGATGCCGGTGGACAGGCCGCGGGTGGCGGCGTCCAGCGCGGTGCCCGCGCCGACCACCCCGCCGCCCACGACCAGGACGTCGAGTTCGTGCTCGGCCATCCGGGCCAGTGCTCCGGCTCGTTCGGCGGGGCCGAGTGATGTGGTGCGCATCCGTGCCTCCGTGGCTGCGTCGCTGGGCGGGACGGGATCGTCCGCTGTCCGGGACCTCCTTCGATAGTGACCGGAACCGCCGCGACCGGCCAGCCCGGATCGGCGCGCCGAGTGGTCATATCAGTCATTTGTCTGGTTAGCCTGTTTTAACAGCCATTCGGCGACGACGGCCGCGGGTCGGCGGACGCCACAGGTGGAGGACGTCAGCCATGCCAGCAGACCTCGCCGTGCTCGGACTCGGCCACACCGGACTCCCCCTCGCCCAGGCGGCCGCCGCCGCGGGCATCGGCGTCATCGGCTACGACCCGGACCCCGCCGTCGTCGCCGACATCAACGCCGGCCGGGTGCCGCCCGGCACCCTCGCCGCCGCCGACCTGCGGCGGATGCTCGCCTGCGGCTTCCGCGCCACCGCCGAGCCCGCCGTGCTCGGCCGGGTCAGGACCGCGGTGATCTGCGCGCCCACCCCGCTCGGCGAGGACCACGCGCTCGACCTCGACGCGGTCGCCGCCGCCGCCCGCACGCTCGCCGTCCAGCTGCGCCCGCACACCACGGTGGTGCTGGAGTCCGCGGTCTACCCGGGCACCACCGAGCAGTTCCTGCGCCCGCTGCTCGAAGCGCACGGCCTGCGCGCCGGACGGGACTTCCACCTGGCCTACTCGCCCAGCCGGCTCGACCCCGGCAACCGCACCTTCCAGCTCTCCAACACCCCCAAGGTGGTGGGCGGTTGCACCCCCGCGTGCACCGAGGCCGCGGCCGCCTTCTACGGCCGGCTGACCGAACGGGTGGTGCGCGCCCGCGGCCCGCGCGAGGCCGAGGCGGTGAAGCTGCTGGAGACCAACTACCGGCACGTGAACATCGCCTTCGCCAACGAGATGGCGGTGCTCTGCCACGACCTGGGCGTCGACGTCTGGGAGGTGCTGCGCTGCGCCGAGACCAAGCCGTTCGGCTTCCAGGCGTTCCGCCCCGGCCCCGGCGTCGGCGGCCACTCCCCCGCCCTCGACCCCAACGCGGCGCCGCCGTTCGCCGCCGCCCCCGCGGCCGGCCGCACCCGCACCGCGGGCCACCCGCTGCGGATGGTCGAGCTGGCCCAGGAGGTCAACGGCCGGATGCCGCGCTACGTCGTGCAGCGCGCCGCCGCCCTGCTCAACGAGCACGGCAAGTCGCTGCGCGGGGCGCGGGTGCTGCTGCTCGGCGTCACGTACAAGGCCGACACCGCCGACCAGGAGGGCGCCCCGGCCCGCGAGATCGGCGCCCGGCTGATCGAACTGGGCGCCCAACTCGGCTACCACGACCCGTACGTGCCGCAGTGGCGGGTGCTGGACCGGCCGGTGCCGCGCGCCGACGCGCTGTGGGAGGCGGCCGCGGACGCGGACCTGACGCTGCTGCTCCAGCACCACCGCACCTACGACCTGCAGGGACTGGCGGTCAAGGCCCAACTCCTGCTGGACACCCGGGGAGCGACTCCGGCGGGCGCGGCGGCCCGGTTGTAGCGGGCCTGTGCCGACCGTATGAACGGGCTTGTCCGGTTGTCATGCTCCCCTGCTACATTTCGGCGTCACTCGTTCGCACGCCGCTCGTTCGTGCGCACGGCATTTCTCGTGTCCTCGGGGGAACCCTTCATGAGCGCCAACGTCCCGCCGCCGCAGCAGCCCGCGCCCGGCCAGAACCCGTACGCGCAGCAGCCGCCGGCCGGCCCCTACGCACCGCAGGCCCCGCAGGCTCCCGCGCCCTCGCCGTACGGCGCGCCGCAGCAGCCCGGCGCCTTCGACCCGGCCGCCTACCCGCCGCCGGCGCCGTTCGCGCAGCCCGCGCCGCTCGCGCAGCGCCCGGGCAACCCGGCCCTCGGCGTCCTGGCCGCGGTCGGCGCGGCCCTGGTCGCCGCGCTCCTGTACGGCCTGATCATCAAGGGCACCAAGCACGAGATCGGGTACGCGGCGGTGGCCGTCGGCGCCGTCGTCGGCCTCGCGCTCGGCAAGATCGGCGGCCGCAACCCGGCGCTGCCGATCATCGGCGTGCCGATCGCGCTGCTCGGCGTCTACCTCGGCCAGCTCTTCGGCATCGCGCTGCTGGTCGACTCCACCTACCACATCGGCGTGGTGAACATCTTCACCCACCACTTCCACGACCTGCAGCAGACGTGGAAGGAGGCCATGAACGGCATGGACTTCGTCTTCTTCGGCATCGCCGGCCTGGAGGGCTTCGTGATCACCCGTCGGGTCGCGCGCGGCTGACCCGGGCCGCTCCCCGCGGCACGGCGCCGGCACGGCGAAGGGCCCGTACCGCCGAGGCGGTACGGGCCCTTCGCGTCGGCCTCGCGCGGCCGCCGGCCGGCTACCGGTGGTGGGTCGGTGAGACGGTGACCTCGACGCGCTGGAACTCCTTGAGGTCGGAGTAGCCGGTGGTCGCCATCGAGCGGCGCAGCGCCCCGAAGAAGTTCATCGAGCCGTCGGGCGCGTGGGACGGGCCGAGCAGGATCTCCTCGGTGCTGCCCGCCGTGCCCAGGTTCATCCGCTTGCCGCGCGGCAGCTCCGGGTTGACCGCCTCCATGCCCCAGTGGAAGCCGCGGCCGGGCGCGTCGGTGGCGCGGGCCAGCGGCGAGCCCATCATCACCGCGTCCGCGCCGCAGGCGACGGCCTTGGGCAGGTCGCCGCTGGAGCCGAAGCCGCCGTCGGCGATCACGTGCACGTAGCGGCCGCCGGACTCGTCCATGTAGTCGCGGCGGGCCGCGGCCACGTCGGCCACCGCGGTGGCCATCGGCACCTGGATGCCCAGCACGTTGCGGGTGGTGTGCGCGGCGCCGCCGCCGAAGCCGACCAGCACGCCCGCGGCGCCGGTCCGCATCAGGTGCAGCGCGGCGGTGTACGTGGCGCAGCCGCCGACGATCACCGGCACGTCCAGCTCGTAGATGAACTGCTTGAGGTTCAGCGGCTCGTGCGAGCCCGAGACGTGCTCGGCGGAGACGGTGGTGCCGCGGATCACGAAGAGGTCGACCCCGGCGTCCACCACGGCCTTGGAGAACTGGGCGGTGCGCTGCGGGGAGAGCGCGGCGGCGGTCACGACGCCCGCGTCGCGGACCTCCTTGATCCGCTGGCCGATCAGCTCCTCGCGGATCGGCGCCGCGTAGATCTCCTGCAGCCGCGCGGTCGCCTGGCTGTCGTCCAGCTCGGCGATCTCGGCGAGCAGCGGCTCGGGGTCGTCGTACCGGGTCCAGAGCCCTTCCAGGTTCAGCACGCCGAGGCCGCCGAAGTTGCCGATCCTGATGGCCGTCTCCGGCGACACCACGGAGTCCATCGGCGCGGCCAGGAACGGCAGTTCGAAGCGGTACGCGTCGATCTGCCAGGCGATCGAGACCTCCTTCGGGTCCCGGGTCCGCCGGCTCGGCACCACGGCGATGTCGTCGAAGGCGTACGCCCTGCGGCCCCGCTTGCCCCGCCCGATCTCGATCTCAGTCACTACCCGCGCCTCTCTGTCTGGCTTCGCGACCCCAGTATCCCGCACCCCCCGCCCGCGGCGACCCGCACCTCGGCGCGGCGGCCGCGGGCGATCCGCGGCCGCGGCGTGCGGGGAAGGCGGCGTCAGCCGTGGTAGTTCGGGGCCTCGACGGTCATCTGGATGTCGTGCGGATGGGACTCCTTGAGGCCCGCGGCGGTGATCCGCACGAAGCGGCCCTTCGTCTCCATCTCGGAGATCGACGCCGCGCCGACGTAGCCCATGGTCTGGCGCAGGCCGCCGACGAGCTGGTGGAGGACGGCGGACAGCGGCCCGCGGTACGGCACCTGGCCCTCGATCCCCTCGGGCACGAGCTTGTCGTCGGCGGAGACCTCGGCCTGGAAATAGCGGTCCTTGGAGTACGAGCGGCCCTGGCCGCGCGACTGCATCGCGCCGAGCGAGCCCATGCCGCGGTAGGACTTGAACTGCTTGCCGTTGATGAAGAGCAGCTCGCCGGGCGACTCCTCGCAGCCCGCGAGCAGGCTGCCGAGCATGACGCTGCTCGCGCCGGCCGCCAGCGCCTTGCCGATGTCGCCGCTGTACTGGAGGCCGCCGTCGCCGATCACCGGCACACCGGCGTCCAGACACGCCTGGGCGGCCTCGTGGATCGCGGTGACCTGCGGGACGCCGATGCCCGCGACCACGCGGGTGGTGCAGATGGAGCCGGGCCCGACGCCGACCTTGACGCCGTCCACGCCCGCGTCGATCAGCGCCTGGGCGCCGTCGCGGGTCGCCACGTTGCCGCCGACGACGTCCACCGGGACGTTGGACTTGATCTTCGCCATCCAGTTCAGCGCGTTGCTGTTGTGGCCGTGCGAGGTGTCCACGACCAGGAAGTCGACACCCGCGCCGACCAGCGCCTGGGCCCGGTCCAGCGCCTCGGGGCTCGCGCCGACGGCCGCGCCGACCAGCAGCCGGCCCTCGGCGTCCTTGGCCGCGTGCGGGTACTGCTCGGCCTTGACGAAGTCCTTGACGGTGATCAGGCCCTTGAGCCGGCCCGCGTCGTCGACCAGCGGCAGCTTCTCGATCTTGTGGCGGCGCAGCAGCGCCATCGCGTCCACGCCCGAGATGCCGACCGCGCCGGTGACCAGCGGCATCGGCGTCATGACCTCGCGGACCTGGCGGGAGCGGTCGGTCTCGAAGGCCATGTCGCGGTTGGTGACGATGCCCAGCAGCCGGCCGGACTCGTCGGTGACCGGCACGCCGCTGATCCGGAACCGGCCGCAGAGGGCGTCGGCCTCGCCGAGCGTCGCGTCGGGGCGGACCGTGATCGGGTCGGTGACCATGCCGGACTCGGACCGCTTGACCAGGTCCACCTGGCTGACCTGGTCCTCAATGGAGAGGTTGCGGTGCAGCACGCCGACGCCGCCCTGGCGGGCCATCGCGATCGCCATCCGCGCCTCGGTGACCTTGTCCATCGCCGCGGAGAGCAGGGGGATGTTCACCCTGACGTTGCGGGAGACGAGCGAGGAGGTGTCGACCTCGTTGGGCAGCACCTCCGAGGCCCCCGGCAGCAGCAGCACATCGTCGTAGGTCAACCCGAGAGTGGCGAACTTCCCGGCTGCTCCGTCGGCGTTCAGCGACATGACACCTTCCCGAATGGTCTTGCCCGGCGAGTTGTTCAATGGTAATGGCTGTGCCGGTATTCCCCCGACCACCCGGATTGTCGCTGCTCAGAGCCCCGGCGCCGACCTCCGCGGGCCGACCCGGGAAGGCTGCGGACCGAGTCCGGAACGCCGCGCGCCCCGGACCTGGAACGCCGCGCGCCGGGCCGGGCGCGTTACGCGCTGAGCCCCGGCGCCTCGCCGGCGGGCGTGCCCGCGGGCCCCGCCGACTCCTCGGCGATCGCCCGCAGCCTGCTGAGCGCGCGGTGCTGCGCCACCCGTACGGCCCCGGGCGACATCCCCAGCACCTGTCCGGTCTCCTCGGCGCTCAGGCCCACCGCGACCCGCAGCAGCACCAGCTCGCGCAGGTGGCCGGGGAGCCGGTCGAGCAGCTTCTTCGCCCAGGCCGCGTCGCTGTTGAGCAGCGCGCGCTCCTCGGGGCCGAGGGAGTCGTCCGGCTTCTCCGGCATCTCGTCGGAGGGCACCGCGGTGCTGCCGGGGCCGCGCATCGCCGCGCGCTGCAGGTCGGCGACCTTGTGCGCGGCGATGGACACCACGAACGCCTCGAACGGGCGGCCCAGGTCGCGGTAGCGCGGGAGCGCGCAGAGCACCGCGAGGCACACCTCCTGCGCGAGATCGTCCACGAAGTGGCGCGCGTCTCCCGGCAGCCGGGACAGTTTGGTCCTGCAGTAGCGCTCGGCCAGCGGGTGGACGTGCGCGAGCAGGTCGTGCGTGGCCCGCTCGTCGCCGTCGACGGCGCGACGGACGAGGGCACCGATGGCGGGGGTGTCGTCGTCACGCATCCACCCATGGTGCCTCGCCGCGGGACGATCCGCCGCATCCCGGCCGTACTTCTGCATCGAAGCGTTATGAGCGCCGGGCGGTGGGCCGTCCGCGGCAGCGCCGCCCGGCACGCCGCGTCCGGCCGGTTCGGCCTGCGCCGAAGCCTCAGTCGTCGTCTCCGTCATGTGCGGCCCCCGCCGATCCCCGAGGAAGTCCATACCTCAAGCATGCGTCCTCCCCCGGGAAACCGAGGACTCGCGGGCGACATCGCCCGGCACCGCGCTCGTTACCTGACCAGGCCCCAGCGGAAGCCGAGAGCCACCGCGTGGGCCCGGTCCGAGGCGCCGAGCTTCTTGAACAGCCGCCTGGCGTGGGTCTTCACGGTGTCCTCGGACAGGAAGAGCTCCCTGCCGATCTCCGCGTTGGACCGGCCGTGGCTCATGCCCTCCAGCACCTGGATCTCGCGTGCGGTCAAGGTGGGCGCCGCGCCCATCTCGGCCGAGCGCAGCCGGCGCGGGGCCAGCCGCCAGGTGGGGTCGGCGAGCGCCTGGGTGACGGTGGCCCGCAGCTCCGCGCGGGAGGCGTCCTTGTGCAGGTAGCCGCGGGCGCCCGCGGCGACGGCCAGCGCGACCCCGTCGAGGTCCTCGGCGACGGTGAGCATGATGATGCGGGCGCCGGGGTCGGCCGACAGCAGCCGCCGTACCGTCTCGACACCGCCGAGCCCGGGCATCCGCACGTCCATCAGGATGAGGTCCGAGCGGTCGGCCCCCCAGCGGCGGAGCACCTCCTCGCCGTTGGCCGCGGTGGTCACGCGCTCCACGCCGGGCACGGTGGCCACCGCGCGGCGCAGGGCCTCTCGGGCGAGCGGGGAGTCGTCGCAGACGAGGACGGAAGTCATGACCGCCCCCCGCAGCTGAACCGCGTCACGTAGTGCCTCCTGGCTGTACTGAGTACGAATGTTCACCGCGGAGGTGGACGGCCTCGGGCATCTGCCCGAATCCGCGCGTTCCGCCAACCGCTTCCGCCAGACTCAACGACCCTCACCCGAAAGAGTTACGAAGTTTGGTCGCGTCTCTCGGCACTCTACGTGATCATGCGCGTGCGGACCGAGCATGCCGCAGGTCAGACGGGTGAGAGCGGAGGTTTTTCGGAGGCTGCGAGCGCGTCGGAGCGGCCCTTGAAGCAGGGGCGATACTGCCGATCGGGTGTTATGCCGCACTTTGCACTGATTGGCCGCTCTTTTCTGTTGTGCGGGCTAATCGTCGCTAGATTGGCGATGAGTCATATTTACATCTACTACGACTGTAGATGTACCGTCGGAGACGATCGGAAGATCGGCCTCACGACCTTCCCGCACGCTTCGAGGGGATGAGCAATGGCAGACTTCTCCCGCCTTCCAGGACCGAACGCCGATCTGTGGGACTGGCAGCTGGTGGCCGCCTGCCGCGGCGTGGACAGCTCGCTGTTCTTCCACCCCGAGGGCGAGCGGGGGGCCGCCCGCAGCGCACGCGAGACCGCTGCCAAAGAGGTGTGCATGCGCTGCCCGGTACGGGCCGAGTGCGCCACCCACGCGCTGGCCGTCCGCGAGCCGTACGGCGTGTGGGGCGGACTCACCGAGGACGAGCGCGAGGCGATGATGGGGCGGTCGCGGTCGCGCGACCGCGACCACGGGCACGAGGCCGAGATGGACTCCGAGCCGCTGGACCCCGAGCACGACGACCACCGGTCGTCGGCCGCGGCCACTTACTGACGAAACGTTCCTTCACTCCCCCCCGGGCCGCGCCCGCCGGCCCGGTGCCCCCGCCGCGAGGGGCGCGGGGTCAGCGCGCCGGCGCGGGAAGCGCGGCGCGGGCCAGGCGGGCGAGCATCATGTCGACGGCGGGGACGTTCGCGAGATCCGGCAGGGTCAGCGCGACCACCTCGCGCTGGACGGCGGGACGCACCTCGACGACGGCGACGCCCTTCGGCCGTACCGACTCCAGTGCCAGCTCGGGCAGGACCGCGACGCCGAGACCGGCGGCGACCAGGCCCACCACGGCCGGATAGTCGTCGGTCGCGAACTCGATCCGCGGGGTGAACCCGGCCCGCTCGCACACCTCCACCAGATGCCGCCGGCAGCGCGGGCAGCCGGCGATCCACTCCTCCTGCGCCAGTTCCTCGATGCCGGCGGGCCCCGCGCGGCCGGCCAGCCGGTGCCCCCGCGGCACCACGCCGACCAGCCGGTCGGTGAGCAGCGGGCGCACCACCAGGTCGTCCCAGGACTCCTCGGCGGGCGTCGGCAGATCGACGTACCGGAAGGCGAGCGTGATGTCGCAGTCGCCCGCCCTGAGCATGTCGACCGAGCGCGGCGGCTCCGCCTCGACCAGCGAGACCTTGGTGCCCGGGTGGTGCGCGCGCATGTCGGCCACCGCGCGCGGCACCAGCGTGGAGCTGCCGGAGGGGAAGGAGCTGAGCCGCACCCGGCCGGCCCGCAGGCCGGCGATCGCGGCGACCTCCTCCTCCGCGGCGGTCAGCCCGGCGAGGATGCCGGCCGCGTGCCTGACCAGCGCCTCGCCCGCCTCGGTGAGCCGCATCTCGCGGGCGCCGCGCACCAGCAGCGGAGTGCCCGCGCTGCCCTCCAGCGCCTTCATCTGCTGGCTGACGGCGGGCTGGGTGCAGCCCAGGTCCCGGGCCGCGGCGGAGAACGATCCGGTGCGGGCGACGGCGCGCAGCACGCGAAGATGGCGGGCCTCGATCATGCTTCAACCATAAGCGCTGCTTAGGGTCACCCGACAAAGATCGTCGATGGACTTTGAGAGCCGGTGCGCCCAGGGTGGACGCATGGACACGGGCATCGACGCACACCCCATCGACGGACACGAGGACACCGGCGCGCTGCTGGCGGCGGCCGCCGCCGAGTATCCCGGCACCGCGGCCGGCTACCTGGACACCGCCACCCTGGGCCTCCCCCCGGCCAGGACCGCGGCCGCGCTGCGCGCCGCGGTCGACGCGTGGGCGGCAGGGCGGCCGGACACCGCGGTGTACGAGGAGGCGACCGCCGCGAGCCGGGCCGCGTACGCCCGGATCACCGGCGTGCCGGCGGCGCGGGTGGCGCTGGCCGGAACGGTGGCCGGCGCGGTCGGGCTGGTCGCGGCGGCGCTGCCGCCCGGCGCCGAGGTGCTCGTCGCCGAGGGCGACTTCAGCTCGGTCGTGCAGCCCTTCGCCGGCCGCGGCGACCTGCGGCTGCGCACCGCGCCGCTGGACGCGGTCGCCGCCGCGGTGCGCGAGGACACCGCGCTGGTCGCGGTCAGCACCGCGCAGTCCGCCGACGGCCGGGTCGCGGACCTGGCCGCGATCTCCGCGGCGGCGCGCGCGTACGGGGCGCGGATGCTGCTGGACGGCACCCAGTCGGTGGGCTGGCTGCCGGTGGACCCCGACGCCTGCGACTACCTCGTCTGCCACGGCTACAAGTGGCTGCTCAGCCCGCACGGCGCCTGCTTCCTCACCGTCCGCGAGGGGCTGGAGCCGACGCTGTCGCCGGCCTTCGCCGGCTGGTACTGCGCCGACGACCCGTGGGAGTCCTGCTACGGCCCGGTGGAGCGGCTGGCGCCCGGCGCCCGGCGCTTCGACACCCGGCCGGCGTACCTGTCCTACGTCGGCGCGGCGGCCTCGCTGTCCCTGGTCGAGGAGATCGGCGTGCCCGCGATCCACGCCCACGACGTCGCCCTCGCCGCCCGGCTGCGCGACGGGCTCAGCGCGCTGGGCCACACCCCGCTGCCGGGCGCGTCGGCGATCGTGGCCGTCCCCGGCATGCCCGCCGACGCCGCCGACCGCCTCGCGGCGGCGGGCATCCGGTGCAGCGCCCGCGCCGGGAACCTGCGGTTCGCGCTGCACCTGTACAACCGCGCGTCGGACGTCGACGCGGCCCTCGCCGCACTGGCCTGAGCGGCGCCCACCGAACGGCGCCGCACTCCACCGTGCCGGCCGCGCCGACCGCCGGCGTCAGCGCGTCTTCGGGTCGTAGCGGCGGCCGGTACGGGTGGAGGCCGCGCCGAACACACCGGCGGGGACGTGCCGGGCAAGACCGACGGCGATCTTGTAGCGGACCGAGGGGACGCTGACCGTGCGGCCGCGGGCCAGGTCGCGCAGCGCGGCGGCGACGACGCGATCCGCGTCCAGCCAGGCGAAGGACGGCAGCCGGGAGGCGTCCATCCCGGCCCGCTGGTGGAACTCGGTGCGCACGAACCCCGGGCACAGCGCGAGCATCCGCACCCCGCTGCCGCCCAGCTCCTGGGCGACGCCCTCGGTGAAGCGCACCACCCACGCCTTGCTGGCGCCGTAGGTGCCGCGCGGCATGAAGGCGGCGACCGACGCCACGTTCACGATCGTGCCGCGGCCGCGGGCCCGCATCGGCTCCGCGGCGGCCGCGGTGAGCCGCAGCACCGCCTCGCAGTGCACCCGCAGCATCCGCACCTCGTCCTCGACCGGCACGTCGAGGAAGGTGCCGCGGTTGCCGAAGCCGGCGTTGTTGACCAGCACGTCCACCGGCCTCGGGGAGCCGTCCCGCAGCCGCGCCGCCACGGCCGCGACGCCCTCCTCCTCGGCCAGGTCGGCGGCCAGCACCTCGACCTCGACGCCGTACCGCTCGCGCAGCCCGGCCGCGCTGCCGGCCAGCCGCTCGCCGTCCCGTGCGACGAGCACCAGCGCGTGCCCGTCGGCGGCCAGCCGCCGCGCGAAGGCCGCGCCGATCCCCGCGGTGGCGCCGGTCACCAGTGAAGTGGTCATGCGACAGACCTTAGGGCGTGCCGGGGCCGTCGTGGGCGGCCCCCGGGCCGCGGCCCACCCGGCGGCGGATCGTCTCGCGCTCCGCGTCGGGGAAGGCGGCCACCTCCAGCAGCCGCGGCAGCAGCTCGGGCTCGGTGGTCAGCGCGCGGAAGCTCAGCGCGACGGTGACCCGGTGGTCGGACGGCCGGGACAGCACGGTCACCGGGTCGCCCGCGGCCAGCGCGCCGGGCTCCACCACCCGCAGGTACGGGCCGGGCAGCGCGGCCCGGGTGAAGGTCCGCAGCCAGCCCTCCTGCTCCAGCCAGCCGGCGAACGTCGCGCACGGGATGCGCGGGCAGGACACCTCCAGGACGGCCGAGCCGATCCGCCACCGCTCGCCGAGCAGCGCGGCGTTGACGTCGATGCCGGTCGTGGTGAGGTTCTCACCGAAGGCGCCGTTCGCCAGGTCGCGGCCCAGTGCCCGCTGCCACCCGTCGAGGTCCTCCCGCGCGTACGCGTACACCGCCTGGTCGTCGCCGCCGTGGTGCTTGACGTCGTAGGCGCGGTCGCCGGCCAGGCCCACCGCGCCGGTGCCCTTGGGGCCGGGCGCGCTCACCGCGACCGGCCCGGTCACCGGCCGCTTGTCGATGCCGGTCGCCGGCAGCCGCTTCCAGGGGTTGGGCCGCGGACGGCCGACGTTGACGCTCAGCACCTTCACCGCGGCGCCTCCGTGGCCGCCGGGGGCCGCGGCCTGAGGTAGGGGGTGGTCACGGTCAGCGGGGCGAAGCCGAGGCGCTGGAGGATCGGCCGGCTGTCGTCGGTCGCGTCGACCTGGAGGTACCGCACGCCGCGGCGGGCGGCGAGCCCGGCCCGGTGGGCGACCAGCGCGCGGTAGATGCCGCGCCCGCGCCACTCCCTGACGGTGCCGCCGCCCCACAGGCTCGCGAAGTCCGTGCCCGGGTGGAACTCCATCCGGGCCGAGCAGACCGGGAGGTCGCCGGCCATCGCCACCACCAGGTGCAGGGTCTGCGGCGCGTGCTCCAACTGGTCGAGCAGCCGGGCGCGCAGCCGGGCCGCGCTGGTGCCGAACGCCGACTCGTGCGCGGCGGCCGCCCGCTCCACGCCCGCCGCGTCGGCGACCGTCTCCAGCCGCACGCCGGCCGGCAGCCGCGGCTCCTGCGGCAGCGCCGCGACCTCGGCGACCATCAGCGTCTCCGGCGGTTCCGGCACGAAGCCGGCCGCGCGCAGCCGCGCGCCGAGGTCGGCCGGGCGGTCGTGCGCGTACAGCTTCCACTCGAACTCCAGGCCGCGCCCCTGCGGGCCGTCCGCCCAGGCCGCCTCCGCGGCGACGGCGGCGTCCGCGGTCCCCTCGTCCAGGTCCGACCACAGCACGCCCGCCCACCCGTCGGCGCCGCCCTCGACGTGCCGCAGCACCCCGCCGGCCTGCTCCGACCGGCCGCCGGCGCCCTGCGGCACGGCGGCCCGCCTCATCTGCGCGTCGAACAGCGCCAGTACCTCAGCCGTATCCATCCGGGCATTCCAGCACGTCCGGCTCCGCGGGCCCACCCAATTTCGCCGCCCTGGCGGCGGGCGGGCGCGGGACGGGCTCCGGGGCAGGCGCCGGACACGGGTGAGGCCCGGCGCCCCCGAAAGGGACACCGGGCCTCACCCGTGGTCGGACCGTGGCCGGTCCAGCGGCGCGCAGCGCTCAGTGGCTGTGGCCGTGGCTGTGGCCCGCCTCGGCCGGCTCCTCTTCCTTCTTCTCGACGACCAGGGTCTCGGTCGTGAGCAGCAGGGAGGCGATGGACGCGGCGTTCTCCAGCGCGGAGCGGGTGACCTTGACCGGGTCGATGACGCCGGCCTTGACCAGGTCGCCGTACTCGCCGGTGGCCGCGTTGAAGCCGTGGCCCTTGTCCAGCTCGGACACCTTGGCGGTGATCACGTAGCCCTCGAGGCCGGCGTTCTCGGCGATCCAGCGCAGCGGCTCGACCGCGGCGCGGCGCACGACCGCGACACCGGTGGCCTCGTCGCCGACCTTGCCGAGGTTGTCGGCGAGCACCTTGACGGCGTGCACCAGCGCGGAGCCGCCGCCGGAGACGATGCCCTCCTCGACCGCCGCGCGGGTCGCGGAGATCGCGTCCTCCAGGCGGTGCTTCTTCTCCTTGAGCTCGACCTCGGTGGCCGCGCCGACCTTGATGACGCAGACGCCGCCGGCCAGCTTGGCCAGCCGCTCCTGAAGCTTCTCGCGGTCCCAGTCGGAGTCGGTGGTGGAGATCTCCGCCTTGATCTGGCCGATCCGGCCCTCGATCTCGGCCTTGTCGCCGGCACCGTCGACGATCGTGGTGTCGTCCTTGGTGACGGTGACGCGGCGGGCGGTGCCCAGCAGGTCGAGACCGGCCTGGTCGAGCTTGAGGCCGACCTCCTCGGCGATGACCGTGGCGCCGGTCAGCGTCGCGATGTCGCCGAGCATGGCCTTGCGGCGGTCGCCGAAGCCGGGGGCCTTGACCGCGACGGCGTTGAACGTGCCGCGGATCTTGTTGACCACCAGCGTGGACAGGGCCTCGCCCTCGACGTCCTCGGCGATGATCAGCAGCGGCTTGGAGGCGCCGGCCTGGATGACCTTCTCCAGCAGCGGCAGCATGTCCTGGATGGAGGCGATCTTGCCCTGGTGGATCAGGATGTACGGGTCGTCGAGGACGGCCTCCATACGCTCCTGGTCGGTCACGAAGTACGGCGACAGGTAGCCCTTGTCGAACGCCATGCCCTCGGTGAAGTCCAGCTCCAGCCCGAAGGTGTTGGACTCCTCGACGGTGATGACGCCGTCCTTGCCGACCTTGTCCATCGCCTCGGCGATCAGCTCGCCGACCTGCTTGTCCTGGGCGGACAGCGCGGCGACCGCGGCGATGTCCTCCTTGCCCTCGATGGCGCGGGCGGAGGCCAGCAGCTCGTCCGAGACGGCCTTGACGGCCGCGTCGATGCCCTTCTTCAGGGCGGCCGGGGAGGCGCCCGCGGCGACGTTGCGCAGGCCCTCGCGGACCAGCGCCTGGGCCAGCACGGTCGCGGTGGTGGTGCCGTCGCCCGCGATGTCGTTGGTCTTGGTCGCCACCTCCTTGACGAGCTGCGCGCCCAGGTTCTCGTACGGGTCGTCGAGCTCCACCTCGCGGGCGATGGTCACGCCGTCGTTGGTGATGGTCGGGGCGCCGAACTTCTTGTCGATCACGACGTTGCGGCCCTTGGGGCCGATCGTGACCTTCACGGTGTCAGCGAGCTTGTTGACGCCGCGCTCCAGGGCGCGGCGGGCGTCCTCGTCGAACTTCAGAATCTTGGCCATGCCTGCGAACTACCTCGTCTACTCGTCAGATGTCGTCGTCAGTCGTCGTGCAGAACGGTGAGGACGGTCAACGAAACCGCCCCGGGACCCGGCCTCTAGGACACGGACACCCGGGGCGGGATCACGGCTGCGCGTGGAGCCGGAGAGATTACTTCTCGACGATCGCGAGGACGTCGCGAGCCGAGAGGACGAGGTACTCCTCGCCGTTGTACTTCACCTCGGTGCCGCCGTACTTGCTGTACAGCACGACGTCGCCGACGGCGACGTCGAGCGGCAGGCGGTTGCCGTCCTCGAAGCGGCCCGGGCCCACGGCCAGGACGACGCCCTCCTGGGGCTTCTCCTTGGCGGTGTCCGGAATGACCAGGCCGGAGGCCGTGGTCTGCTCGGCATCGAGCGGCTGGACCACGATGCGGTCCTCGAGCGGCTTGATGGCAACCTTGGTGCTGGCGGTCGTCACGATCCGACCTCCCCCTTCAAAGGGCTCACGGGAGTGTCTGTCTGGGTCGGCGACCTGGTAGGCCCGTCGTCGCGGGTGCCGGACCTGCCCGTCGCTGAGTTCTGGCACTCAGCGGTGCCGAGTGCCAGAACTGAGACTAGGACGCACTTAGCACTCGGTCAAGCGGAGTGCCAGGCGACCGCTCACCTGGCGGTACCCGGCGCCCGGCGGGGGCGGCGTCGGGCACGGCCGCGGAGGGCGAGAATGGCCGGGTGGACGTCGACGGATTCGGGGAGCTGCTGCTGCCCGCAGGGCAGGAACTGCTGGACGAGGTGCGGGAACTGGCCCCCGGGGAGGAGCTGGCCGCGGCCACCCGGCTGCGGCGGACGTACGACGCCCGGCTGGTGTCCGCCGCGCTGACGCAGGGCCGCCTGCGGCAGCGCGCCGCCGCGAAGTTCGGCGCGGCGGACGCGCGCCGGATGTACTTCACGCCGGACGGCGTCGAGCAGGCGACCCGCACCACCGTGGCCGCCCACCGGGCGGAGCGCTTCCGCGCGCTGGGCGTGCGCAGCGTCGCCGACCTGTGCGGCGGCATCGGCGGCGACGCCGTCGCGCTGGCCCGCGCCGGCATCGGGGTGCTGGCCGTCGACCGCTCCCCGCTGACCTGCGCGGTGGCCCGTGCCAACGCGGAGGCGCTGGGCCTCGCCGACCGGATCGAGGTGCGCTGCGCGGACGTCGCGGACGTCGTCCTCGACCCGTACGACGCGGTGTTCGTGGACCCGGCGCGCCGGTCGGGCGGCAACCGCACCTTCGACCCGGAGGCGTACTCGCCGCCGCTGTCGTGGGCGGTGGCGGCCGCCCGCCGGGTCCGGTACGCCGCGGTGAAGGTGGCGCCGGGCATCCCGCACGACGCGGTGCCGGGCGACGCGGAGGCCGAGTGGGTGTCGGACTCCGGCGACGTGAAGGAGGCCGCGCTCTGGTTCGGCACCGCCCCCGGCACCGTGCGGGCCACCCTGCTGCCCTCGGGCGCGCAGCTGGCCGCCGCAGGCGCACCGCCGCAGGCGCCGGTGCGGGCGCCGGGACGTTTCCTCTACGAGCCGGACGGCGCGGTGATCCGCGCGCACCTGGTCGCCGAGGTGGCCCGCGCGCTGGACGGCGGCCTGATCGACCCGACGATCGCCTACGTCACCGCCGACGCGCCGCACCCCACCCCGTACGCGACCGGGTACGAGATCAGCGACGTGCTGCCGTTCGGCCTCAAGCGGCTCAAGGCGCTGCTGCGCGAGCGCGAGGTGGGGACGCTGACGGTGAAGAAGCGGGGTTCCGCGGTGGAGCCTGAGGAGGTCAGGCGGCGGGTGAAGCCGCGGGGCCCGCACGCCGCCACGGTGTTCCTGACCCGGGTGGCAGGCGCGCCGTCGATGCTGATCGGCGCACCGCTCGGCCCGCGGTCCGCTCAGACGTAGTCCTCCAGCGGCGCCACCGTGAAGCCCTGCGCGGCGATGGAGCGCAGCATGTTCCGCACCATCGCGGTCATCGACTCGCCCTTGAGCTCGGAGGGCCCGCGGAAGTGCGCGAGGACGATGTCGCCGGGATGGTATCTGCGTCCGGGGTCCTGGAAGGCCACGTCCTTGATCTGCATGGACTCCCGCCACAGGATGATCGCCCGCAGGCCGCCGCAGGACCGCACCGCGGCCCGGGTGGCCGCGTCGTAGTCGCCGTAGGGCGGCCGGAAGAGGCCGGGCCGCACCCCGTACTCGCGGGTGAGCCTGGTCTGCTGCTCGCAGATCTCCTGGCGCTGCCGGGCCGGGCTCCGGGTGGGCAGGTCGGGGTGGCTGAGGGTGTGGTCCTCTATCGGGTTCCCCAGCGCCTGGAGGGGTTTGAAGAAGGCGTAGTCGTTCCTGATGATGTCGTCGGTCAGGAACATCGTGAACGGTATCCGCAGGTCCTTCATCATCTGGACGAACCGCGGGTCCTTCTCCGCGCCGTCGTCGAAGGTCACGAAGACGATCTTCCGGGTGGTGGGTATCCGGCTGACCACGGGTATCTGCCCGCCGCCGGTGCGCACCGGCTTGACCGCGGGCGGCGCCGGCGGCGGCGGCAGCAGCGGGACGCCCCACCTGCGGAAGGCCGCGGCGCGCGCGGCCCTGGCGGCGGCCGGGTTCCGGCCCGGCGCCGCGTGCACGGCAGGGGTCGCGGCGGGCGTCCGCGCCGCGGCGGCCGGGGCGCCGGGCGCCGAGCAGCCCGCCGCCAGCAGCAGGCCGAGCAGGGCCAGGAGCGGCCGTGCGGCCGCCGTCGGGTTGCGCATACCGGTGGAACCTCGCCCCTGTGCAGAACTCCGCGGCCACGAACGCGGGGCTGCTGCCGTCGGCGCCCGGTCGTGCGATCACCCTGGGTGATGCGGATTCCTGGCCAAGGGTTCCGCCGCGGGGCCGCCGGTACGGGCGGTACCGGAGCGGTCGCTCCCGGTCAGCCGGCGCGGGTCCCGTCGGCCGGGGGCTCGACGGAGACCGAGACGAAGCGCCAGCGGTGCACCGGCCGCCGCACCAACTCGGCCGGCGGGTCGGCGAGTTCGGGCAGCTCCGCGGCGTAGGGCGCGTCCCACCAGGTGAGCACCAGGACCCGGTCGCCGGGGGCGGTGAGGAACTCCCTGCGGCGCGGCTCGCCGGCCAGTGCGGCCGCCTCCTGCCGCGCCCAGTCGAGGAGTTCGGGCCCGCGGCCCTCCGCGGCCGCGGCCTCCCACATCAGCGTCACGGTCATCCGTACAGGTTGTCCTTGCCGGTCTCGTGCGCGTGGTCGTGCGCGTGGTCGTGACCGTGACCGTGGCCCTGCGGGTGGCCGTCCTCGTGCGGGTCGGGGTGGCTGTGGCCGGGCACGGAGACCTCGGTGACCGGCAGTGAGGAGTCCGCGGGCAGGTCGAGCGTGGACGCCGCGCGGCCGCGCGCGACCATCTCGGACCCGAGGGAGGCGACCATCGCGCCGTTGTCCGTGCACAGCCCGGGCCGCGGCACCCGCAGCCGGATGCCGGCGCCCTCGCAGCGCTCCAGCGCCAGCGCGCGCAGCCGGGAGTTGGCGGCCACGCCGCCGCCGATCATCAGATGGTCGACGCCGTTGTCCTTGCAGGCCCGCAGCGCCTTGCGGGTCAGCACGTCCACCACCGCCTCCTGGAAGGACGCGGCCACGTCGGCGACCGGCACCTCCTGGCCGTCCCTGCGGCGCGCCTCCACCCAGCGCGCGACGGCGGTCTTCAGACCGGAGAAGGAGAAGTCGTAGAGCGGGTCCCGGCCGCCGGTCAGGCCGCGCGGGAAGGCGATCGCGGCGGGGTCGCCCTCGCGCGCGTACCGGTCGATCACCGGGCCGCCGGGGAAGCCGAGGCCGAGCACCCGGGCCACCTTGTCGAACGCCTCGCCCGCCGCGTCGTCGATGGTCGCGCCGAGCGGCCGCACGTCGCTGGTGATGTCGGGTGCGAGCAGCAGCGAGGAGTGGCCGCCGGAGACCAGCAGCGCCATCGTCGGCTCGGGCAGCGGCCCGTGTTCGAGCTGGTCGACGCAGATGTGCGAGGCGAGGTGGTTGACGCCGTAGAGCGGCTTGCCGAGGGCGTAGGCGTACGCCTTGGCGGCCGACACGCCGACCAGCAGCGCGCCGGCCAGGCCCGGTCCCGCGGTGACCGCGACCGCGTCGAGGTCGCGGGCGCTCACCCCGGCCTGCCGCAGCGCCCGCTGGATGGTCGGGACCATCGCCTCCAGGTGGGCGCGGCTGGCCACCTCGGGGACGACCCCGCCGTAGCGCGCGTGCTCGTCGACGCTGGACGCGACCGCGTCGGCGAGCAGCGTGCGGCCGCGCACGACGCCGACACCGGTCTCGTCGCACGAGGTCTCGATGCCCAGGACCAGGGGTTCGTCAGCCATGGTTGTCCTCAGTGGTGTTCAGTACGGGCTGCCGCGCGGGGTCGGCGAGGCGCATCACCAGCGCGTCCACGTTCCCCGGCTGGTAGTAGCCCTTGCGGAAGCCGATCGGCTCGAAGCCGAAGCGCTGGTAGAGGCGCTGGGCGCGGGCGTTGTCGACCCGCACCTCCAGCAGCACCTCGTGGCACTCGGCGGCGGTCGCGGCGCGCAGCAGCACCGTGAGCAGCCGGGCGCCGAGGCCGGTGCTCCAGTGGTCGCGGGCGGCGGCGATGGTCTGCACGTCGCCGGTGCCGGCCACCGCGGCAAGGCCCGCGTAGCCGACCAGCCGGCCGTCGGCGGGGTCCTCGGCGACCACGTAGGTGCGCGTCGCGGCGGGGTGGCGGGTGTCGGCGAGCTCCGACCAGAACATGCCGCGGGACCAGGCGTCCTCGGGGAACAGGTCGTGCTCCAGGGCGATCACCGCGTCCAGGTCCCACCAGCGCATCGCCCGCAGGACGACGCCCGCGGGCCGCGCCGCCCCGGCCGTCGGGTGCGTCACTTCGGCAGTACCGCCTTGTAGCCCGCGGGCACCTGCGCGTCGGGCCGGCGCAGGTACAGCGGCAGCGGCGGGTCGAAGGGCGTGCCCTCGGCCAGCCGGTGCGCGGCCAGCGCCGCCAGCGCGCCGGCCGACTGGTGCGCGGGGTCGGGCCGGTGGCCGGTGAAGACGTCCGGGTAGAGCGCCGCGCCGGCGCCCACCGACGGCAGGTCCGTCAGCGCGGTCGGCAGCTGCCCGGGACGGTCCACCGCGGGCCCCTCGGCACGGTGCAGCGGGCCGTCGTAGCGCGCCCAGTAGACCTCCTTGCGGCGCGCGTCGGTCGCCACCACGAAGGGGCCTTCGAGCCCGGCCTCGCCGGCCGCCCAGGCCAGCCCGTCGAGCGTGCACACGCCGTGCACCGGCACGCCGAGCGCGTCGCCGAAGGCCGCGGCGGTGACCAGGCCGACGCGCAGGCCCGTGTACGGGCCGGGTCCAGTGCCGACCACGATCCCGGTCACGTCGGAGAGCGGCCGCCCGGCGGTCGCCAGCACCCGGTCGACGGCGGGCACCAGCAGCTCGCCGTGCCGGCGCGCGTCGATCGCCGTGGACTCGGCGAGCACCCGCTCCCCGTCGTGCAGGGCGGCGGTGACGGCGGGCGTGGCGGTGTCGAAGGCAAGCAGCAGCACGCGCCCAGCCTACGGCGCGTGCACGTGCCGCCGGGGCGGCGGGCGGCAACGCTGGTACGGTCGACCTCCCGAAATCGCACCAAAGCGCGACATAGACGCCATACAGGACCGCGATCGGAGAGTGGGAGCGCCCCTTGCCACGGAAGCCACGCACGCATCGCGTCACCGCCCTGTCCGCAGGGATCGCGTCGGGGATCGCCTCCCGCGTCCCGGCCCGGGTCCGCCGGTGGCGGCCGCCGATCCCCGGCCGGCCGGGCGCTCCTGAGCTGCCGCGCGTCCCCCCGGGCGCGCTGGTCGCGGCGCTGCTGACGGCCGCCTTCATCACGCTGGGCGCGCTCGCCTCCGACGCCTCCGACGCGGCGCCCGAGGAGGCCGCGGCGGCCACCAGGGGCGGAGTGGCCAGGACCGCGCACGGCCTGACCGCGGCCCGCCAGAACGGGCTGCCGCCGCGGTCGGGCAGCGGGGCGCGGGTCGTCTACAGCGTCGCCCGGCGCCAGGTGTGGCTGGTCGGCCCGGACGAGCGGGTGCGCCGCCGCTACCAGGTGACGCCCGGCGGCACGCCCCCGCCGGGCGGCACCCACACGGTCTTCGCCCGCCGCGCCCTGGGCGTCGGCGGCGACGGCCGCCGCGTCGAGCACGCGGTGTTCTTCGCGCAGCTCGGCGACACGAACGTCGGGTTCAGCGCGCCCGTCGAGCCGCTGCCGGCGGGGCGGCTGGCGGAGCGGGCGAAGCTCGGCGCGGCGATCAGGGAGAGCCGGGCGGACGGCCAGGCGCTGTGGCTCTTCGCCACGATCGGCAGGACGGTCGAGGTGATCGGCTAGCGGATTCACCCCTACGGGTGAGCCCGCCGCGCCGCGCTCAGGCCGCGTCCCGCCGCTCCGGCGCCTGCCGCGGCTCGTCGCCGGGCGGCGTGGAGACGGTACGGGCGGCGGCCCCGGCCGCCAGCAGGTCCCGTACGGACGGGGCCGTCGTGGCGGTGGGCGGTGCCGGTACGGGGTCGTGGTGCGGGTCCTGCGGGTCCTGCGGGTCCTGGGCCGCCATGCGGGCCTCCCCATCAGACGAACTTAGGTGTGCCTTACGGGGCGTCTCCCCCAGCACACCATGCCTGTGCGCTGCCGCGCAACATCTTCCCGACACGATGTCGGCGCCATCCCCTCCCACCCTGCGCCGGGCGCGCGGCCGCCCTCCGGGCGCAGCCCGGGGCCTTCCAGGGGCGCGGGGAACCGCGCGACCAGCCACCACGACGGCTGCACCTCGCCACCGCCCCCGGAGGGGCTGCCGCTGTCGCTACCGGGCCACCGACCGGCGGCCGGTCACCCGCGCCCCCGGCAGGGCGCGACACACCAGGGGCGCGAGAAACCGCGCGACCAGCCACCACGACGGCTGCACCTCGCCACCGCCCCCGGAGGGGCAGTCGCTGTCGCTACCGGGCCACCGACCGGCGGCCGGTCACCCGCGCCCCCGGCAGGGCGCAACGCCCACCGCCGTCCGGGCGCAGCCCGGGACCTTCCAGGGGCGCGGGGAACTGCGCGGCCAGCCACCACGACGGCTGCACGTCGTCACCGCCCCCAAAGGGGCAACTCCCGTCGCCGACGGACCACCGACCGGCGACCGGTCACCCGCGCCCCCGGCAGGACGCAACGCCCACCGCCGTCCGGGCGCAGCCCGGGGCCTTTCAGGGGCGCGGGGAACCGCGCGACCAGCCACCACGACGGCTGCACCTCGCCACCGCCCCCGGAGGGGCAGTCGCGGTCGCTACCGCGCCACCGGCCGGTGGGGGGGGTCAGCGGGGCGGCGCAGCCAAAGGGGTGAGGTCCTCGGTGGCCCAGCGCGGACCCACACCGGTCACGGTGACCTCGCGGACATCCTCGACCCCGCCGGGCGCAACGGCGTCGCGCCCGATGACGACATGGAGCCGGGCCTCGGAGAGGTCCTCGACCTTGCCGTCGCCCCACTCCACCACGACCACCGACTCCGGCAGGGACACGTCGAGATCGAGGTCCTCCATCTCGTCGAGCCCGCCGCCGAGGCGATACGCGTCGACGTGGACCAGCGCGGGTCCCCCGACCAGCGAGGGATGCACACGGGCTATGACGAACGTCGGGGACGTGACCGCCCCGCGCACCTGGAGTCCCTCGCCGAGCCCGCGGGTCAGCGTCGTCTTGCCGGCGCCGAGCTCCCCGCTGAGCAGGACTAGGTCGCCGGGGGTCAGCAGGGTGGCGAGCCGCCGCCCCAGCTCGTGCATGTGCGCGGCGGTGCGGACGGTGAGCCGGACGGCGGGAGCGTCCTGCGCGGTACCCCCGGGGTAACGGTCGTGCGGTGTGCCCATATCGGCGAATGCTACGCGTCGAGCGCCGGGGCCGTGAGCGCGCGCAGCGGCTCGGGCACCGGAGCCCGCACCGAGTCGGCCGCCCCGGCGATGAGCCGGGCGAGTGCGGAGTTGACCAGCTCGGGCCGTTCCAGGATGACCAGGTGCCCGGCGCCCTCGACGACCAGCAGCTCGGCGCCCGGCAGCTTCTCGGCGATGCCCACGCTGTGCGCGCTGGGCGTCAACAGGTCCTTGTCCCCTGCCAGTACGAGCCCGGGAAGGCCGTCCAGCTCGGCGAGCGCCTCGCCCTTCTCGTGCTCGGTGAAGGCCGGGTAGAACTCCGCGACCACGTCGATCGGGGTGGCCTCGATCAGCCGCTCGGCGAACCGCTCGACCGCCGGGTCGATGTCGTCGGAGCCGAAGGAGTAGCGCTTGATGACGCCCGCGAAGAGGTCGGCGGTGGCCCGGCGTGTCCGCTCCACCAGGTCGACCTGGCTGCCGAGCACGCGCAGCGCTCCGGGCGCGACGAGCCGGAAGGCGCGCGCGGCGGCCGCGGGCAGGCCCAGGGTGACCGCGGCGAGCTTGCCCGCCGAGGTCGACACGAAGGCGACGCCCGCGACGCGCTCGCGCACGTACTCCGGGTACTGGTCGGCGAACGCCATCACCGTCATGCCGCCCATCGAGTGGCCGACGAGCACCACCGGGCCCTCGGGCACGGCCGCGTCGAGGACCGCCTTGAGGTCGCGGCCGAGCTGGTCGATGGTCGCGGGGCCGCCCGCCACCTGGTCGCGGCCGCGCTCGCTGCGGCCGTGGCTGCGCTGGTCCCAGTAGACCGCGCGGACGCTGCCGCGCAGCGCGGCCCGCTGGAAGTGCCAGGAGTCCTGGTTCAGGCAGTAGCCGTGCGAGAAGACGACGGTGACCGGCTGGGCCGCGCGCCGGGGGCGGCCGCGCAGCCAGCCGCGCCTGGCCGGCGGCTCCGAGGGGGCCGGCGCGGCCTCCTCGGTCTCGTAGTACAGCTCGGTGCCGTCCTCGGCGGTCGTGCTGCCCGGAGCGCCGCGCAGGGTCCCGTACGGGCCTGCCGCGTCCAGCGCGAGGCGGGCCCTGCGGCGGGTGCCGCGGCCCACGGTGACGCGCTCTATCGCCACGCCCGCCGCCGCACCGGCCGCGAGGACGCCGACGGCCGCGCCGACCAGGCCGGCCCGCTCCCAGGCCACGTTCTCCCCCATGGTCAGCCGCCGGTGTGGACGCGGGGCACACGGGCGCCGATCCGCGTCACGATCTCGTAGGCGATGGTGCCGCAGGCGCGCGCCCAGTCCTCCGCGGTGGGCTCGCCGCGGTCGCCGGGGCCGAAGAGGACGGCCTCGTCGCCGGGTTCCGCGGCGTCACCGCCGAGGTCCACCACGAACTGGTCCATCGCCACCCGTCCCGCCACCGTCCGCCGTCTGCCGGCCACCAGCACGGGGCCCGTGCCGGAGGCGTGCCGTGGCACACCGTCTGCGTACCCCACCGGGACCAGCGCAAGCGTGGTCTCCCCCGCGGTAACGTACCGGTGGCCGTAGCTGACGCCGTGCCCGCCGGGCACCCGCTTGACCGAGGCGAGCCGCGCGGTGAGGGTCATCACCGGGCGCAGCCCGAAGTCGGCGGGGCCGCCGAGCTGCGGCACCGGGGAGATCCCGTACATGGCCACGCCGGGCCTGACCAGGTCGAAGTGCGACTCGGGGAGGGTGAGGGTGCCGGGCGAGTTGGCCATGTGCCGGACCTCGGGGGTCAGTCCGGCGGCGGCGGCCTGGTCCAGGGCGCGGCGGAAGACGGCGAGTTCGCGCGCGACGGAGGGGTGACCCGGCTCGTCGGCGCAGGAGAAGTGCGCCCACAGGCCGGTGACCCGGATCAGGCCGTCGCGTTCGGCCGTCCGGGCGGCGCGGACCAGGTCGGGCCACTGGTCGGGCTGGACGCCGTTGCGGCCGAGGCCGGCGTCGATCTTCAGCTGGACGCGGGCGGTGCGGCCGGCCGCGCGGGCGGCGGCGACCACTTCCGCGAGCGCCCAGTGGGCGCTGACGGTGACGTCGATGTCCGCCTCGACGCAGGCGCGCCAGGGACCGCCCGGGTTCCACAGCCAGCACAGCACCCGGCCGCCGAGTCCGGCCGCGCGCAGCGCCAGCGCCTCCTCGGGCGTGGCGGCGCCGAGCCAGGTCGCGCCGGCCTCCAGCGCGGCGCGCGCGCAAGGCACCATGCCGTGGCCGTACGCGTCCGCCTTGACCACCGCCATGAACGCCGCGCCGGGCGCCTTCGCGCGCAGCGCCGCCACGTTCGAGCGCAGGGCGTCCAGGTCGATGGTGGCCTGGGCCCGCGGGTACCCGCCGGACGCCCCGGCCGGGGCGTCCGCGCTGTCCACGGCGCCGGGGTGCGCCACGCCGTTCATGTCGTTCATCAGGGCCAGTCTCTCAGGCGGCGGGTGAAGGAGCGGCCGCGCAGCCCCGGGCGGCGCGGGGCGCGAGGGTCGCCGGCTTCGGCGGGGCGGGGCGGACGCGTGGGCGACGGTCCGGCCACCGGGTCCGGCGCGGCGCAGGACAGCCCCGGCCTGCTGCCGTGGCAGGTCGCCAACCGCTGGCAGGCCGCACAGCGCGCGGCCCTCAAGCCGTACGGGCTCCCGCACGTCCAGTTCGTGCTGCTCGCCTCGCCGGCGTGGCTCCAGGAGGGCGGGCGGCGGCGCCCCGGTCACCCAGCGGGCACCGGGCGGTGGCGGCGGTGGAAGCGTGCGACGTGCGGCTTTCGCCGCGCTCGGCGGCTCCCTCGGCCCTTCGCGGCGGCCCCCCGGGACAGCGCTGGGCCTTCAGGCCCCCATGGCGTTGCGCCAGGCCGCCGGGACGGCTTCGGCGACGTCCATCGCCGACAGCGGGCCCTGCGCGAGGCGGGCGGCCAGGCCGTGCAGATAGGCCGCGCAGGACGCCGCGTCGCGCGGCGCGAGCCCCGCGGCCAGCAGCGAGCCGCACAGGCCGGACAGCACGTCGCCGCTGCCGGCCGTGGCGAGCCACGCGGTGCCGGTCGCGTTGACCCGCACCGGCGTCTCGCCCGACGGGTCGGCGACCAGCGTGGTCGACCCCTTGAGCAGCACGGTCGCACCGAACCGCGCGGCCAGCTCCCGTACCGAGTCCAACCGGTGCGCCTCCACGTCCTCCCGCACCCGGCCCAGCAGCGCCGCCGCCTCCCCCGCGTGCGGGGTGAGCACGGTCGGCGCGGTCCTGGCCCGTACGGTCCGCGGGTCCAGCATCCGCAGGCCGTCCGCGTCGACGAGCACCGGCACGTCGGTGGCCAGCGCCTCGGACACCGTCGTACGGGCGTCGGCGCCGTCGCCGAGCCCCGGGCCGACCACCCACGCCTGGACCCGGCCCGCGGCGTGCGGCGAGCCCGCGGTGACCAGCACCTCCGGATGGCGCGCGAGGACCGCCTCGCCGCCGGGGCCCGCGTAGCGCACCGCGCCGGCGCCAGCCCGCAGCGCGCCGGACACCGCGAGCACCGCCGCCCCCGGGTAGCGGGCCGAGCCCGCCGCGACGCCCACGACGCCCCGCCGGTACTTGTCGCTCTCCCCGCCCGGACGCGGCAGCAGCGCCGCGACGTCGGCGTGCTGGAGCGCCTCCAGCACCGGGGCGCCCAGGTCGGGGCCGATGCCGATGTCCACCAGGCGCAGCGCACCGGCGAGTTCGGCGGCCGGGTCGACCAGCAGGGCCGGCTTGTACGTGCCGAAGGTGACCGTCACGTCGGCCCGTACCGCCGCGCCCGGCACTTCGCCGGTGTCGGCGTCCACGCCGCTCGGCAGATCCACCGCGAGGACCGCGGCGTCCGAGGTGCGGGCCGCCTCGGCGAGGGACTCCGCGGCGGGGCGCAGGCCGCCCGTGCCGCCGATGCCGGTGATGCCGTCGAGGACCAGGTCGGCCGAGGCGACGGCCCGCAGGCTCGCGTCGGGCGCGGTCACGGTGCGGCCGCCGGCCGCGAGCAGCGCGGCGAGGCCCTCGCGGTGGGCGCGGTCGGGTGTGATCAGCACGGCGGTGACGCCGGCGCCGCGGCGGGCCAGGCGGGCCGCGGCGAACAGGGCGTCGCCGCCGTTGGCGCCGCTGCCGGTCAGGACGACGACGCGGGTGCCGTAGACCCGGCCGAGCGCTTCCGCGCCGGTGGCCGCGAGGGCGGCCGCGGCGCGCTGCATCAGCAGGCCGCCCGGCAGCCGTGCCATCGTGGCCTGTTCGGCCGCCCTGACGTTCGCCACGTCGTGCCCGTATCGCATCCGTTGCCTTTCGCTGCGCGTGCGTCCGGACTCCATCCTCCCCGGCCGCCGCCGGGTCGGCAGCCGGTGCGCCCCATTGGGGCGCGACGAACCCACCACCGGCCGGTGGCCCGGCCCCGCCCCCGCCGGCCCCTCCGGGCCGGTGACCAACCGCGAGCCGCGCCGTCGTCCCCCGCGCCCCTCACAACCCCGGCCCGCGCCCGGACCGCGCCGCACCCCCAGGGGCGCGGGGAACGGCGCGAGCAACCGGCCACCGGCCGGTGGCCGGTGGCCCGGACACGACCGCAACAGCCCCACCGGGCCGGTGGCGACGTGCAGCGATCGCCGCGGCTGGCCGCGCAGTTCCCCGCGCCCCTCAAAGCCCCCGGCCCGCGCCCGGAACACGCCGCGCCCCACCAGGGGCGCGAGGAACTGCGCGAGCAACCACCCACCGGCCGGTGGCCCGGACACGACCGCAACAGCCCCACCGGGCCGGTGGCGACGTGCAGCCGCCCCGGCGGCTGGCCGCGCCCGGACCGCGCCGCACCCCCAGGGGCGCGAGGAACTGCGCGAGCAACCACCCACCGGCCGGTGGCCCGGCCACGACCGCAACAGCCCCACCGGGCCGGTGGCGACCTGCAGCCGCGCGCCGGGCGCACGGCTCAGCGTTCGGCGATGACGACGGCGGAGGCGATGCCCGCGTCGTGGCTGAGGGAGAGGTGGAAGGAGGCGACGTGGAGGGCGGCCGCGCGAGCGGCCACCGTGCCGCGGACGGCGAGGGAGGGCTGCCCGGCCGCGGACGTGCGGACCTCGGCGTCGAGCCAGACGAGGCCGGGCGGCGCGCCCAGCGCCTTCGCAAGCGCCTCCTTCGCCGCGAACCGGGCGGCGAGCGAGGCGACACCGCGGGGCTCACCCGAGCGCAGCAGCAGCTCACCGGGGGTGAAGAGCCGCTCGGCCATCCCCGGCGTCCTGGCGAGCGACGCCGCGAACCGCTCGATCTCGGCGACGTCGATGCCGACCCCGACGATCATCCGGCGCCGCCCGCGCATCCCACCATGCCGCACATGGAATGCAGCTTAGGCCGTGACGCAGGACACCCGGCGGGCGGCGGGAAAGCAGGGCGCCGCGGCAGCACAATGGGCGCGTGCCGACGCCGACCACCGCCCCCGCCAGCCCGTACGTCGACCTCACCCGGGAGCAGTGGAGCGCGCTGCGCGAGCGCACCCCGCTGCCGCTGACCGCCGACGAGGTGGAGCGGCTGCGCGGCCTCGGCGACGTGGTCGACCTGGACGAGGTGGTGGACGTCTACCTGCCGCTGTCCCGGCTGCTCAACCTGTACGTGCGCGCGCACAGCGGCCTGCGCGGCGCGCTCAACACCTTCCTCGGCGAGGGCGCGCAGCCGGGCACGCCGTTCGTCATCGGGGTGGCGGGCAGCGTCGCGGTGGGCAAGTCCACCACCGCGCGGCTGCTCCAGGCGCTGCTGGCCCGCTGGCCCGAGCACCCGAGGGTCGAGCTGGTCACCACCGACGGCTTCCTGTGGCCCAACGCCGAGCTTCACCGGCGCGGCCTGATGTCCCGCAAGGGCTTCCCCGAGTCCTACGACCGGCGCGCCCTGACCCGCTTCGTCGCCGACGTCAAGGCCGGCCGCCCCGAGGTCACCGCACCGGTGTACTCGCACCTGATCTACGACATCGTGCCCGGCGAGCGGCTGACCGTGCGCCGCCCGGACATCCTCATCGTGGAGGGCCTGAACGTGCTGCAGCCGGCGCTGCCCGGCAAGGACGGCCTGACCCGGATCGGCCTGGCCGACCACTTCGACTTCAGCGTGTACGTGGACGCCCGCACCGAGGACATCGAGCAGTGGTACCTCGGCCGCTTCCGCAAGCTGCGGCAGACCGCGTTCCAGGACCCGGACTCGTACTTCCGCAAGTACACCCAGGTGCCGGAGGACGAGGCGCTGGAGTACGCCCGGCTGATGTGGCGCACCGTCAACCGGCCGAACCTCCAGCAGAACGTGCTGCCGACCCGAAGCCGGGCCACGCTGGTGCTCCGCAAGGGCGCGCGGCACAAGGTGCAGCGGCTCAGCCTGCGCAAGCTCTGACGCGGGGCGCCGGCGGCCCGGCACCGGGCGGCCGGCGCCCCGCGTCAGCCCCGGCCTCAGCCCAGGGTGGACTTCACGACGTCCGCGAGACGGCCCGCCACCGAGCGGGCGTGGTCGATGTCGGCGGCCTCGACCATCACACGGACCAGCGGCTCGGTGCCGGAGGAGCGCAGCAGCACCCGCCCGGTGGAGCCGAGTTCGGCCTCGGCGTCGACGACCGCGGCGATCAGCTCGGGGCTGGTCGTCACCCGGCTCTTGTCGACGTCCGGCACGTTGATCAGCACCTGCGGCAGCCGGTCCATCACCGCGGCCAGGTCGGCGAGCGTCCGCTGCGTCGACGCGACGCGGGCGGCCAGCAGCAGCCCGGTCAGCGTGCCGTCGCCGGTGGTGGCGTGGTCCAGCACGATGACGTGGCCGGACTGCTCGCCGCCGAGCGCGTAGCCGTGCTCCTTCATGGACTCCAGCACGTAGCGGTCGCCGACCGCGGTCTGCACCAGCTGGATGCCCTCGCGCTCCATCGCCAGCTTGAAGCCGAGGTTGGACATCACGGTGCCGACCACGGTGTTCTCCCGCAGCGCGCCGCGCTCGCGCAGCGACAGCGCGAGGATGGCGAGGATCTGGTCGCCGTCCACCTCGGCGCCGGTGGCGTCCACCGCCAGGCAGCGGTCCGCGTCGCCGTCGTGCGCGACGCCGAAGTCCGCGCCGTGCTCGACCACGGCGGCCTTGAGCAGGCCGAGGTGGGTGGAGCCGCAGCCGTCGTTGATGTTCAGGCCGTCGGGCTGGGCGCCGATGGTGATCACCTGCGCGCCGGCCCGGGAGAACGCCTCGGGCGAGACCCGGGACGCCGCGCCGTGCGCCTCGTCGAGGACGATCTTCAGGCCGTCGAGGCGGTTGGGCAGCACCGCGACGAGGTGGGCCACGTACTGGTCGAAGCCCTCGTCGTAGTCCTTGACCCGGCCGACGCCGGCGCCGGTCGGGCGGGTCCACGGGGCGCCGGTGCGGTGCTCCTCGTAGATCTTCTCGATCCGGTCCTCCAGCTCGTCGTCGAGCTTGTGGCCGCCGCGGGCGAGGAACTTGACACCGTTGTCCGGCATGGAGTTGTGGCTCGCGGACAGCATCACGCCGAGGTCGGCGCCCAGCGCGCCGGTGAGATACGCCACGGCTGGAGTGGGCAGCACACCGACCCGCAGGACGTCCACGCCCGCGCTCGCGAGGCCCGCCACGACGGCGGCCTCCAGGAACTCGCCCGAGGCCCGGGGGTCGCGGCCCACGACGGCCACCGGCCGGTGTCCCGCGAAGCTGCCCGCCTCGGCCAGTACGTGCGCCGCCGCGACCGACAGGCCGAGCGCCAGCTCAGCGGTCAGGTCGGCGTTGGCCACACCGCGCACCCCGTCGGTGCCGAAGAGTCGTCCCACAGTCATTTCCTCCGATTGGTGCCGTGGGCCGGCCGTCCCGTGCCGTGCCCGTCTCGCCTCGTGCCGGTCCACCGGTACGAACTGCCGCCGTCCGGCGCCGTGTGGCGCCGGCTGGTTGACGCCGGGGCCGGCCGATGGGTGGTACGACTGCGCGGTACGACCGACATCGACTGGTATACGCCCTGGAGCCGGTAAGACGAACGCCCCGGAGGCACCAGTGTGTCTCCGAGGCGTTCGATGCGCCGGGGCGGGAACCGGCCGATGTCGTGGAGTCCCATCGGCCGGCCCCGCCGGAGCGGCTTAGCGCTTGCTGAACTGAGGCGCCTTGCGGGCCTTCTTCAGACCGGCCTTCTTCCGCTCGACCGCGCGGTCGTCACGGGTCAGGAAGCCGGCCTTCTTCAGCGGGCCGCGGTTGTTGTCCACGTCCGCCTCGTTGAGGGCACGGGCCACGCCCAGGCGGAGCGCACCGGCCTGGCCGGAGATGCCGCCGCCGCTGATGCGGGCGACGACGTCGTAGCGGTTGTCGAGCTCGAGCACCTTGAAGGGCTCGTTGACTTCCTGCTGGTGCACCTTGTTCGGGAAGTAGCCCTCGAGGGTGCGGCCGTTGATCTTCCACTTGCCGGAGCCCGGAACGATCCGGACGCGGGCGATGGACTGCTTGCGGCGGCCGGTGCCGGCGGCCGGCTGCGGGTCGCCGAAGCGCGAGGCGAGCGACTCGGAGGTGTACTCCCCCTCGACGGCCTCGGACTCGAAGGTCGTGATCTCGTCGTAGGACTCTTCGCCCTCGACGGGGGTCTCGGCGGTGGTCTCAGCCACGATTCTCCTCAGATTCTTTCTGGTAGCTGGTGGCCGGGACTACTGCGCGACCTGGGTGATCTCGAACGGGACCGGCTGCTGAGCGCCGTGCGGGTGCTGGTCACCCGCGTAGACCTTCAGCTTCGAGAGCATCTGACGGCCCAGGGTGTTCTTGGGGATCATGCCCTTGACGGCCTTCTCGATGGCCTTCTCCGGGCTCTTCGCGAGCAGCTCGTCGTAGCGCACCGAACGCAGACCGCCCGGGTACCCGGAGTGGCGGTAGGCCATCTTCTGGGTCTTCTTGTTCCCGGTCAGGTGCACCTTGTCGGCGTTGATGATGATGACGAAGTCACCCGTGTCGACGTGGGGCGCGTAGATGGGCTTGTGCTTGCCCCGCAGGAGGTTGGCGGCCGTAGTGGCCAGACGGCCCAGGACAACGTCCTGCGCGTCGATGACGTGCCACTGGCGCTGGACATCGCCGGGCTTGGGGCTGAACGTACGCACGGTCGTAGCCTTCGCTTCTTCTCAGTAGGTGTTCCCCCGGGTCCGCGAGGATCACGGGGAAGGGGTCCTGACAAGGCCACCCGGACGATCACGACAGCCGTGGCGGCGCACGGGGACGCAACCCGTTCGCCTGCCGCTGGTCATCGGCCCGGTGGACCGGCGTAAGGGCCCCTCACGTGAGATAGAGCAAGCCAATACGCATAACGAACCGTAAGAGTACCGTTCGGCCCCCGCACGGGTCAAAACGCCTGCCCCGGCCGCCACCCGCCCGGCGCGCCCTCAGCGGTCGCGCCGCACCCGCCGCTCGTCCCAGACCGGCTCGCTCGTCTCCCGTACCAGCCCGTCGGAGCCGAAGACGAGATAGCGGTCGAAGGAGCGGGCGAACCAGCGGTCGTGGGTGACCGCGAGCACCGTGCCGTCGTAGGACTCCAGGCCCTCCTGGAGGGCCTCCGCGCTCTCCAGGTCGAGGTTGTCGGTGGGCTCGTCGAGCAGCAGCGCGGTGGTGCCCTGGAGCTCCATCAGGAGGATCTGGAACCTGGCCTGCTGGCCGCCGGAGAGCTTGTCGAACGGCTGGTCGCCCTGCCGCTCCAGCTCGTAGCGGCGCAGCACGGACATGGCGCGGCCGCGGTCACGGGCGTGCTCGCTCCACAGGATGTCGACGAGCGTGCGGCCGAGCAGCTCCGGGTGCGCGTGGGTCTGCGCGAAGTGGCCGGGCACCACCCGCGCGCCGAGCTTGTACGAGCCGGTGTGCGCGACGCTGTCGTCCCCGGCCAGCAGCCGCAGGAAGTGCGACTTGCCGGAGCCGTTGGAGCCGAGCACCGCGACCCGCTCGCCGTAGTACACCTCCAGGTCGAAGGGCTGCATCAGGCCGGTCAGTTCGAGCTTCTCGCAGGTCACCGCGCGGACCCCGGTACGGCCGCCCTGCAGCCGCATCCTGATGTCCTGCTCGCGCGGCGGCTCCTGCGGGGCGCCCGCGTCCTCGAAGCGGCGCAGCCGGGTCTGGGCGGCGTGGTAGCGCGACGCCATGTCGGGGCTGATGGCGGCCTGCTGGCGCAGCCGCAGCACCATCGCCTTGAGCTTGGCGTGCTCCTCCTCCCAGCGGCGGCGCAGCTCCTCGAAGCGGGCGAAGCGCTCCTTGCGCGCCTCGTGGAAGGTGTCGAAGCCGCCGCCGTGCACCCACACCGTGGACCCGGCCGGGCCGGTCTCCACGCTGACGATCTTCTCCGCGCTGCGGGCGAGCAGCTCGCGGTCGTGGCTGACGAACAGCACGGTCTTCTTGGTCTGCGCGATCTGCTCCTCCAGCCAGCGCTTGCCGGGGACGTCCAGGTAGTTGTCCGGCTCGTCCAGCAGCAGCACCTCGTCGGGGCCGCGCAGCAGCGCCTCCAGGACCAGCCGTTTCTGCTCGCCGCCGGACAGCGTCCTGACCTCGCGCCACTGCGCCCGCTCGTACGGGACGCCGAGCGCGGCGACCGTGCACATGTCCCAGAGCGTCTCGGCCTCGTAGCCGTGCGCCTCCGCCCAGTCGCCGAGCGCGTGCGCGTACGCCATCTGGGCCGGCTCGTCGTCCTGCGCCATGATCGCCAGCTCGGCGGCGTCGACGGCCTTGGCGGCCGCCTGGATGCGCGGGTGCGCCACGGAGACCAGCAGGTCCCGTACGGTGCGGTCGTCGCGGACGCTGCCCACGAACTGCCGCATCACGCCGAGGCCGCCGCTGACCGTGACCGAGCCGCCGTGCGGGGCGATCTCGCCGGAGATCAGGCGCAGCAAGGTGGTCTTGCCCGCGCCGTTCGGCCCGACCAGGGCGACGGCGGCGCCTTCGCCGACCCGGAACGAGACGTCGCCGAGCAGCGCCCGCCCGTCCGGCAGGTAGTACTCGAGGTGCGCTGCTTCGACATGTCCCATACCGGCGATTGTCCCTGCCCGGCGCGATGCGGCCCAACCCGTTTTCCCCCGGGTGCGCGCCCGGCGCGGTCCGGCGGCGGACGGCCGGCGGTCAGCGGGCGGGGTACGGGTGTTCAGCCATCGCGATAGGTGAAGGCGCGAGGCGTCACTATGATGCGCGACATGACTGAAGGGCCCGGGCAGCAGCCCCCGCAGGAACCCCGTGACGGCGCCTCCGACGGCGGACGCGAGGTCCTGGAGGGGCTGGTCATTCCCTCACGACGCCAGCCGCGCCACGCGACGCACCACGATCCGCGCCGCGACTACGCCGCGCCGCAGGACGCCTCCGGCGGCGAGCAGCCGGACGCGGCCGCGCCCGGGGCCGGGCCGGCCTGGAGCCCGGAGTCCGCCGCCGCGACCGGCCAGGGCGGCCAGCAGCCGCCCGCGTCGGACCCGCCGCGGACCGCCAAGGGCCTCCCCACCCGCCAGCCGAGCGGCAACCCGCCGCAGATCGCCCAGGCCGCCCGGCCCGCGCCGGGCGGGCAGGACGCGTGGGGCGCAGGCGCCCCGCAGGCACAGGCACCGGGCACACCCGGCCCGACCGGGCCGCAGTCACCCCTCGGCCAGCGCCCGCCGGGCACTCCCGGCGCGCAGGACGCGTGGGGCGCAGGCGCCCCGCAGGCCCAGGCACCGAGCACACCCGGCAGCCGGCCGCACCCCGGCCCGACCGGGCCGCAACCACCCCTCGGCCAGCGCCCGCCGGGCACTCCCGGCGCGCAGGACGCCTGGGGCGCAGGCGCCCCGCAGGCACAGGCACCGAGCACACCCGGCCCGACCGGGCCGCAGCCGCCGCTCGGGCAGCGCGCGCCGGGGGGACGCGGGTCGCGGGGGCGGACGGCGGGGCGGGCCGGACGCGGCGCGGAAGGGGCGGAGGCGGCCGGGATTGCGTTCCGGCGGGAGCCGGACGGCGGCGGGACACCCGACTGGGGCGCGCTGGCCGCCGAGCAGGAGGCGTCGGGCCGGCGCCGTCGCAAGGTGATGATGCTGACCGGCGCGATCGTCGCCGTCGCGGTGATCGCCGGGGGCGTCGCGACCGCCGTCGTGCTGTCCGGCAAGAGCAGCTCCGACACCGCGATCGACAAGCCGTCCTCGTCCACCGGCGGCTCCGCGACCCAGGCGTCGCTGCCGCCGCAGCCGTCGTTCTCCTCGGTGGCGCCGCCGCCGCCGGCGAACCCGGTCGACTACATCGGGACGGCCGCCAAGGACAAGGCGCCGCTCACCCCGGGCAGCCTCTTCCCCGGCAAGCAGTTCCTGATGGACGGCCGGGTCTATGTGAAGACCGCCGCGGCCGGCACGACGTCGTGCGCGAGCGGCGCACGCTCCGCGGTCGCCCAGGCGCTCGCCGCCAACGGCTGCCGCAAGCTGATCCGCACCACGTACACCAGCGGCGGCGTCGCCGTCACCGTGGGCGTGGCGGTCTTCGACGACACCGCGCACGCCACGAAGCTGAAGACGGTGGCGCAGTACCTCGCCCCGCTCAACGGCGGCGGCGTCCACGACTTCTGCCACGCGGTGGCCTGCCGGATGACCTCGAACTCGATCGGCCGCTACGCCTACTTCGCCATCGCCGGGCTGAAGGACGGCAAGACGATCACCGCCAGCGACAAGGTGGCCCTGCTCGGCGCGAACGACGCGTCGAACTTCGCCTTCCAGCGGATCATCCAGCGCGGCAGGGACGCGGCGGCCGCCGACCCGAGCCGCCGCTGAGCGCGGCGGCGCGCGCCGCCGCTCAGGGGCAGCCGCCGCTCAGGGGCAGCCGGGCAGCGTCCGCTTGTTGCGGGCCTCCCGGGTGCGGGCGGCCAGCTGGTCGTCCGCGGGGTAGCCGACCTCCTCAAGGGTCAGGCCGTGCGGGCGGACCACGTTGACCGCGGAGTGCCGGACCCGCCCGGCCAGCACCTCGCCGGGGAAGCCGGGCGGCCGGTGGCCGTCGCCGACCAGGATCATCGCGCCGACCAGCGCGCGGACCATGTTGTGGCAGAAGGCGTCGGCCCGCACGGTCGCCACCGCGAGCCCGTCGGGGGTGCGCTCCCAGTGCAGGTCGATCAGGGTGCGGATGGTGGTCGCGCCCTCACGCTTCTTGCAGTAGGCGGCGAAGTCGTGCTCGCCCAGCAGCAGCTTCGCGGCGGCGTTCATCGCGTCCACGTCGACCGGGCGGTCGTGCCACAGGACGTGGCCGCGCAGCAGCGGGTCCACCCCGCCGGGGTGGTCGCCGACGCGGTAGGCGTAGCGGCGCCAGATCGCCGCGAACCGGGCGTGGAAACCGGCCGGCGCCTGCCGGACCTCCCAGACCCGCACGTCCCACGGCAGCCGGCCGGCGAGCCGGCGGCGCAGCCGGGCGCCCTCGTCCTCCCAGGCCGCGGCCGGCAGGTCGACGTGCGCGACCTGGCCGCGGGCGTGCACGCCGGCGTCGGTGCGGCCCGCCACGGTCAGCTCCACCGGGTCCGGCAGCCGCAGCACCGTCTGGATCGCGGACTCCAGCTCGCCCTGCACGGTCCGCCTGCTGCGCTGCTTCGCCCAGCCGGAGAACCCGGCCCCGTCGTACGCGAGGTCCAGCCTGACCCGTACGAAGCCGGGCGCGGGGTCGTCGCTCACAGGTGGTTCCTCGCTCTTCGCTCGTTCTCGGATACGGAAGCGGGCCCGCACCCCAAGGGGTACGGGCCCGTCCGGCGGTCTCAGGACGCTCAGGCGTCCTTGGACTCCTCGTCCGCGTCGGCGGGGACGGCGTCCTCGACGACCTCGGGCTTGGCGTCCTCGACCGCGTCGTCCTTCTTGACGTCGGCCTTGGCCTCGTCACCGGCGCGGTCCTTGGCGGAACGCTTGGTCGCGGCCTCGGCCTCGCCCACGGCGTTCTGCTGCACGGTCAGCGCCTCGACCAGCTCGATGACCGCCATCGGGGCGTTGTCGCCGCGACGGCCGCCGATCTTGGTGATCCGGGTGTAACCGCCGGGGCGGTTCTCGTACCGCGGCGCGATCTCGGTGAAGAGCGTGTGCACGATGCTCTTGTCGGTGATCTGCTGCAGCACCTGGCGACGGTTGTGGATGTCGCCCTTCTTCGCCTTGGTGATCAGGCGCTCCGCGACCGGGCGCAGCCGGCGCGCCTTGGCCTCGGTGGTGGTGATGCGGCCGTGCTCGAAGAGCGACTTCGCGAGGTTCGCGAGGAGCAGCTTCTCGTGCGCGGCGCTGCCGCCCAGACGGGCACCCTTGGCGGGCTGAGGCATGGTCTTTCTCCTTCTTCGCTGCACCGGCCGTGTCAGGTACCGATGTCAGTGCGAACCGGCGGCCGCCGGTTCGTGGGGGTCCGGCGTGGGGTGAGCCACGCCGGAAGGCGTGCTAGTACTGCTCGGTCTCGACGAAGCCCGCGTCCACGTCGTCGTCGGCGCCGAAGGCGTCCGCGGCGGCGGTGGGGTCGAATCCGGGCGGGCTGTCCTTGAGGGCCAGGCCCATGCCGGCCAGCTTCGCCTTGACCTCGTCGATCGACTTCGCGCCGAAGTTGCGGATGTCGAGGAGGTCCGCCTCGGAGCGGGCCACCAGCTCGCCCACCGAGTGGATGCCCTCGCGCTTGAGGCAGTTGTAGGAGCGGACCGTGAGCTCCAGCTCCTCGATCGGCAGGGCGAGGTCCGCGGCCAGGGCGGCGTCCGTGGGGGACGGGCCCATGTCGATGCCCTCGGCGTCGACGTTCAGCTCGCGGGCCAGGCCGAACAGCTCGACCAGGGTCTTGCCGGCCGACGCCATGGCGTCACGTGGCCGCATGGCCTGCTTGGTCTCGACGTCGACGATCAGCTTGTCGAAGTCGGTGCGCTGCTCGACACGGGTCGCCTCGACCTTGTAGGTGACCTTGAGCACCGGGCTGTAGATGGAGTCGACCGGGATGCGGCCGATCTCCTGGCCCTGCTGCTTGTTCTGCACCGCGGAGACGTAGCCGCGACCGCGCTCGACGGTCAGCTCCATCTCCAGCTTGCCCTTGGCGTTCAGGGTGGCCAGCACCAGGTCGGGGTTGTGCACCTCGACACCGGCCGGCGGCGCGATGTCCGCGGCGGTGACGACACCCGGGCCCTGCTTGCGCAGGTACATCACGACCGGCTCGTCGTGCTCCGAGGAGACGACGAGCTGCTTGATGTTGAGGATGACGTCGGTGACGTCCTCCTTGACGCCCGGCACGGTGGTGAACTCGTGCAGGACCCCGTCGACGCGGATGGACGTGACCGCCGCACCCGGGATCGAGGAGAGGAGGGTACGGCGCAGGGAGTTGCCGAGGGTGTAGCCGAAGCCGGGCTCCAGCGGCTCGATCACGAACCGGGAGCGGAATTCGTCGACGACCTCTTCGGTCAACGAGGGACGCTGAGCGATCAGCATGAGTCTGGTTCCTTCAGTCGTGGGCGCCCGCTATTTGACGCCCCCTGTACTACGAGGGTACGGGCGGCACGGCGCGAACCCGGAATCCGGTTCCGCGGCGCGTACCGCCCGTGACCGCTGAGCTGCCGCCCGACTACTTCGAGTAGAGCTCGACGATCAGCTGCTCCTGCACCTGGGTGTCGATCACCTGGCGCTCGGGCAGGCTGTGCACGAGGATCCGCAGCTGTCCGGCGTTGGACTCGAGCCACGCGGGCACGGTCTTGTCGCCGGCCTCGCCCTGGGCCACCTGGAAGGGGGTCAGGGTGCGGGAGGACTCGCGGACCTCGACGATGTCGTTCACGGACACGCGGGCCGACGGGATGTCGGTCTTGCGGCCGTTCACGGTGATGTGTCCGTGACGCACCAGCTGACGGGCGTGGTCGCGGGACTTGGCGAAGCCGGCCCGGTACACCACGTTGTCGAGGCGGGTCTCAAGGATGCGCAGAAGGTTCTCACCGGTCTTGCCGGACTTCTGGTTCGCTTCCTTGTAGTAGTTCACGAACTGCTTCTCGAGGACACCGTAGATCCGCGCGCACTTCTGCTTCTCACGCAGCTGAAGCAGGTACTCGCTGTCCTTGGTGCGCCCGCGTCCGTGCTCACCCGGGGGGTAAGGACGGATCTCGATCGGGCACTTCGCGCTCTCGCACTTAGCTCCCTTGAGGAAGAGCTTCTGCTTCTCCCGACGGCATCGCTTGCAGTCGGCCCCGGTATAACGCGCCATTGTCTCAGTTCTCCTGTATCAGCTGGTCAGACGCGGCGGCGCTTCGGCGGGCGGCAGCCGTTGTGCGGGGTCGGGGTGACGTCCTGGATGGACCCGACCTCCAGGCCGGTGGCCTGGAGGGAGCGGATCGCGGTCTCACGGCCGGAGCCGGGACCCTTGACGAAGACGTCCACCTTGCGCATGCCGTGCTCCTGCGCCCGGCGGGCGGCCGACTCGGCGGCCATCTGCGCGGCGAAGGGGGTGGACTTGCGCGAGCCCTTGAAGCCGACGTGGCCGGCGGAGGCCCAGGAGATCACGTTGCCCTGCGGGTCGGTGATCGAGACGATGGTGTTGTTGAACGTGCTCTTGATGTGGGCGTGCCCATGAGCGACGTTCTTCTTTTCCTTGCGGCGCACCTTCTTGGCTGCGCCCTGACGGCCCTTAGGAGGCATGTCCTGGTTTCTCCCGGTGGAGGTGGTCGGTCCTACAGCGAAGACCGCTTATGTTGCGTCGTCCCGCTGAGGACTACTTCTTGCCCGGCTTCTTCTTGCCGGCGATGGCGCGACGCGGGCCCTTACGGGTGCGGGCGTTGGTGTGCGTGCGCTGGCCGTGGACCGGCAGGCCCCGGCGGTGGCGCAGACCCTGGTAGCAGCCGATCTCGACCTTGCGGCGGATGTCGGCCTGGACCTCGCGACGGAGGTCGCCCTCGGTCTTGAAGTTCGCGTCGACGTACTCGCGGAGCTTCACGAGGTCTTCCTCGGAAAGGTCGCGGACGCGGGTGTCCGGGTTCACACCGGTCTCCGCGAGCACCTGCTTCGAGAGCGAGCGCCCGATGCCGAAGACGTAGGTGAGGGCGATCTCCACGCGCTTCTCACGCGGGAGGTCAACGCCTGAAAGGCGTGCCATTTTCTTGGCTCCAAGTGGTTGGCGGAGGTCTTCCGCAGCGCCGGTTCCCGGCCGCCGTATGAGGTACGGACGGGTCCCCGGCCTCCACCGGGGGTGTCGTCGCCCTCTGTGGGCGACGGGTGCTGCGTATGTGCTCTGTGTGCGTCGCGCGAAGTTCTGCGAGGAGCAGGTGGTCGGCGTGCGTCAGCCCTGGCGCTGCTTGTGGCGCAGGTTGTCGCAGATGACCATGACCCGGCCGTGGCGGCGGATCACCTTGCACTTGTCGCAGATCTTCTTGACGCTCGGCTTGACCTTCATGGGTCTCAGGTTCTCCGGGTCTTGAGATCTACTTGTATCGGTAGACGATCCGTCCGCGCGTCAGGTCGTAGGGAGACAGCTCCACCACGACCCGGTCATCCGGGAGGATGCGGATGTAGTGCATCCGCATCTTGCCGCTGATGTGCGCGAGGACCTTGTGACCGTTCTGCAGCTCCACCTTGAACATCGCGTTCGGCAGAGACTCGATCACGGTGCCTTCGATTTCGATGGCGCCTTGCTTTTTGGCCATGTCCTGCTTTCGGGATCGGCTACCGGGGTCGGCTCCGGACATGCCGGAAGACACGCGGGGCCGACGTATGAGTCTACGGCAAGCCCTCCCGAAAGACGAATCGGGGAGCATGCCCACACTCGGTGATCGTTAAGCTCAGGCCAGCGGGTCGGGAGCGGCGGTGACGCCCAGCTCGGCGAGCTTGGCCCTGCCGCAGTCCGGGGCGGTCAGCACCAGCGGGCCCTTCTCGGTGAGCGCGATGGTGTGCTCCCAGTGCGACGACCACGAGCCGTCGTCGGACTTGACCGTCCACTCGTCCTCGAGGACGTGGGTGTGCGGGGAGCCGAGGGTGACCATCGGCTCGATCGCCAGGCACACCCCGGGCACCAGCTTGATGCCGCGGCCGCGCTTCTTGGTGACGTAGTTCAGCAGGTGCGGGTCCATGTGCATCTCGGTGCCGATGCCGTGGCCGCCGTAGTCCTCGACGATGCCGTACCGGCCGGCCGGCGGACGCGGCTGGCGGCGGATGTACGACTCGACGGCCCGGGAGATGTCCTCCAGCCGGTTGCCCTTGCGGAAGGCGGCGATGCCCGCCCACATGGACTCCTCGGTGACCCGGCTCAGCTCGATCAGCTCGTCGGCGTGGCCGCTGCCGACGAAGCAGGTGAAGGCGGCGTCGCCGTGCCAGCCGTCGACGATCGCACCGGCGTCGATGGCGATGACGTCGCCGTCCTTGAGCACCGTGGCCCGGTCCGGGATGCCGTGCACGACGACGTCGTTGACCGAGGTGCAGATGTTGCCGGGGAAGCCGCCGTAGCCGAGGAAGTTCGGCTTGGCGCCGTGGTCGGCGATCACCTTGGCGGCGACCTCGTCCAGGTCCTTGGTGGTCGCGCCGGGGACCGCGGCCGCCCGGGTCGCCTCGTGGATCGCCGCGACGACCAGCCCGGCCTCGCGCATCTTGGCGATCTGCTCGGGGGTCTTGATCTCCACCATCGCGGCTGACGCCTTCCTCGTGTCGGTTGTGCCCGTTCAACGATACGGCCGTGGCGCCCCTGAGGGCACCACGGCCGATTGCCGTACCGGGGCCGCGTCGCGCGGGCGCGGCCGGGGTGGCGCTGGTGTTACCGCCGCTCGCCGGCCCGCAGCGCCTCCATGGCGCGCGCGGTCACGTCGGCGACCGCGCCGAGCGCGGAGATCGTCTGCACCAGGCCCTGCTGCTTGTAGTAGTCGATGATCGGCTCGGTCTTGCTGTGGTACTCCTCCAGCCGGACCCGGACCTTCTCCGCGGTGTCGTCCGCGCGCTGGTACAGCTCGCCGCCGCAGACGTCGCAGACGCCCTCGGCCTGCGGCGGGCTGTAGTCGACGTGGAAGAGGTGCTTGTCGTTGTTGCGGCACAGCCGGCGGCCGGCGATCCGCTTGACGACCTCGTCCTCGGGGACCTCGAGGTCCAGGACCGCGTCGAGCCCGATGCCCGCGTCGGTCAGGAAGACGTCGAGCGCCTCGGCCTGGCCGACGTTCCGCGGGAAGCCGTCCAGCAGGAAGCCGTTCTCGGCGTCGGACTGCTGCATCCGGTCGGTGGCCATCCCGATGGTGATCTCGTCCGGCACGAGCAGGCCCGCGTCCGTGTACTCCTTGGCCTTGCGGCCAAGCTCCGTGCCCTGGCTGATGTTGGCGCGGAACAGGTCGCCCGTGGAGATGTGCGGGATCGACAGGTTCTTGGCGAGGAACGCGGCCTGCGTACCCTTGCCGGCGCCGGGCGGCCCGACCAGGACGATTCGCATCAGCGGAGGAACCCTTCGTAGTTACGCTGCTGGAGCTGGCTCTCGATCTGCTTCACGGTCTCCAGGCCCACACCCACGATGATCAGGATGCTGGTGCCGCCCAGCGGGAAGTTGCCGTTGCTCCCGTTGAAGATCGCGATGGCGACCGTCGGAACGAGGGCGATGAGACCCAGGTACAGCGAGCCCGGCCACGTGATGCGGTTGAGCACGTAACTGAGGTATTCCGCGGTGGGACGACCGGCCCGGATACCCGGGATGAACCCACCATACTTCTTCATATTGTCGGCGACCTCTTCGGGGTTGAAGGAGATCGCGACGTAGAAGAAGGCGAAGAAGACGATCAGCAGGAAGTAGGCGGCCATGTAGATCGGGTGGTCGCCCTTGGTGAAGTTGCGGCTGATCCACTGCGCCCAGCCGGACGTCGATCCGGAGAACTGGACGATCAGCGCCGGGATGTAGAGCAGCGACGAGGCGAAGATGACCGGGATCACACCCGCCTGGTTGACCTTCAGCGGGATGTACGTCGAGGTGCCGCCGTAGGACCGCCGGCCGATCATGCGCTTCGCGTACTGCACCGGGATGCGGCGCTGCGCCTGTTCGACGAAGACCACCAGGCCGACCATCGCCAGGCCGACCGCGATGACCGCCAGGAACTCCACCCAGCCGCCGGCGATCTTGCCGGAGACCTTGATCGCCCACAGCGAGCCGGGGAAGCCGGCCGCGATGGAGACGAACATCAGGATGGACATGCCGTTGCCGATGCCCTTGTCGGTGATCAGCTCGCCGAGCCACATGATCATCACGGTGCCCGCGGTCATGCACGTGACCATGGTCACCGTGGTGAAGATCGACTGGTTGGGCACGATCTGGTCGGTCTGGTTACACGTGGAGAAGAGGCTGCCGGAGCGGGCGGTGGCCACCAGGCCGGTGCCCTGCAGGACGGCGAGCGCCACCGTCAGGTAGCGGGTGTACTGGGTGATCTTCGTGGTGCCGGCCTGGCCCTCCTTCTTGAGGGCTTCCAGCCGCGGGATCACCACGGTGAGCAGCTGGAGGATGATGCTGGCCGTGATGTACGGCATGATCCCGAGCGCGAAGATGGTGAGCTGCAGCAGCGCGCCGCCGCTGAACATGTTCACCAGACCGAAGAGGCTGTTGTTGCCCTTCGTCTGCTTCACGCACTCGTTGACCACCGTGTAGTCGATACCTGGCACCGGAACGTGCGCGCCGAGCCGGTACACCACCACGATGGCCAGCGTGAAGAGCAGCTTCTTGCGCAGGTCGGGCGTCCTGAACGCCCGGGCGAACGCGGTGAGCACGGTGCCTCCTGCACCCCCCGCGCAGGGCGGAAGGACGGTCTGATGAGGTTCGGGAAGAGAGCAGCGTCAGCCACCATACCGGCGAGGCGGCCCCACCGGGAATGACCAACCAGGAAAGGAAAGTCATAGGAAGAGAACGACCGGGGATGCCCCCACGTACTGGGCATCCCCGGTCGGGTGTCGCATCCGGGCTCAGACGAGCTCGGTGACACTGCCACCGGCAGCGGCGATCTTCTCCTTGGCGGAGCCGGAGGCCGCGTCAACGGTCACCTGCAGCGCCACGGAGACCTCGCCGGTGCCGAGCACCTTGACGAGCTGGTTCTTGCGCACGGCACCCTTGGCGACCAGGTCGGCCACGGTGACCTCGCCACCCTCGGGGTAGAGGGTGGCGAGCTTGTCCAGGTTGACGACCTGGTACTCGGTGCGGAACGGGTTCTTGAAGCCCTTGAGCTTCGGCAGCCGCATGTGGAGGGGCATCTGCCCGCCCTCGAAGCGTGCCGGAACCTGGTAGCGGGCCTTGGTGCCCTTGGTGCCACGACCGGCCGTCTTGCCCTTGGAGCCCTCACCGCGACCCACACGGGTCTTCGCGGTCTTGGCGCCAGGAGCAGGACGCAGGTTGTGGATCTTGATCGGGTTGTCACCCATGATCAGTCGACCTCCTCAACCGTGACGAGGTGGCGGACGGTGTGGACCATGCCGCGGATCTCCGGGCGGTCCTCCTTGACCACGACGTCGTGCAGGCGCTTGAGCCCGAGCGAACGCAGGGTGTCACGGTGGTTCTGCTTGCTGCCGATGTAGGACTTGGTCTGCGTGACCTTCAGGCGCGCCATCACACACCCACTCCGGCACGGGCCCGCAGCAGGGCGGCGGGCGCGACGTCCTCGATCGGCAGGCCGCGGCGGGCGGCGATCTCCTCGGGCCGCTGAAGGCCCTGGAGAGCGGCCACCGTGGCGTGCACGATGTTGATCGCGTTGTCCGAGCCGAGGCTCTTGGACAGCACGTCGTGGATGCCCGCGCACTCCAGCACGGCGCGCACCGGGCCACCGGCGATGACGCCGGTACCGGGGGAAGCCGGCTTGAGCAGGACGACGCCCGCGGCCTTCTCACCCTGGATGGGGTGCGGGATGGTGCCCTGGATACGGGGGACCTTGAAGAAGTGCTTCTTGGCCTCCTCCACACCCTTGGCGATGGCGGCCGGCACCTCCTTGGCCTTGCCGTAACCGACACCCACGGTGCCGTCACCGTCGCCCACCACGACCAGCGCGGTGAAGCTGAAGCGACGACCACCCTTCACAACCTTGGCGACGCGATTGATCGCGACGACCCGCTCGACGTAGGCGGTCTTCTCGGCCTGCTGGCCACCGTCCCGCCGGTCCTTACGGTCCCGTCGCTCGCCGCCACCGGCACCGCTTCCGCGGCGCTGGGGTCCAGCCATTGGAATTACCTCTCGATCTCTTCGGCGTTTCTCCGCTAGCTAACGGAACCGGCTAGAAATTCAGACCGGCTTCGCGGGCGGCGTCCGCCAGGGCGGCGATGCGCCCCGCGTACTGGTTGCCGCCACGGTCGAACACGACAGCGTCGACGCCCTTGGCCTTCGCACGCTCGGCCACGAGCTGGCCGACCTGCTTCGCCTTGGCGCTCTTGTCGCCTTCGCCGCCGCGGATGGACGCGTCGAGGGTCGACGCGGACGCGAGCGTGTGGCCTGCCAGGTCGTCGATGACCTGGGCCACGATGCCGCGGTTGGAACGCGTCACGACCAGGCGCGGACGCTCGGCCGTCCCGGAGATCCGCTTGCGGACCCGGATGTGACGGCGCTTGAGCGCCGCTCCCTTGTACGCCTTGCCCTTGGCGATCTTCACACCGTATGCCATGGCTACTTACCAGCCTTTCCGACCTTGCGGCGGATGACTTCGCCGGCGTACTTGACGCCCTTGGCCTTGTACGGGTCGGGCTTGCGCAGCTTGCGGATGTTCGCGGCGACCTCGCCGACCTTCTGCTTGTCGATGCCCTCGACCGAGAACTTGGTCGGGGACTCGACCTTGAAGGAGATCCCGTCAGGTGCCTCGACGAGGATCGGGTGGCTGTAGCCCAGCGCGAACTCCAGGTTGGAGCCCTTCGCCTGGACGCGGTAGCCGACACCGCTGATCTCGAGCGCCTTGCTGTAGCCCGCGGTCACGCCGGTGATCATGTTCGCCACCAGCGTGCGGGACAGGCCGTGCAGGGCCTTCGAGACACGCTCGTCGTTCGGGCGGGTGACGAGCAGCGTGCCGTCCCCGTCCTTCGCGATCTCGATCGGCGCGGCGACGGTGTGGGTGAGAGAGCCCTTGGGGCCCTTCACCGCGACCGTGCGGCCGTCGATGGTGACGTCCACTCCGGCGGGAACCGAGATGGGCAGCTTGCCGATGCGCGACATTGCTATACCTCGCTTTCCCGGTTACCAGACGTAGGCGAGGACTTCCCCACCCACGCCCTTCTTCTGCGCCTGCTGGCCGGTGAGCAGCCCGTGGGACGTGGAGATGATCGCCACGCCCAGGCCGCCGAGCACCTTCGGCAGGTTGGTGGACTTTGCGTAAACCCGAAGACCCGGCTTGCTGATCCGCTTGATGCCGGCGATCGAGCGCTCGCGGTTGGGGCCGAACTTCAGCTCCAGGACGAGGTTCTTGCCGACCTCGGCGTCCTCGACCTTCCAGCCGGTGATGTAGCCCTCCTGCTGGAGGATCTCCGCGATGTGCGACTTGATCTTGCTGAACGGCATCACGACGTCGTCGTGGTACGCCGAGTTCGCGTTGCGCAGACGGGTGAGCATGTCTGCGATGGGGTCGGTCATGGTCATGAGTTGGCCCTGGGCCTCTCTCGCCGGGGTTTCCTGGTGCAGGGTCCCTCTCCCCGAGAGGTACTCGCCGTGGCGGGTACGTCGGGACGGGTGCGATGCGGTGGACCTACGGCGTAGTAAGTCGATGCGGGCGGCGAGCGCCCAACCCTTCTACCTTACGGGATGAAAGGCTGGGGTCTCGCCGGCCATCTGCTTACCGAGAGCTTCCGGGAGTCCCTTGTCGGGACTACCAGGAGCTCTTGGTCACGCCCGGCAGCTCGCCGCGGTGGGCCATCTCACGAAGGCACACACGGCACAGGCCGAACTTGCGGTAGACGGAGTGCGGCCGGCCACAGCGCTGGCAGCGGTTGTAGGCGCGCACAGCGAACTTGGGCTTGCGAGCGGCCTTGGCAATGAGAGCCTTCTTCGCCACGGCTCACGCCTCCTTGAACGGGAAGCCGAGGTGACGAAGGAGCGCACGGCCCTCAGCGTCGTTGGTCGCCGTGGTGACCACGGTGATGTCCATACCCCGGACGCGGTCGATCTTGTCCTGGTCGATCTCGTGGAACATGACCTGCTCCGTGAGACCGAAGGTGTAGTTGCCGCGGCCGTCGAACTGCTTGGGGGACAGGCCCCGGAAGTCGCGGATGCGCGGCAGCGCCAGCGACAGCAGTCGGTCGAGGAACTCCCACATGCGGTCACCGCGGAGGGTGACGTGGGCGCCGATCGGCTGACCCTCGCGCAGCTTGAACTGCGCGATCGACTTGCGGGCCTTGGTGATCTGCGGCTTCTGGCCGGTGATCGTGGCGAGGTCGCGGATGGCGCCCTCGATCAGCTTGGAGTCGCGGGCGGCGTCGCCCACACCCATGTTGACCACGATCTTGGTGAGACCGGGGATCTGCATGACGTTCTCGTACTTGAACTCGTCACGCAGCTTGCCCGCGATCTCCTCGCGGTAGCGCGCCTTCAGACGCGGTGCCGTAGTGGTGGCAGTCATCAGATGTCCTCACCGGTCCGCTTGGCAACGCGGATCTTGTTGCCCTCGTCGTCGAAGCGGTAGCCGACGCGGGTCACGACCTTCTTGCCGTCCTTCTCAACAACCAGCTGCACGTTGCTGATGTGGATCGGCGCCTCGGTGGTGATGATGCCGCCGGTCTTGGAACCGCGGTCGGTCTGACCGGCCTTGGTGTGCTTCTTGACCCGGTTGACACCCTCGACCAGGACGCGGTCCTCGCGGGGGAAGGCCACGATGACCTTGCCCTGCTTGCCCTTGTCCTTACCGGTGATGACCTGGACCAGGTCGCCCTTCTTGATCTTCATCGGTTACAGCACCTCCGGCGCGAGCGAGACGATCTTCATGAACTTCTTCTCGCGCAGCTCACGGCCCACCGGGCCGAAGATTCGGGTGCCACGCGGGTCGCCATCGTTCTTGAGGATGACGGCCGCGTTCTCGTCGAAGCGGATGTACGAGCCGTCGGCACGGCGGCGCTCCTTGACGGTGCGCACGACGACAGCCTTGACGACCTCGCCCTTCTTCACGTTGCCACCGGGGATCGCGTCCTTGACGGTGGCGACGATGACGTCACCGATGCCCGCGTAGCGGCGACCCGAGCCACCGAGAACACGGATGCAAAGGATCTCCTTGGCACCAGTGTTGTCGGCGACACGAAGTCGCGACTCCTGCTGGATCACGTCTATCTCCTGTTTGTCGCGTCGGTTCCCGGCGGGGTCGGTGTGCACCGACCCCGCCGAGCCTGACGGAACGGTCCTGAGCGGACACCCGCTCAGGGATTACTCGGCCTTACTTGGCCTTCTCGAGGATCTCCACGACACGCCAGCGCTTCGTCGCGGACAGCGGCCGGGTCTCCATCAGGAGGACGCGGTCGCCGATGCCGGCGGCGTTCTGCTCGTCGTGCGCCTTGAGCTTGTTGGTGCGGCGGATGACCTTGCCGTAGAGGGCGTGCTTCACACGGTCCTCGACGGCGACCACGACGGTCTTGTCCATCTTGTCGCTGACCACAAGGCCCTCACGGGTCTTGCGGAATCCGCGCTGCTCAGTCGTCTCAGTCACGTTGTTCTCGCTCATCAGGCGTTCTCCACCGTTTCCACGGTCTCGATGCCCAGCTCGCGCTCGTGCATCAGCGTGTAGATCCGGGCGATGTCCTTGCGGACGGTCCTCAGCCGGGTGTTGTTCTCCAGCTGTCCGGTGGCCGCCTGGAAGCGGAGGTTGAACAGCTCCTCCTTGGCCTCACGCAGCTTGCCGACGAGCTCCTCGTCGCCCAGCTGGCGCAGCTCGGTCGCCTTGGTACCGGCCGCCATCACGACTCACCTGCCTCGCGCCGCACAATGCGGCACTTCATCGGAAGCTTGTGCGCGGCGCGGGTGAGCGCCTCGCGGGCAACCTTCTCGTTCGGGAAAGACAGCTCGAACATCACCCGTCCCGGCTTGACGTTCGCGATCCACCACTCCGGCGAACCCTTACCGGAACCCATGCGGGTCTCGGCGGGCTTCTTCGTCAGCGGGCGGTCCGGGTAGATGTTGATCCAGACCTTGCCGCCGCGCTTGATGTGACGGGTGATGGAGATACGAGCGGACTCGATCTGCCGGTTGGTCACGTAGGCGGGGGTGACGGCCTGCAGGCCGTACTCACCGAACGCCAGCTCCGTGCCGCCCTTGGCCATGCCGTCACGACCGGGGTGGTGCTGCTTGCGGTGCTTGACCCTGCGGGGGATCAGCATGGTACTTAGCCTTCCGTTCCGGGGGTCTCCGCGGCCGGAGCCTCAGCGGCGGCGGGTGCCTCAGCCTTGACGGCTGCGGGCGCCTCGCCCTGGGGACGACGGCCACGGCCACCGCGCTCGCCGCCGCGCTCGCCACCGCGGCGCTGCGGACGCTCGTTGCCGCCGCCGCGGGCCGGGCGGTTGCCCGCGCGGGCTGCGGCGTTGTCGGCGCGGACCTCGGCGATGTTCTTCACGTCGCCCTTGTAGATCCACACCTTGACGCCGATGCGGCCGAAGGTGGTCTTGGCCTCGAAGAAGCCGTAGTCCACGTTCGCGCGCAGCGTGTGCAGGGGCACCCGGCCCTCGCGGTAGAACTCCGAGCGGGACATCTCGGCGCCGCCGAGACGGCCGCCGCACTGGATCTTGATGCCCTTGGCGCCGGCCTTCAGCGTGCCCTGCATGCTCTTGCGCATGGCGCGGCGGAAGGAGACACGGGAGGACAGCTGCTCGGCGACGGCCTGGGCCACCAGCTGAGCGTCCATCTCCGGGTTCTTGACCTCGAGGATGTTCAGCTGGACCTGCTTGCCGGTCAGCTTCTCCAGGTCACCGCGGATGCGGTCGGCCTCCGCGCCGCGGCGGCCGATGACGATGCCCGGCCGGGCGGTGTGGATGTCGACGCGGACGCGGTCACGGGTGCGCTCGATCTCCACCTTGGAGATGCCGGCCCGCTCCATGCCCTGCGTCATCATCCGGCGGATGGCGACGTCTTCCTTGACGTAGTCCTTGTACAGCTTGTCGGCGTACCACCGGGACTTGAAGTCCGTGGTGATGCCGAGCCGGAACCCGTAAGGGTTAACCTTCTGGCCCATTACCGGGTCCCTTCCTTGCTGGCGACGACCACGGTGATGTGGCTGGTCCGCTTGCGGATCCGGTAGGCGCGGCCCTGGGCGCGCGGCCGGAACCGCTTCAGGGTCGGGCCCTCGTCCACGAACGCCTCGCTGATGAACAGCGACTCGGCGTCCGTGTGGTCGTAGTTGTGCGCGGCGTTGGCGATGGCGCTCGCAAGCACCTTGCCGACCGGCTCACTCGCGGCCTGCGGGGTGAAACGCAGGACCGCCTGAGCCTCCGTGGCATCCATGCCACGGATGAGGTCCACCACGCGGCGGGCCTTCATGGGCGTGACGCGGATGTACCGCGCCTGGGCCCTGGCTTCCATGGTTGTCCCTTCGGTGTCAGTCATGTCTGTCGCTCTCGCGTGACGCTTGATCGTGTGATCAGCGACGACGCGACTTGCGGTCGTCCTTCTCGTGGCCGCGGAAGGTGCGGGTCGGCGCAAACTCGCCGAGCTTGTGGCCGACCATCGACTCAGTGACAAACACCGGGACGTGCTTACGGCCATCGTGCACCGCGATCGTGTGGCCCAGCATCGCCGGGACGATCATCGAGCGGCGGGACCAGGTCTTGATGACGTTCTTGGAGCCGGCCTCGTTCTGTACGTCCACCTTTTTGATGAGGTGGTCGTCGACGAAGGGCCCCTTCTTGAGACTGCGCGGCATCTACACCCGCTCCTAGCGCTTCTTGTTCGTCTTGCGGCGGCGGACGATGTACTTGTTGCTCGCCTTCTTGGGAGAACGAGTACGACCCTCCTTCTGACCCCACGGGGAGACCGGGTGGCGACCACCGGAGGTCTTGCCCTCACCACCACCGTGCGGGTGGTCCACCGGGTTCATGGCGACACCGCGGACGGTCGGGCGGACGCCCTTCCACCGCATGCGGCCGGCCTTGCCCCAGTTGATGTTCGACTGCTCGGCGTTGCCGACCTCACCGATGGTGGCGCGGCAGCGGACGTCGACCATCCGGACCTCGCCGGACGGCATGCGAAGGGTGGCCATGTTGCCTTCCTTCGCCAGCAGCTGCACCGAGGCGCCCGCGGAGCGGGAGATCTTGGCGCCGCCACCGGGCCGCAGCTCGATCGCGTGGATCGTGGTACCCACCGGGATGTTGCGCAGCGGCAGGTTGTTGCCCGGCTTGATGTCGGCGTTGGCGCCGTTCTCGATCCGGTCGCCCTGCTGGAGCTTCGCGGGGGCGAGGATGTAGCGCTTCTCGCCGTCCGCGTAGTGCAGCAGCGCGATGCGCGCGGTGCGGTTGGGGTCGTATTCGATGTGCGCGACCTTGGCGGGCACGCCGTCCTTGTCATGGCGACGGAAGTCGATGACACGGTAGGCGCGCTTGTGGCCACCGCCCTGGTGGCGAACGGTCACACGACCGGCGTTGTTACGGCCGCCCTTGCTGTGCAGGGGGCGGACCAGCGACTTCTCCGGCGTGGACCGCGTGATCTCGACAAAGTCGGCGACGCTGGAGCCACGACGGCCCGGCGTCGTCGGCTTGTACTTGCGGATACCCATTTCTCAGTCCTCGGAAAGTTCCGGACTTCTGAACGACTCCGATCTCCGTTAGGAGACCGGGCCGCCGAAGATGTCGATGCGGTCGCCCTCGGCAAGGGTCACGATGGCGCGCTTGGTGTTGGCGCGCTTGCCGAAACCGGTGCGGGTGCGCTTGCGCTTGCCCTGCCGGTTGATCGTGTTGACCCCGGTGACCTTGACCTGGAAGACCGCCTCGACGGCCTGCTTGATCTGGGTCTTGTTCGCACGCGGGTCGACGACGAACGTGTACTTGTTCTCGTCCAGCAGCGCGTAGCTCTTCTCGGAGACCACCGGCTTGATCAGCAGGTCACGGGGGTCCGTGTACGTCTTGCTGGTGATCGCGGTCTCGGTGTGCTCGGCCATCAGGCGTCGCTCCCTTCGGTCTCGGCGTCGCCGTTACCGATGAAGCGGTCGAAGGCGGCCTTGGTGAAGACCACGTCGTCGGAGACGAGCACGTCATACGTGTTCAGCTGGCCCGCGTCCAGGATGTGCACCTGGGGCAGGTTGCGGGCGGACAGCCAGCCGGCCTCGTCCGCGCGCTCGACGACCAGCAGCAGGTTCTTGCGCTCGCTGATCTTGCCGAACAGGGTCTTGGCCGCCTTCGTCGACGGGTTCTCGCCGTCGACGACGCCGGTCACGACGTGGATGCGGTTGTGGCGGGCCCGGTCGGTGAGGGCACCGCGCAGCGCGGCGGCCTTCATCTTCTTCGGGGTCCGCTGCGAGTAGTCACGCGGCACGGGGCCGTGCACGACGCCACCGCCGGCGAACTGCGGCGCACGGGTCGAGCCCTGGCGGGCGCGGCCGGTGCCCTTCTGGCGGTACGGCTTCTTGCCGCCACCACGGACCTCGCCACGGGTCTTGACCTTGTGCGTGCCCTGACGGGCCGCGGCCAGCTGCGCGACGACGACCTGGTGGATCAGCGGGATGCTGACCTTGGCGTCGAAGATCTCGGCCGGAAGCTCTACGGTCCCGGCGGTGTCGCCCGCGGGCGACAGAATGTCAATGCTGCTCATTATCCTCAGGCCCCCTTGGCCGCGGTGCGGACCAGGACGAGGCCGCCGTTCGGACCGGGAACCGCACCCTTGATCAGGAGCAGGCCCTTCTCCGCGTCAACGGCGTGGACGGTCAGGTTCTGGGTGGTGACCCGCTCGTTGCCCATGCGGCCCGCCATGCGCATGCCCTTGAACACGCGACCGGGGGTGGCACAGCCGCCGATGGAGCCCGGCGAGCGGTGCTTGCGCTGGACACCGTGGCCGGCGCCGAGGCCCTTGAAGTTGTGACGCTTCATGACACCGGCGAAGCCCTTGCCCTTGCTCTTGCCGGTCACGTCCACCTTGACGCCGGCCTCGAACACCGCAGCGGTGATCTCCTGGCCGAGCGTGTACTCACCGGCGTCTGCGGTACGCAGCTCCACCAGGTGGCGGCGGGGGGTGACGTCGGCCTTCGCGAAGTGGCCCTTGAGGGGCTTGTTCACCTTGCGCGGGTCGATCTCGCCGAAGGCGATCTGGACCGACTCGTAGCCGTCGAGGTCGTTGGTACGCACCTGGGTGACGACGTTGGGGCCGGCCTTGACGACGGTCACGGGGACGACACGGTTGTTCTCGTCCCAGACCTGGGTCATGCCGAGCTTCTCGCCCAGGATGCCCTTGATCTGCTTGGTCATCTTCTCCGCGCCTCTCAGAGCTTGATCTCGATGTCGACGCCGGCCGGAAGGTCCAGGCGCATCAACGAGTCAACGGTCTTGGGCGTCGGGTCGAGGATGTCGATCAGGCGCTTGTGCGTGCGCATCTCGAAGTGCTCGCGCGAGTCCTTGTACTTGTGCGGCGACTTGATGACGCAGTACACGTTCTTCTCAGTGGGCAGCGGCACCGGGCCTGCGACCTGCGCACCAGTGCGGGTCACCGTCTCGACGATCTTCTTCGCCGAGGAGTCGATGACCTCGTGGTCGTAGGCCTTGAGCCGGATGCGGATCTTCTGTCCCGCCATGGCTACTCCGTAGTCCTTGTCTCTTTTTGAGCTCCGGCATCCGCTTGCGCCGACCCACGCGGTCGGGCGTGTCGCACTCCTCGCCATGGTTTTCCCGCATGCGGAAAAGCCCTGATCAAGGGGTTTGCGTGGGAGAAAACACCCACCGGATGCCTGGCCGGAGCCGCACTGACGCTTCCCGGAAGATTCCCGTACGTCCGCCCCAGCGCTGCCCACCAGGGCAGATAAGGCGACGAGTACTGTGGGACTCGCTTCCGGTCCTCCCGACGGGAGGCGCGCAGCATCGGCGCTCGACCGAGCAACTTGAGTAGTCTGCCATACCGGGCGCACCCCACGCCAATCGAGCCGGGTAGCTTACCCCTCCGTGGCGAGACCCCAAACACAGGTGCGCGGCGGTCTCACCGGTCGTCCGACAGCCACCCCAGCCGGGCGGCCTTCACGCCCGCCTGGAAGCGGGTGGAGGCGTCCAGATGGCGCAGGATGTCCGCGACCCGGCGCTCCACGGTGCGCTCGGTGATGTTCAGCGCGCGGGCGATCGTCCGGTCCTTGGCGCCGCTGGCCATCAGCCGCAGCACCGCCAGGTCCCGCGGATCGGGACCCCGCCGGCAGTCGGCGGCCCCGCCGAGCGGCGTCGCCCGCTCCCACAGCGTCTCGAACGCCAGCAGCAGCGCGTCCAGCAGCGGCGAGCGGCGGATCAGCAGCCGGGTCGCCGCGTCGGTGCCGGTGAAGCTGATCGGCACGATCGCCTGCTCCCGGTCGGCGATCAGCATCTTCATCCGGATCTCCGGCAGCGCGCGGGCCTGCTCCCCCACCGCCAGGTACTGCTCCAGCAGCTGGCTGCCGCCCGGCTCGGCGAGCGTCGGCGCGTGGTAGATCGCCCGGTACGACACCCCCCGGGCGAGCGCCTGCAGCTCGTTGGTGTTGAGCGAGCCCGCCTGGAGGTACGGCGGGCTGTCGATGATCAGCACCTCCTCGCGGGCGCCCAGCTCCAGCCGGGTCAGCGCGCGCAGCACCGCGTCCGCGCCCTCCAGCACCTCGATCAGGTCGCCGGGGCCCGCGCCCTCGGTGGCCTTCGCGCGCAGCGACAGCTCCCGCGCCTGCACCCGCAGCCCGTCCAGCTCCTGGTGGTGGTGGAGCACCAGCGCGTCCAGCGCCACCTCGGGCGGCGCGGCGATCCAGCGCACCGGCCGGCCGAGCAGCCGGTTCGCCAGCCCGGCCGCGGCGAGGCGCGCCAGCGCGGTGCGTATCCGCGGCGCGGCCACCTCCAGCGCCTGCGCGATCTGCGGCACCGCGGCCTGCGCGTGCGCCAGCAGGTGCAGGTAGACGTCGCTCTCCACCGGCCCGAGGCCGACCGGCTTCAGCAGATGGTCCATCGGCGGCACCTCGTGTCCGGTCGGCGGGAGGGGAACGCGGGTCCGTGCGGGGCGGCGCGAGCCGCCCCGCACGGCGGGGAGGAAGGACGGGCCCTGTGGTCAGAATGCCCGGTAGACCGTCCACAGGAAGCTGGTCGTGCCGGAAACCCCGTCCGCGTCCACGGCCCTGACGGTCACCGTGCGGGTGCCGGCGACGGTGGGCGTGCCGGAGACCGCGCCGCTGCGGCTGATGGACAGCCCCGCCGGCAGCCCGGTCGCGGTGAAGGTCAGCGCCTCGCCGGCGCTGTCGCTCGCCTGGATCTGCAACGGGATGGACTGGAACCCGGTGAAGCCGAACTGCTGCCCGGGGTTGGTCACGGTGACCGTGCCGCCGCCACCGCCCGTGCCCTTGACCGTCCAGGTGAAGGCCGCGGAACCGGTCCTGCCCGTGCTGTCCTTGGCGGTCAGCGTGGTGCGGAAGCTGCCGGCCGCGGTGGGCGTGCCGCTGATCGTGCCGGACGAGGCGTCGATCGCCAGGCCGCCCGGCAGCCCGGACGCCGACCACGTGTACGGAGCGGTGCCGCCGCCGGCCGAGCCCTTCACCGGCGTGACGGCCGTGCCGACGGTGCCGCTCTGGTCGCCGGGGCCGGTGACGGTCAGGTCGCCGGGGGGCGGCTGGCTGCCGCCCGCGGTGAACGCGCCCACGCCCGCCGGGGTGCCGAGCCCGGTCGGCCCGTCCCAACCGGTGCGCGCCGCGCAGATCGCCGTGCCGCAGCTGCCGTTGGTGCCGGTGGTCACGTCGTTCAGCTGGTCGGTGTGCGCGTACGGGTACGCGGCCGGGTCGTCGTTCGCGCCCGGCGCGCCGGCCAGCGCGTACATCGCGGTGATCAGCGGGGTGGCGAGGCTGGTGCCGCCGTACTGCTGCCAGCCCGCCGCCTGGTAGGTGTCGTAGATGGCCAGGCCGGTCTGCGGGTCGGCGTCCGCCGACACGTCGGAGTTCGCCTCGCGGGAGCAGCCGGTGCTGACGCCCGCCTGCCACGTCGAGCGGGTGCGGTACTGCGAGCAGCCGGAGCCCGCGCCGCTCCACGCGCTCTCCGACCAGCCGCGGGTGCTGGAGTCGCGCTTCAGCGAGGTGCCGCCGACCGCGAGGGTGTACTGCGAGGACGCCGGGTACTGGGTGCCGCCGCTGTAGCCGTTGTCCCCGGTGGCGAAGGCGAAGAGCACGCCCGGCACGTTCCAGTGGCTCTCGTCCTGGCCCTGGGTGGAGTCCTCCGAGGAGCTCCAGGAGTTCGACACCAGCTTGGCGCCGAGCCGCACCGCCTGGTCGTCGGCGGCGTAGAGGTTCGGGTCGTTGTTGTCGTCGGACTCCACCAGCAGGATGCGGCACTGCGGGCAGGCCGCCGAGACCGCGTCGAGGTCGAGGGTGATCTCCTCCGACCAGCCCGCGTCGCCCTGCGGGTAGGAGGTGCCGCCGCGCTGGTCGACCTTGCGGAAGCAGCCGTTGGCCGTGGTGCACGCCGGCAGCCCGTACTGGCTGCGGTACGTCGCCAGGTCCGACTCCGCCCGCGGGTCGTCGTAGGCGTCGACGATCGCGACGGTGACGCCGCTGCCGCCGCTCGGCAGCCGGTACGCGGACTGGATGTCGGACGGGCCCATGCCCGAGGGCACCGCGGGCCGCACGCCCGTCGCGCCCTGCACGCCCGTCAGCCGCTCGGCCCAGCAGTTGGCGTGCCCTGGCTCCGCGGTGGCGCAGCCGGCCGGCTGCACGGCGGCCCTGGCGGCCGGCGCCGGCGCGGCCTGCGCGGCGCCCGGCAGCAGCGCCAGCCCCGCGAGGGCTGTCGCCGCCGCCAGGCCGGCCGCGCGGGCCTGCCGGGATATCGACGTGGACTTCATCGTGTCGGGTGTCCTCTCCGGTGGGGAGCCGACGGCCGGCGCCCCCTGCGCGGTGGGGTGGTCCGCAGGCGGCGCCGACGGGCGGCGAGGGTGACCGCTGCACCGTAGAGGCGGCCGCCCGCCCGCACACCGGCGAGATCCGACAACGTCGGCAACCCGACACCGGTGGCCCGCGGCCTGCCCCCGTGCGGTGTCCCGGCGGCGTCTCAACCGCGCCCGGCGGGGCAGAAGACGGGTGATGTCGGCCCACACCGCTTGGGGGTGGAGGTGCGCAGCAGCGTCCGCCGGTTCGACGCCTTCCAGCGGCGCCGGCCGTGGGCCGGGGTCCCGGTCGCGGTGGTGTACAAGTTCGCCGAGGACCAGGGCGGTTACCTCGCCGCCCTGATCGCCTTCTACGGCTTCCTGTCGGTCTTCCCGCTGCTGCTCCTGCTGGTCTCGGTGCTCGGCTTCGTGCTGCACGGCGACCCCGCGGCGCAGCGCCAGGTGCTGCACTCGGCGCTCAGCCAGTTCCCGGTCATCGGCGACCAGATCGGCGAGAACATCCGCTCCTTCAAGGGCAGTCCGCTGGCGGTCGCCGCGGGCGCGCTCGGCGGCCTCTACGGTGTCCTCGGCGTCGCGCAGGCCGCGCAGAACGCCCTGGCCAAGGTGTGGGCGGTACCGCGGTACGTCCGCCCCGACCCGTTCCGCGCCCGGCTGCGCAGCCTGCTGGCGGTGCTCGTCCTCGGCGCCGGCCTGGTCGCCAGCACCGCGCTGGCCGCGCTCTCCGCCCAGACCAGCAGCTTCGGGGAGCACTTCGGGGCCGCTCCGCGCCTCGTCGCGGCCCTGCTGTCGGTGGCGCTGAACGCGGCGCTGGTCCTCGCCGCCTTCCGGGTGCTCGGCCCGCGCACCGTGACCTGGCGGCCGCTGGGCGGCACCGCGGCCTGCGCGGCGGTGCTCTGGCACGGCGTCCAGTGGGCCGGGACCTTCTACGTACGCCACGAACTGACCGGCACCACTGCGACGTACGGCCTCTTCGGCATCGTGCTCGGCCTGGTCACCTGGATCTACCTCGGCGCGCTGATCTTCGTGCTGGCCGCCGAGACCGCGTCCGTACGGGCCCGCCGGCTGTGGCCGCGCAGCCTGCTCACGCCGTTCACCGACCACGTCACGCTGAGCGCCGCCGACCAGCGCGCCTACACCTCGTACGCCATGACGGAGACGTTCAAGGGCTTCGAGCGGGTCGAGGTCAGCTTCGAGCCGCCGCCCGTACGGCGGCGGCCGGGCGCACGCCCGGCCGCCGAGGAGGAGGACGACGGCGACGTCGGCGGCGCCGACGTCGAGTGAGGTCGAGTGGGGTCAGGGCAGGTGCTTGCGGACCGATCCGACGGCGCCGCTGACGCCGTCCGCGGCGCTGCCGACCACGTCGCCGGCGCGGTCGACGACCGCGTGCGCCTGCTGCGACACGGCGTCGGACGCGTGCCGGGTGCCACGCCGGGTGCGGTACGCCAGCGACGGCTTGCCGTGCGTGTCGGCGGCGGCGATCAGCAGGCCGCCGAGCAGCGAGACGTTCTTGAGGAAGTGGGTCCGCTGCACGGCCCGTTCCTCCTTGTCCTCGACCTCCCAGAACCGATGGGCGGCGAGCGTCGTCGGCACCAGGGTCACGGCGAGCGCCAGCGCGGCCGGGCGCGGCAGCCGCCCCAGCGCGAGCAGCACCCCCGCGCCCAGCTGCACGGCGCCGTTGAGCCGGACCAGGTCCTCCGGGTTCTCGGGGAGCAGCGACGTGCGCGGCGCCACCGTCGAGGCGACTGGGTCGGTCACCGGCAGGGAGGCGGGCACCAGCGCCGCGGGCTCACGCACCGCGTCGTAGCCACCGCTGATGAACATCGAGGCCAGCAAGGGCCGGGCGAATCTGCGCAAGACAGCCATGTCTGTCGGTTGCCCCGCCGCGTCGACGTCACACCGCGTCGGTGTGCTCCGACGCGAACGCGACGAAGGTGGTCCACGCCTCGGGCGTGAGCGTCAGGTGGGGACCCTGCGGGTCCTTGGAGTCCCGCACGAGGATCGCCTCCGGCGAGGTGGCGACCTCGACGCAGTCGGGGCCGTCGTTACTGCTGTAGCTGGACTTCGTCCAGGCCACCTCGACGCACTCCGGTCCGTCGTTCGTGCTGTAACTGGACTTGACCCACTCCGGCACGGAACCGGCCCCGGTGGAGGGCTTGAGGCTCATCTCTCTCCCCGCAACTTCTCGATGAAGGCCAGCGAATCACGCGGCGTGAGGGCCTGCGCTCGGATCATGCCATACCGCATCTCCAAGATCTGGACCTCCTTCGGGTCGCTGATCAAGCGGCTGGTCAGCTGCACCTCGTTGTGCCCTACGGCCGATCCGTCGATCAGTTTGAGCACTTGAAGCGAGCCGCCCAGCCCAGCGTGCTCCTCGCTCTCGGTGGGCATCACCTGAATTTGAACGTGCGGCAACCTACCCAAGTCCAACAGGCGTTCGAGCTGGTGCTGCCTGACCATCTTGCCCCCGACCGGGCGACGGAGCACTACCTCCTCCTGCACGAAGGTCAGGAGCGGAGCCGGATGCCGCTCGAAGATCCGCTGCCGGTCCATCCGCCCTGCCATCAAGCGTTCGAGTTCGTCCTCGCCGTACGTCGGGCGCCGTTCACGGTAGTTCGCCCGCGCGTACTCCTCGGTCTGCAACAAGCCATGCACCACGGTGTTGCCGTACGCCCCCAACTCAACGGCGTCAGCCTCAAGTTTGGCCAGATCCCGCACCTTCTTGGGGTAGCGGGCCTCCGCGACGTCCGGCTTCATCGCGGCCAGGAAGCCGCCCGCCTTCAGGACGCGGTCCGCGTTGTCGAGGAACTCCGCCTTGGGGACGCGGACTCCGCGTTCGACCTTGGAGACCATCTCCTCGCCGTAGCCGATGGCCGCGCCCAGCTCCGCCTGGGTGAGCCCGGCCAGCTCGCGCCGCGACTTGATCAAGCGGCCGACCATCCGCATGACCCCGGTGGAGTCGTCCTCCAGGCTCGCGTCCCACCGGGATTCGTCCTTCTCAGCGTCCATGTCAGCACCGCCACGCTCTGTACAGGTCGTTTCGAGACGCAAGCGTATGAAGAGGCGACTGTGCGTGTCCGGGGAAGTCACATAAAGTCACGCGTGAATGTTTCCGCCGGGCCCGTACAGGGCCGGCGGGTGGCCGTACAGCACCCGCCCAGGAGGCGGCGGTACGGGCGTCGCGGCTGGTCGGAGGGGGTGGACGGGGCCACTCTCGGTGGGGTGACCCAGGACATCCGTATCCCCGAACTCACCCCGGCCGCAGGCCGGTTCAGCATCCAGTGGGCGGCCTCGCGGCGCAACGCCCACCGCGCGCGGACGGCCGCCGCCGGGCAACTGCGCGCGTGGGGGCTGCCGCACGAGGCGGCCGCGCACATCGTCGCCGAACTCACCGCGAACGCGGTCACGCACGGGCGGGTGCCCGGACGCGACTTCCGGCTGACGCTCGTCGCCTCGGCGACCGTGCTGCGGATCGAGGTGGCGGACGCGCGCGGCGACCGGCTGCCGGTCGCCGCGCGCGAGGCGGACGACGCCGCGGAGTCCGGCCGCGGCCTGCTGCTCGTCGCCGCGCTCGCCGACCGCTGGGGCGTCACCTCGGGCCCCTCCCCCACCAAGACCGTCTGGGCCGAACTCGACCTGCCCCCAAGTTGCGCCGACCCGGCCCTGACCTCGTGACAACCGTCCGCAACCGGGCTCCCCGGATACCATGGGAGCGGGTTTCCAGCCCCGGCCTGGCCGGCCATCCGCAGAGAGGAGTGCGTGTCATGACCATCGCCCCCGACGACGCACGGCATGACGCACTCCAGTATCAGGCGATGCGGGACATCGTCGAGCGGATGCAGTTCGACGTCCCCGGCAAGCTGGAGATCACCAGGGAAGGAATCGTTCACGACCTGATGTCCCGGGCGGGCCGCACGAGCTGACGGCCGCGCGCGTCGGACGGCGGCTGGAGAAGGTCCTGCCGGACGGCCTGTTCGCCCACACCGGCACGCCCGACATCGAGGACGTCGACCAGGGCGTGATCCGCCATCCGGACATCATCGTGATCGCGGAAGCCGACATGGAGGTCGAGGGGTCCTTCGACCCGCGGACGCTGCTCGCCGCCATCGAGGTGGTGTCGCGGTCCAACCCGGACAACGACTGGGTCGGCAAAATGCGTGACTACCCGCAGATGGGCATCCCGGTCTACGTGATCTTCGATCCCCGGACCGGCCAGGGTGCGGTGCTGGACGACATCCACTCCACGCCCGACGGCCCGCGCTACGCGACGCGCAAGGACTTCGTCTACGGCGAGGACGTCACCATCGGCGCGTGGACGATCTCCACGGAGAACCTGCCGCGTTACGCCGCCTCCGGGCGGTCCTGAGCGCCCGGTGCGCCCGGTGCCCGCGGAGCGCGTCGCGCGGATCTCAGTGTTCCAGCAGGCGGTCGGCGGACCGGCGGACGACGAGGGTGAGCGCCGTGGTCAGAAGCGCGGCGATCCACGCCGCGCGAGCGGCATCGGCAGCGGAAGGGTGGACGACCGCCGGGTCGAGGACGAGGGCGAGGACGACGACGGAGACGAGCGGCCCGGCCGCGTACCAGGCCAGGTAGATGAGCGGCCCCGGGCTGCCGACCGGCGATCCCCCGCCGAGGAACATGAGCTGCGTGCGGGCCGGCCCGCGACACGCCCCGTACAGCGCGGCAACGGTGAACGGCGGCACGCACACCGGCATCAGCACCAGCGCCCACGGCTCCCCGCGCACGGCGAACGGAACCGCCGCGAGCACCGCCAGCACCACCCCGAGCACCAGCGGCACGACCCCGTGCTGAAGCATCAGCGTGCGCAGCCGGTACGGCGACCAGGCCGACCGCCGCAGGTCGTCCGTCTCGACCCGGGCCGGCTCGGCGAGCGCCCCCACCGCGAGGTACCCGCAGAGCAGGCCGACGACCAGGCCGACCGGGCGCCGCTCTCCGCCGAGGTCCGCGCCGAGCCCGGCCGCGCCCGCCGCAGCGGCGGCCCACAGCGCGGCGCGCCCCAGCCGGCCGGGCGCGCGCAGCAGCGCGAGCGCGTCGCGCCACACCACGGCGAGCCTGCGGCCGGACCGGCCGCGCGGCGGCCGCAGCCGCACCAGCCGGCCGGACTGCCCGCCGCCCGCCTCCATCAGCGCGAGTTTCGCCGCGCGCAGCTCCAGCGACCAGGCGACCGAGGCCACGGTGGTGGCGGTGGCCGCCCGCACCCGCAACTGGGCGGTCGGCACCGCGGCCGCGTCCCGGTGCGCGTGCGCGACCGCCGCGGCCGTCGCCACGACGAGCAGCGCGACCGCGGCGGGCCAGCCGGGCGCCGCGCCGCCGCAGGCCCGCACCACCGGCTGGGCCGCCCACCCCCACGGCCCGGCCCACAGCTCGACCCACTCCAGCGCGCGCACCCGGTGCCCGGCGCCGGCCGCCCACGTCTGCCCGGCCAGCGCGATCAGCAGCAGCAGGGCGGGGCCGCTCCAGCGGCGCACCGCACGCGCCCAGCGGGCACGGCGCTCCACCGCCATGCCGAGCGCCACCGCGAGCAGCGGCAGGCACAGCGCGCCGGGCAGCGCCGCGGCCAGCGCCTCCCCGATCGGCGCCCGCCCGGTGACGCGCAGCGCCACCGCGCCCACCAGGCCGCCGGCCGCCCCCGGGGCGAGCGCCAGCCACGCCGACAGCCGGAACCACGGCCGCAGCACCGCCCCGCGCCGCACCGGCTGCGCCAGCAGCCAGCCCACGCTGGGCCCCGGCACCACCACCGGGCCGCGCCACAGCGCATCCCGGGCGGCGACCAGCGCCAGCACGCCGCCGAGCAGCGTGAACAGCGCGGGCACCGCCCGCACCAGGCCCTCGCCGAAACCGCCGTAGTCCGCGCCCTCGTTCAGCCCGCGCAGGAAGTGCACGGCGACACCGCTGCCGTACGCGACGGCGGCGAGCACCAGCGTGTACAGCAGCACCGCCAGGTCGCGGCCCTGCTGCCGCCGGTGCGCGCGGCGTTTGCGGCGCAGCCAGGCGAGCGTCTCGGCGGTCCTGTCGTCGTCCGCCTCGACCCAGCCCGCCTCGACCGCGCCCGCCTCGACCGCGCCCGCGTCCTCGGCGGTCACGGGCGCCGGCCGAGGTCGTCCAGGACGACGGCCGGCGGGCCCTCGGCGATGACCCGGCCGTCCTCCAGGGCGATCATGTGATCGGCGACGGTCCGCGCGAGGTCGGGCTGATGGGTGGCGAGCAGCACCGCGACGCCGCTCTGCTTCTCGGCGACCAGCAGGTCGGCCAGCCGCTGCCGGGCCTCGGGGTCGAGGCGCTGCTCGGGCTCGTCGAGGATGAGCAGGTCGCGCGGGCGCACCAGCGCGGCGGCCAGCAGCAGCGACTGCATCTGGCCGGAGGAGAGCGAGCCGGGCAGCGCGTGCGCGTGGTCCGCCAGCCGGCGGTCGGCGAGGATCTCGTCGATCCAGCTGTCCGCGTCGTCCACCGCGTGTGCCACGGTGACCAGTTCGAGGTGCTCGCGGACGGTGAGGTCCGGGTAGCAGGCCACGGTGTCGCCGACGACGGCGACGCGCGCCCGCACCTGCGGGTCGTCCTCGTCGACCGGCCGGCCGTCGAACAGCGCGCGCCCCGCCGTCGGCGCGTCCCGGCCACCTGCGATCCGCAGCAGCGTCGACTTGCCCGAGCCGTTGTGGCCGTACAGCGCGATGCACCGCCCCGCGTCGAGCCGCAGGTCCAGCGGGTGCAGTGCTTTTCTCTCCCCGTACGTCCTGCTGACGCCCCGCAGCTCCACCAGCGCGCTGCCGGTCGGCTCCGCCGTCCCCGCCATTGGTCCTCCGTATCCCCACCGCGCGCCGATCGTACGCGCCCACCGGGCTCCGCCCGGGGCTTTTCAGGGGCGCGAGGAACTGCGCGACCAGCCACCACGACAGCTGCACGACGCCACCGGCCCGAAGGGGCAACTGCGGTCGCCGACCGGACCACCGGCCGGCGGCCGGTTGCCCGCGCCCCCGGCAGGGCGCAACGCCCAGCGCGGTCCGGGCGCCAGCCCGGCGCGAGCTCGGGGAGGGGGCGAGGCGCGGCGTTGGGGGGGCGCACCGCCGGGTGAAGGGGGTCACATCGGGTGGAGGGAACCCCTCCGGGCAGGAGAACCTCATCCGGCGTGTGGACCCGATCGGCAGACGCACACTCCTCGCGGCGGCAGCCGCCACCGCAACCGCCACCGCAACCGGCTGCGCCCCCGCCCCGCGCGGCCACGGCACGCTGCCGGACCCGAGGGCGACCCAGCCGTACCGCGACGCACCGGGCGGCCGCGCGAGCGTCGTGCAGGTGCTCGCCCACCCGGACGACGACCTGTACTTCATGAACCCCGACACCCTGCACTCGCTGCAGGCCCGCACCCCGGTGGTCTCGGTGTACGTCACCGCCGGGGAGTCCACCGGCGTCAACCACGAACCGTACGGCCCGCGGGTGCGCCACCACCGGGACCGCCCGGCGTACTCCTCGGCCCGCCACCAGGGCCTGCGCCAGGCGTACGCGACGATGCTCGGCCTCCCCCACTTCACGCCCTGGCGGCGCGAGGTGACCGTGCTCGCGCCAGGGATACACGCCGAGACGAACACCCTCGGCCACGCCACGCTGATCTTCCTGCAGGTCTCCATGCACGAGCTGAGCGCGACCGCGAGCCTGCCGATGATGTGGGAGCAGCCGGGGGTGACGCTGGCGTACGTGGACGCGCAGGGCGCGCCGGCCGGGGCGGCGGGCCGGGCGACGTGGACGCACGGCAAGCTCGTCGACGCGCTGGCCGGGATCTTCGACCGCTACCGGCCGACGCTGATCAGGACCCTCGACCCGGACCCGGACACGCAGGTGCACGACCGCCGGCACCCGACGAGCAGCGACCAGCCCGGCTACTCCGACCACCGCGACCACACCGCCGCCGCGCTCTTCGCCTGGAAGGCGATGGACCGCTGGGTGGCGTCCGCGGCGGCGCGGGACGGCGAGGTGCCGGCGTTCACCGTCACCGCGTACCGCGGGTACTACAACCAGCGCTGGCCGTTCGACCTGCCGCCGGCCACCGTGGCGCTCAAGGGCCGCTTCCTCTTCCAGTACGGCGGGGACGTCACCTGGGCGTGCGGCAACCCCGGCGGTTGCGGCGACTACGGGCAGGGACGCGACCAGCCGCTGACCAACCGCAAGGGCTGGGTCCGGTCGACCCGCGTCCGCTACCCCGGCGCGGGCCGCAAGCTCACCGGGCCGCCCGGCGCCCGCACCGCGTACGAGGTGCTGGGCACCCGCGCGACCCGCCGCGACGAGACGGCGCCCGGCGTGTGGGGGCCGCCGCAGGACCTCGGCGGCGGCCCGCTGGCGCCCGCGCTGTCGGTGGTGCGGGACGCCTCGGGGCGGACCCTGCTGTTCGCGCTGCGCTTCTCGGTGCTGGCCGGCGACGGCGGCGGCGACCTGCGGGACGTCGTGGTCCGGGCGGACGGCCGCTGGACCTCGCTGGGCACGCCGGACCGCGAGGGCGACCTCGGGCGGCGCACCGGCTCGCCCGTCGCGGTGGCCGCGCCGGACGGGCGCGTGCACGTCTTCGCGCGCACCGCGGCCAAGGGCGTGGCGACCCGGGTGCTGGCCGGCGGCCGCTGGAGCCGCTGGCGCGACCTGGGCGGCGCGGAGGTCCAGGAGGGCCTCGCGGTGCTGACCGACGCCACCGGCCGGGTGCACGTCTTCGCCTCCGGCCGCGACACCGTCCACCACTGGGCGCAGTCCCACCCCGGCGGCCCGGTCCGGCTCCGGCCGCCCACCGGGCTCCCCCGCCCCAGCGACCCCCCGGCCGCCGTCCTCGCCCCCGACGGCACGATCGCCCTCACCTACCCCCGCCCCGCCTCCGCCCACCCCCACCGCGCCCGCCTGCGCGTCTGACCCCGCCGCCCGAGCCCGCGCCCGCAGCCGCGGGCGGAACCGGGGGCGGCACCGGCGCTGTGACCACCCGCCCCCGTCCGGGTTCCGGCCTGCCGCCGGGCCAGGGGTGGCAGACTGGCGGCGGGGCCGAAGGCAGGGGTGGGGATCGTGTCGGTGATCGTGAACATCGCGATCGGGCTGGCCACCAGCGTCATCAGCGGCGTCCTGGTGTGGGCCTGGGAGCGCGGCAAGCGGGCGCGGGCGCTGACCCGCAAGGCGCGCTTCTTCGGGATGGCGCCGGGCCGGGCCTGCCTGATCGTGATGAACGACAAGTACAACGCGCCCGGCAGCGCCGCGCACCAGGACGTCCAGGCGATGATCGACGTGGCCACGCTCGCCGGCGAGTTCGGCTGCGAGGTGTCGGTGGCGGCGGCCGGCACGTTCACCGGCAGCAACGGCGACCGCACCGAGTTCTGCGTCGGCGGCCCGCTGGCCGGCTCCAACCCGCGCACCGGCGGGCACCTGGCCGCCTACCTGCCCGGCGTCGCCGTCCACCCCTTCGACGCGGGCCCTGACGCGGCCGCGTTCCTCGTCGGCGGCCACACGTACCGGTTCGACCGCGGGGAGCAGGAGTACGCGCTCATCGCGAAGTTCACGCCCGCGGAGGCCACCGCCTCCGTCATCCTGATCTGCGGGCAGAGTGCGACCGGCAACCGTGCGGCCGTCCACTTCCTGAAGCGCGCCCACCGCGAGCTGGCGCGGTCCGTGGCCTCGCAGGACCGCTACTGCCTGATCGTCAGGCTCGCGGCCGTGCGGACGTACGGCCACCTGGGCACGAGTCTCGAACGCGACGTGACGGACGCGGCGTTCGCCGGCTGACCGGCGGGCGCGGGCAGGCACCGAGCCGGCGCTGGGCCGACAGAAGGGGGGCGGGGGCGCGATGGACGACCTCCAGTTACTGACGCTCGTACTGGGCAGCGTCGGCATCGGCGGCGCGCTGGCCGTCGTGCGGCTGCTGATCACCCGCTGGCTCGTCTCCTGGCGGGGGCCGGCCCGCCTGCGGTGGGCCAGGATCTCGGTGTGGCGGGGCGAGAACAGCTCGGACACCGGTCTCCGGTACACCGACCTGAACGTGGCGACCAGGCCGGCGGTCACCAGGCCGTCGGCCGCCGGCGCCGACCACTACGGCCCGGACGGCGTCCTGCCGGCCGAGGAGACCCTGCTGCGCCTGCTCAGCCCGGCCCGCGGCAACGTCGTGGTCCTCGTCGGCGACGCCGGCTCCGGCAAGTCCACCGTGCTGCGCAACCTCGCGGCCGTCCTGGCCAGCCGTTCGATGCGCACCCGCCGCCGCCCGGTGCCCATCCTGCTGAACCTGCCGGACTGCCGGGAGGCCGCGCACAGCCACGCCCTCTCGATCGCCGAGATCGCCCGGCACGCCTGGACCGCACGGGAGATCCTCGGCCCGCTCAAGCAGCGCTGGCTGTCGCGCGGCCGCTGCGTCCTGCTGCTCGACGCTCTCGACGAGATCGTCGACCCCTACGACCGCGTCCTCGTCCTGTCCTGGCTCCGCGAGCAGATGGCCGCCTACCCGGGGAACTCCTGGATCGTCGCCACCCGCCCGCTCGCCGCCCGCCCGCTCCCCGCCGCGCCCGGCTCGGACCCCGGCTTCGGCTTCGAACTCGGCTTCGACCAGCCGATGAACCTGTGGCTCCAGCCGCTCACCCCCGAGCAGATGGGGCACTTGGTCCGCGCGCAGTACGCCCTGCCGCGCGACCGGCCCGTCCCGGTCGGCCGCGAGCCCGTCGGCCGCGAGCCCGTCAGCGAGGCCGCGGACCGCGCGGAGTCGTCGGTGCTGGGCTGGGTCCGCAGGAACTCCCTGGAGGAGCTGGCCGCCGATCCCCTCGTGCTCCGGCTGATCGTCTCGCTCTACCAGTACGAGGACTCGCTGGAACGGGTCTCCGCGCCCGACATCTACGCCCAGGTGTGGGAGCTGCACCAACGGCGCGCGTCCCCGCACTCGTACCGCCTCGGCAGCCGGGGGGCGGTGCTCGCGGGCGCCCTGGCGCTGCAGATGCTGTCCCGGGGGCGCAGCCGGGTCAGCGGCGACGAGGCGGTCCGCATCATGGCGGGTGAGGAGGGGCTCAGGGGATCGCCGGGCTTCCTGGGCGAGTACTTCGACTGGCTGCGCGAGAGCGGCGTCCTGTCGTTCCGGCGCGACGGGTACGGATTCGCCCTGGACGGCATGCGCGACTACCTGGCCGCGGAGTACCTGCGCGGCGACCGCCGGGTCTCGCCGCTCACCGAGCAGATCCTCAACCCGTCGTGGTACGGGACGATCCTGATGTGGTCGGCGATGGCCGACGCGAGCCCGGTGATCGAGGCGTGCCTGGACGTGGGCACGCCACCGGTGCTGGCGCTCGCCCGCCGCTGCGCCGAGGTCAGCCCGGCCGTCGCCGCCGGACTGCGCAGGGAGTTGCGCCGGATGCTCGCCGAGGACGCCGAGCGCGGCGCACCCGCCGCGGAGCTGCGGCCCGCGCTCGCCGGGACGACCTCGGCGCTGGCGCAGTACGTCGAGGAGCGGCACCCGCAGCCCGCCGATCCGGCGGAGGTGGATCTGGCGATACGCCGGGTCGGGTACAGCTGGGACCCGCGGGCGCAGGAGCACGACCCCGCGGTGTACTTCGCCGCGGCGGCGGCCTGCGCCGGCCGCGCGGAGAGCAGGGACGTCGACCGGCTGCGCTTCCGCGGCCTGATCGGGCTGGCCCTGCGCATGCGGGCCCAGCACCGCGGCTCCTCCCGCGACCTGTGCCTGGCCGCGCTGACCTGCCTGGACCGGCGTGAGCGGCACCGCAGCGACCTGGCCCTGGCGATCACGGTCTATCTCGGCGCGGACCCGCAGGACAGGGATCTGGACGCCAGGGACGTGCCGGCCGTCACCCACGCGCTGCTCCGGCACCTGCGGGAGGTCGGCCCCGGCGGCTTCGAGACGGTGGTGCCGCTGCTCGCCGCGCACGAGGACGCCGCGGCGCTCGTCCACCTCTGCGTGCGCGCGGACCTCGAACTGAAGGACTACGCCGAGCGGTTCCTCACCGTCCGCGCTCCCGGCGCGATGTCGGCCCCCGACGCCTGGGCCGACCTGGCGGAGGAGTGGCGGCTCGACCGGAGCCGGCTGATCCGCGGCCTGTCGGCGCTGTGCCGGCTCACGCTGGACCGGGACGCGCTGCGCGAGGCGGGCGAGCGGCTGGCCGGGCAGCGCGAGACAGCCCCCAAGGGCCTCGCCGACGACCTGGACGGCCTGGCCGACGCGCTCGCCGCGCTGGGCCGCTCGCTCGACGACTGGCGGTTCGACCAGCAGGACGCGGCGCTGCGCGGGGCGGTCAGGATCGCCCGGGAGGTGCGGGCCACGGTGGCGGCCGCGCCGACCGCGCTGGCCGTGGAACTGGTGGAGCCCGCGGCCGCCCACATCGAGGTGCTGGCCGACACCGCCCGCAGGCGGCTGGCCCGCGCCCTGCCGCCGCGCCCCGACGTCACCGCGGCGCTGCCCGCCGCCCGGCTGCGCGACGACACCGTCACGTTCCAGGTGCGGGTGGGGAACGCCGAGGGCAGCGCGCCGGTGCAGTCCGGGTGGCTGGAGGTCGGGGTCGGGTCCGGCGGGTTCGCGCCGGCCACCCAGCGTGTCGACCTGCCCGCGGTGGTCCCCGGCGGCGGCAGCGCCACGGTGCCGGTCCGCCTCGACCTCACCGAGGCGGACTCCGACGCGGCCGCTGTCGAGGTGACCTTCACCCTGCGCCACACGGCGCGCGGCGGCGCACCGGCCGCCGCCGTCGAGGGCCGGCTCTCGCTCGCCGTGGACCGCGCCTTCGACCCGATCGACCCCAACCCGTTCTCCACCGGCGCGCTGGGCCGCCCGGTGGACGACCCGAGGATGTTCTACGGCCGCGACGAGCTGCTGGGGCGGGTCCGCGCCCGGCTGCGGGAGGCGGCCTCACCGGGCGTCGGCATCGCGGTCTTCGGCCAGAAGCGCACCGGCAAGTCCTCCATCCGGCTGCAGTTGATGCGCCTGCTCGCCGAGGAGGACGGGCTGCCGGTGGTGGACGTCGGGAACCTCGGCGAGCTGCTGCCGACCGGGCCGGACGGCGTGGACGAGCGGGTGCTGGGCCTGCTGCTGTGGCGCATCCTCGACGGCGCCGACCGGGCCGCAGCCGACGGCCCCCGGCTGCTGCCGGCCGGCTTCGACCGGGAGCGGCTGATCGCCAGCCCCGACCCGGTGATGGACTGCGCCGACCTCTTCCGCCGCTACCGGCAGGCGCATCCGCAGTGCCCGCCCTGGGTGGTCTTCATCGACGAGTTCCAGTACCTGGACCAGTGGATCAGGGAGGGGCTCGTACCGGCGTCGATCATGCGCGCGTTCAAGGCGATCGTGGAGCGGCAGCTCTTCCACCTGGTGCTGGTCGGCCAGTCGGACCTGGAGCGGCTGATCGCGGCCGACCCGAACGCCTTCGGGGTCTTCGGCATCGAGCGGGTCAGCTACCTGGCGGAGCCGGGCGCCCGCGCGCTGATCGAGGAGCCGGTGCCGCTGCCCGCCGGGAGCGCCCCGCACGACGACGGCGGCCCGAGCCGCTACCGGGGCCGGGCCGTCGAGGAGGTCATCCGGCTCTCCGGCGGCAACCCCTTCTACATCCAGCGGTTCTGCTCGGTGCTGGTCGACCACATGAACGCCGAGCGGGCCGCCACGGTGACCGAGGCGGACGTCGCGCAGGTCGCGGACGGCCTGGTGAGCGCGCTGCGGGCGGGCGACTTCGACAACCTGGAGTCGCCCGCGACGGCGGACGCCCGCTGGACCGCCGCCGACGTCAGGACCGTCCTCGCGGCCGTCGCCAACGCCACCCGCGAGCTGCCCGACGGCGGCGCGGCGACGCTGCGGGAGATCGAGCACTGCCACCCCGGGCCGCTCCCCGACGGCCTGCTGGAGGACCTGGTCGCGCGCCAGATCGTGCGCGGCGAACGCGACGGCTACCGGATCGTCGTCGGCGTCTACGAGGCGTGGCTCCGCCGCTACTTCGGGCCGCCGGAGCGGCCGCAGAGCAGCCCGAGGGTGAGGACACGGTGAACGTGAGCACGACCGGCCCGTACCGCTTCGTCGGGATGATCCCGACCGGCGGCCAGTTCGTCGAACGGCCCGAGCTGACCCGCAGGATCACCGGGCTGTGGCGGCAGCCCGGCCGGCCGGGCAACCTGAGCCTCTTCGGGCACCGGCGCGTCGGCAAGTCCGCCCTGGTCGCGCACGCGCTCGGGCAGCTCGCCCACGGCGAGCGGCCGGACCTGGCCGTCGTCGGGCTCGGCCTGGGCGGTCAGGGCTCGGTCTACGACCTGTTCGGCGCGGTGACCCGGCAGATCGCCGCGGCCTTCCCGGACGCCGCCGGCCTCACCGAGCTGTCCGCGGCGGTGGGCGCCGCGCGCGGCTGGTTCGACCTGCACGGCGCGCTCGCCGCGTTCTTCCGCGAGGTCGGCCGGCGGAACCTCCACGTGCTCCTCGTGCTGGACGACTTCGACCGGGCCCCGCGGGTGCTCCCCGAGCTGTCCGCCTTCCAGCTGCTGCGCTCCCTGGCCAGCGAGCCCGGCTACACGGTCGGCCTGCTGACCGTCTCGCGCCGCCCGGTCATCGACATCGAGACCGACGCGGCGGGCGGCTCGTACCTGGACGGGGTGATCGCGCAGCGCGCCTACGTGGGCATGTTCACCGCCGCCGAGGCGGGCGCGCTGGTGGACCGGGCCAGGGCGGCGGGGGTCGACCTGAGCGCGGTGCTCCCCGGCCTCGTCGCCCGGTCGGGCCTGCACCCCTACCTGCTGGGGCTGCTCTGCCGGGAGCTGGTGGAACACCACGGGCAGACCGGGGTGGTCGACGTCGACGCCGCCTTCGGCTCGGTGGCGGGGGAGTTCCGCGCGCACTTCGACCGGCTGCTGGAGGCCGTCGACGTGGACAGCGGCGGCCGCGGCCGGGCGCTGCTGCGGTCGATCGCCGCCGGCGAGCGGCTCCCGGCCAGGACCCAGGACCTCCAGCAGCTCACCGACCTGGGCGTGGTGGTGGCCAACGGCGAGGACCTGCGGCTGTTCGCCGCGGAGTTCGCCTCGTACGTGCGCGACCCGCGGCAGCCGCAGGACGCGGGCGGTGCGGCCGGCGGGCGGCGCGGGGCCGGCGCCCACCGGTGCACGGCGCTGGTGGTCGCCACCGAGTGGAGTTCCGCGCACGGCGGCCTGAGCACCCTGAACCGGCAGCTGTGCACGGCGCTGGCCGGGCAGCGGGTGCAGGTGTTCTGCACGGTGCTGGAGGCGACCGCCGAGGAGGTGGCCGACGCCGCGGCGCGCGGGGTGACCCTGCTGGTGCGGACGCCGGTGGCCGGCGCGCCCGCGGAGACCCGGCTGTTCCGGCGGCCCGGCCTGCCCGACGGGGTCGTCCCCGACCTGGTGATCGGGCACGGGCGGATCACCGGGCCGGCGGCGCTGATGCTCGCCGAGGACCACTTCCCCTCCGCGAAGAAGCTGCACTTCGTGCACATGGACCCGGACGAGATCGAGTGGCACAAGCCGGACCACGCGGACGACGCGGTGTACGACGCCGAGTCCCGCCGGAACATCGAGCTGGCCCTGGGCCGGGCCGCGGATCGGCTGGTCGCGGTCGGACCGCGGCTGCACGGCCGGTTCCTCGGCTCGCTGTCCCGGCCGGAGGACCAGGAGCCGCTGCGTTTCGACCCGGGCTTCGACCTGGCCGACGAGCGGCCCCGCAAGGTGCCCGGCGGCACTCCGGTGACCGTGCTGCTGACCGGCCGCGCCGAGGACGCCCGGCTCAAGGGCCTGGACCTGGCCGCCAAGGCGTGCGGCCTGGCGGCCGAGTGGCGGCACGAGGCGCAGCTGCGGCGTATCGAGCTGGTGGTGCGGGGAGTGCCCGAGCAGGGGTCGGCCGCACAGGTCGCCACGCTCAGGGACTGGGCGGACAGCACCCGGCTGGGGATCGTCCCGCGGCACTACACCACCGACGCGCAGTCGCTCGCCGACGATCTCGGCCGGGCCAGCCTGGTGGTGATGCCGTCACGGGCCGAGGGCTTCGGCCTGGCGGGCCTGGAGGCCCTGGTGGCGGGCACGCCGGTGCTCGTGAGCGGCGAGAGCGGGCTCGGCGAGCTGCTGCGGGACGCGCTGGGCGCTGAGGCGGCGGGCCGCTGCGTGGTGCCGATGTCCGGTGACTCCGCCAAGGACGTGGACACCTGGGCGCGGGCCGTCGACCGGGTGCTGCGCGACCCCGCCGCCGAGTTCGCCCGCGCCCAGGAGCTGCGCGCGGACCTGGCCGGCCGGCTCACCTGGGCGTCCTCGGCGGACGGGCTGCTCACCGCGCTGGGCTTCTGACCGCGCACGGCTCCTGACCGGACGCGGCTTCTGACCGCGGACGTGCGAAGACCCCGCGTCGCCCGGAGGCGGCGCGGGGTCTTGCGTACGGCGTCAGGCCCGCCGCAGGCGCAGGGTCACTTGTTGATCTTGGTGACCTGGCCGGCGCCGACGGTCCGGCCACCCTCGCGGATGGCGAACTTCAGGCCCTCCTCCATGGCGATCGGCTGGATCAGCGCGACCGTCATGGCGGTGTTGTCGCCCGGCATGACCATCTCGGTGCCCTCGGGGAGGGTCACCACGCCGGTCACGTCCGTGGTACGGAAGTAGAACTGCGGGCGGTAGTTGTTGAAGAACGGCGTGTGACGGCCACCCTCGTCCTTCGACAGGATGTACGCCTGGGCCTCGAAGTCGGTGTGCGGCGTGACCGAACCCGGCTTGATGATGACCTGGCCGCGCTCGACGTCCTCGCGCTTGATGCCGCGGAGCAGCAGACCGACGTTCTCACCGGCCTGACCCTCGTCGAGCAGCTTGCGGAACATCTCGATACCGGTGACCGTGGTGGTGGTCTTCTCGGTCTTGATGCCGATGATGTCGACGGTCTCGTTGACCTTGAGGATGCCGCGCTCGATACGACCGGTGACGACGGTGCCACGACCGGTGATCGTGAAGACGTCCTCGATCGGCATCAGGAACGGCTTCTCGACGTCACGGGCCGGAGTCGGGATCGCCTCGTCGACGGCCGACATGAGGCCGAGGAGCTTCTCGCCCCACTCCTTGTCGCCCTCCAGCGCCTTGAGCGCGGAGACGCGCACGACCGGCAGGTCGTCGCCCGGGAACTCGTACTCGGAGAGCAGCTCGCGCACCTCGAGCTCGACGAGCTCCAGGATCTCCTCGTCGTCCACCATGTCGGCCTTGTTCAGGGCGACGACGATGTAGGGGACGCCGACCTGGCGGGCCAGGAGCACGTGCTCCTTGGTCTGCGGCATCGGGCCGTCGGTCGCGGCGACCACCAGGATCGCGCCGTCCATCTGCGCGGCACCGGTGATCATGTTCTTGATGTAGTCCGCGTGACCGGGGCAGTCGACGTGGGCGTAGTGACGCGACTCGGTCTGGTACTCGACGTGCGCGATGGAGATGGTGATACCGCGCTGGCGCTCCTCAGGAGCCTTGTCGATCTGGTCGAAGGCCGAAGCCTCGTTCAGGTCCGGGTACGCGTCATGCAGCACCTTGGTGATCGCCGCGGTAAGGGTCGTCTTACCGTGGTCGATGTGACCGATGGTGCCGATGTTGACGTGCGGCTTAGTCCGCTCGAACTTCGCCTTCGCCACTGGGGTCCTCCTGGGAGTGGATCTGTACGCCTTGCTTCATCGGCGCCAGGTGATCTTTGCTGGAATGCGGACTGCCGGGGAGCTTCCGGTGCGATTGCACCGGAAACACCCCGAAGCCTGCTGTCAAGCCTAAGGGGTGGGGAACGCGGGGTTACTCGCCCTTGGCCTTCGCGATGATCTCCTCGGCGACGTTCCGCGGAACCTCGGCGTAGGAGTCGAACTGCATGGAGTAGCTGGCCCGGCCCGAGGTCTTCGACCGCAGGTCGCCGACGTAGCCGAACATCTCGGACAGCGGGACCAGACCCTTGACGACCCGGGCACCGCTGCGCTCCTCCATGGCCTGGATCTGGCCACGGCGGGAGTTGAGGTCGCCGATGACATCACCCATGTAGTCCTCAGGGGTGGTGACCTCGACGGCCATCATCGGCTCGAGGAGGACGGGGCTCGCCTTGCGGGCACCCTCCTTGAACGCCTGCGAACCGGCGATCTTGAACGCCAGCTCGGAGGAGTCCACCTCGTGGTAGCCGCCGTCGAGCAGGGTGACGCGAACGCCCACCATCTCGTAGCCGGCCAGGATGCCGAACTTCATGGCCTCCTGCGCGCCCGCGTCCACCGACGGGATGTACTCGCGGGGGATGCGGCCACCGGTGACCTTGTTGACGAACTCGTAGGTCGCGTCGCCACCCTCGAGCGGCTCGAGCATGATCTGCACCTTGGCGAACTGACCGGTGCCACCGGTCTGCTTCTTGTGGGTGTAGTCCACGCGCTCGACCGTCTTGCGGATGGTCTCGCGGTACGCGACCTGCGGCTTGCCGACGTTGGCCTCGACCCGGAACTCGCGCCGCATGCGGTCGACCAGCACCTCGAGGTGCAGTTCGCCCATGCCGCCGATGATGGTCTGGCCGGTCTCCTCGTCCGAGTGGACCTGGAAGGAGGGGTCCTCCTCCGAGAGACGCTGGATGGCGACACCCAGCTTCTCCTGGTCACCCTTGGACTTGGGCTCGATCGCGACCTGGATCACCGGCGCCGGGAAGTCCATGGACTCCAGGATCACCGGGTTCTTGTCGTCGCACAGCGTCTCACCGGTGGTGGTCTGCTTCAGGCCCATGACGGCGATGATGTCGCCGGCGCCCACCGAGTCGATCTCCTCACGCTTGTTCGCGTGCATGCGGTAGATCTTGCCGATGCGCTCCTTCTTGCCCTTGACCGAGTTCAGCACTGCCGAACCCGACTCCAGGCGGCCCGAGTAGACCCGGACGAAGGTGAGCTTGCCCAGGTGCGGGTCGCTCATGATCTTGAACGCGAGGCCGGAGAACGGCTCGTCGTCCGAGGGCCTGCGCTTGATGATCTCCTCGGCGTTGCCGACCGCGTGGCCCTCGATGGCCTCGACGTCCAGCGGCGACGGGAGGTAGCGCACGACCGCGTCGAGCAGGGGCTGGACGCCCTTGTTCTTGAACGCGGTGCCGCAGAACACGGGGGTGACGGTGACGGAGTCCGCGCTGCCCTTGGAGGCCAGCGTGATGCGGCGGATGGCCGCCATCAGCTGCTCCTGGGTGGGCTCGGTGCCCTCCAGGTACAGCTCCATCATGTCGTCGTCGTGCTCGGCGACGGCCTCGAGCAGCTTGCCGCGCCACTCGTCGGCCGCCTCGACGTGGGTGTCCGGGATGTCGACGACGTCGTACATCTCGCCCTTGGTCGCCTCGACGGACCAGACCAGCGCCTTCATCTGGACGAGGTCGACCACGCCCTTGAAGTCGGCCTCGGCGCCGATCGGCAGCTGCATGACCAGCGGAACCGCGCCGAGGCGGTCCACGATCATGTCGACGCAGCGGTGGAACTCGGCGCCGGTGCGGTCCAGCTTGTTGACGAAGCAGATGCGGGGCACGCCGTAGCGGTCCGCCTGCCGCCAGACCGTCTCGGACTGGGGCTCCACACCGGCGACACCGTCGAACACCGTGACCGCGCCGTCGAGGACGCGGAGCGAACGCTCCACCTCGACGGTGAAGTCGACGTGGCCCGGGGTGTCGATGATGTTGATGGTGTGGTCGACGTCATCGAGCGGCCAGTGGCAGGTCGTCGCGGCGGACGTGATCGTGATGCCGCGCTCCTGCTCCTGCTCCATCCAGTCCATCGTGGCAGCGCCGTCGTGGACTTCGCCGATCTTGTACGAAACACCGGTGTAGAACAGGATCCGCTCGGTGGTCGTCGTCTTGCCCGCGTCGATGTGGGCCATGATCCCGATGTTGCGGACCCTGGCCAGGTCAAGCGAAGTGGTGGCCATGTGGCTCAGTCTTCTCTCGGTTCTCGATGGGGTTCCGACTACCAGCGGTAGTGCGCGAAGGCCTTGTTGGACTCGGCCATCTTGTGGGTGTCCTCGCGGCGCTTCACGGACGCGCCGAGGCCGTTGCTGGCGTCGAGGATCTCGTTCATCAGGCGCTCGGTCATGGTCTTCTCGCGACGAGCGCGGGAGTAACCGACCATCCAGCGCAGCGCCAGCGTGTTCTGGCGGCCCGGACGGACCTCGACCGGCACCTGGTAGGTCGCGCCACCGACGCGGCGGGACTTGACCTCAAGGGTCGGCTTGATGTTCTCGAGCGCGCGCTTCAGCGTGATGACCGGGTCGGCGCCGGCCTTCTCGCGGACGCCTTCGAGAGCGCCGTACACGATGCGCTCCGCGGTGGAGCGCTTGCCGTGCAGGAGGATCTTGTTGACGAGCGACGTCACCAGCGGGGAGCCGTAAACCGGGTCGACGATGACCGGGCGCTTCGGGGCGGGGCCCTTACGAGGCATGCTTACTTCTCCTTCTTGGCGCCGTAGCGGCTGCGCGCCTGCTTACGGTTCTTGACGCCCTGCGTGTCGAGGGAACCACGAATGATCTTGTACCGAACACCCGGCAGGTCCTTCACACGACCACCGCGCACGAGCACGATCGAGTGCTCCTGCAGGTTGTGGCCCTCACCCGGGATGTAAGCGGTGACCTCGATGCCACTGGTCAGGCGCACACGGGCGACCTTGCGCAGCGCCGAGTTCGGCTTCTTGGGGGTGGTCGTGTACACACGCGTGCAGACGCCACGACGCTGGGGGGAACCCTTCAGCGCGGGCGTCTTGTTCTTCTCGACCTTGTCCTGCCGGCCCTTGCGGACCAACTGCTGGATCGTAGGCACCGTTTCTCCGGTTTCTGTGTGCCGATCTCGATAAAACTAACCTGGGGACCGACCCACGCGGTCGGGTGTGTCGCACACCCCGCACGGATCCGAAAGTCCGGAAGAGTGCATTGTGGCGGGTGTCATGGCCTCGGTGTCCTCGTGCGGTCCGATGGCACGCACAAGAACCCGGGCACACCCCAGGCACAAGGTCAGAGCGTACCTATCGCATTCGCTGGGGTCAAAACAAATGCGTACGGGCTGGACACGCCCGCGCTCCGGCCCCGGCGCGGACCGGTCCCGCGCCCGTGCGGCGCCCGCGCCCGCGCCCGCGGAGATCCGGAGGGCGGACCCTAGGCGTGGGCGATCACCGCGATCACCGCGACCGTCGCGACGACGGCGGTGAGCAGCAGCGCACAGACCGTGTACCCCAGCACCAGGCCGCCGACCGCCATGCCGTCGCCCCGCTCGCCGGTGCGGCGCATCTGCCGCCTGGCCAGATGCCCGAGGATCACCGCGGGCACCGCGGGCAGCACCATGAAGGCGCCGGCGATCCCGCAGACCAGCGACGCCAGCGCGTACGAGTTGGTGCCCGGCGGCGGGCCCGGCCGCGGCGCCCCGGGCATCGGACGCGGCACGTCCCGGGTCAGCGGCTCCAGCTCGCCGTACGTCCTGGAGCGGTAGGCGCGGTCGATCCGCTCCTCGTACTCGCCCTGGGTCAGCCGCCCGTCGGTGAAGGCGTCCTTCAGGACCTCCACCACGCGCTCCCGATCCGCGTCACCCGCCAGCATCCCTCCATCATGCCCAACCGCTTCCCGCCGCGGGCGCACCGGGGACGGGATCGGGGACGGATCGAGACGGTTCCGGCAAAGATTCGGTAAAGGTCTCCTCCAGGGGCGTCGTACGACACCTCCAGGCAGTCGATCTCACACAAAAGGGGCGGCGCCCCGGGGATCACTCCCCGGGGCGCCGCCCCCTTCTCAGCGTTTCAGCGTTTCATCGCTTCCTGCCCGGAGGGCGACGCTCAGCCGTTGTACGGGCCGTAGTCGTAGTCCTCCAGCGGCACCGCCTGGCCGGAGCCGGTGCCGAACGGGCTGTAGTCGATGTCGTCGTAGCCGACGGCCGAGTACATCGCGGCCTTGGCCTCCTCGGTCGGCTCCACCCGGATGTTGCGGTAGCGGGACAGGCCCGTACCGGCCGGGATCAGCTTGCCGATGATGACGTTCTCCTTCAGACCGAGCAGCGAGTCGGACTTGGCGTGGATCGCCGCGTCCGTCAGCACCCGGGTGGTCTCCTGGAAGGAGGCCGCCGACAGCCACGACTCGGTGGCCAGCGACGCCTTGGTGATGCCCATGAGCTGCGGGCGACCCGAGGCCGGGTGACCGCCCTCGGACACCACGCGGCGGTTCTCGGTCTCGAACCGGCCGCGCTCGACCAGCTCGCCGGGCAGCAGCTCCGCGTCGCCGGACTCGATGATCGTCACGCGGCGCAGCATCTGCCGGATGATGATCTCGATGTGCTTGTCGTGGATCGACACGCCCTGCGAGTTGTAGACCTTCTGGACTTCCTGCACCAGGTGGATCTGCACCTGGCGCTGGCCCAGGATGCGCAGCACGTCGTGCGGGTTGGTGGCGCCCACGGTCAGCTTCTCGCCGACCTCCACGTGGTCGCCCTCGCCCACCATCAGACGGACGCGCTTGGAGATCGGGTAGGCGATCTCCTCGGCGCCGTCGTCCGGGGTGACGACGAGCTTCTTGGTCTTCTCGGTCTCCTCGATCCGGACCCGGCCGGCCGCCTCGGAGATCGGGGCGACACCCTTCGGGACACGGGCCTCGAACAGCTCGACCACACGCGGCAGACCCTGCGTGATGTCCTCACCGGCGACACCGCCGGTGTGGAAGGTACGCATGGTCAGCTGGGTGCCGGGCTCACCGATCGACTGGGCGGCGATGATGCCGACCGCCTCGCCGATGTCCACCAGCTTGCCGGTGGCCAGCGACCGTCCGTAGCAGTACGCACAGGTGCCGACGGCCGACTCGCAGGTGAGGATCGAGCGGGTCTTGACCTCCTCGACCCCCAGCCGCACCAGCTGGTCGATCAGCACGTCGCCGAGGTCGACGTTGGCGGGGGCGACGACCTTGCCGTCCACCACCACGTCCTCGGCGAGCATCCGCGCGTACACGCTGGTCTCGACGTCCTCCGTCTTGCGCAGCGAGCCGTCCGGCTGGCGCTCGGCGATCCGCAGCTTCAGACCGCGCTCGGTGCCGCAGTCCTCCTCGCGGATGATGACGTCCTGCGAGACGTCCACCAGACGACGGGTCAAGTAACCCGAGTCGGCGGTGCGCAGCGCGGTGTCGGCCAGACCCTTCCGGGCGCCGTGGGTGGAGATGAAGTACTCCAGCACGGACAGGCCCTCACGGAAGGACGCCTTGATCGGACGCGGGATGGTCTCGTTCTTGGCGTTCGAGACCAGGCCGCGCATACCCGCGATCTGACGCATCTGCATCATGTTTCCGCGGGCGCCCGAGTCGACCATCATGAAGATCGGGTTGGTCTTCGGGAAGTTGGCGTTCATCGCCGCGGCGACCTCGTTGGTCGCCTTGGTCCAGATGCCGATCAGCTCGTCGGAACGCTCCTGCTTGGTGATCAGGCCGCGCTCGTACTGCTTCTGGACCTTCTCGTCCTGCGCCTCGTAGGAGGCGATGATCGCCTTCTTGGCCTCGGGCACGACGATGTCGGTGACCGACACGGTGACGCCGGAACGGGTCGCCCAGTGGAAGCCCGCCGCCTTCAGGTTGTCGAGCGTCGCCGCCACGATGACCTTCGGGTAGCGCTCGGCGAGGTCGTTGACGATCTCGGAGAGCTGCTTCTTGCCGACCGCGTAGTCCACGAACGGGTAGTCCTCGGGCAGCAGCTCGTTGAAGAGCGCCCGGCCCAGGGTGGTGCGCAGCCGGAAGCTGTCACCGACCTGGTACGGCTCCTCGCCCTCGGTGGGCTCCGGCGGGGTCCAGCCGCGCGGCGGGACGGTGCCCACCGGGAAGCGGATGTCCACCGGCGCCTGCATCGACAGCTCGCGGTTGTCGAACGCCATGATCGCCTCGGCGGTGGCGCCGAACGCCCGGCCCTCGCCCCTGATCTCGCGCTCTTCGGAGTCCGTGGTCAGGAAGAACAGGCCGAGCACCATGTCCTGGGTCGGCATGGTGACCGGACGGCCGTCGGCCGGCTTGAGGATGTTGTTCGAGGAGAGCATCAGGATGCGCGCCTCGGCCTGCGCCTCCGCGGAGAGCGGAAGGTGCACGGCCATCTGGTCGCCGTCGAAGTCGGCGTTGAAGGCGGTGCAGACCAGCGGGTGGATCTGGATCGCCTTGCCCTCGACCAGCTGGGGCTCGAACGCCTGGATGCCGAGGCGGTGCAGCGTCGGTGCGCGGTTCAGCAGCACCGGGTGCTCGGCGATGACCTCTTCCAGCACGTCGTACACGACCGTGCGGCCGCGCTCGACCATGCGCTTGGCCGACTTGATGTTCTGCGCGTGGTTCAGGTCCACCAGGCGCTTCATCACGAACGGCTTGAAGAGCTCCAGCGCCATGGCCTTGGGCAGGCCGCACTGGTGCAGCTTGAGCTGCGGGCCGACGACGATCACCGAGCGGGCGGAGTAGTCGACGCGCTTGCCGAGCAGGTTCTGGCGGAACCGGCCCTGCTTGCCCTTGAGCATGTCGGACAGCGACTTCAGCGGACGGTTGCCGGGGCCCGTGACCGGGCGGCCGCGGCGGCCGTTGTCGAAGAGCGCGTCCACCGCCTCCTGGAGCATCCGCTTCTCGTTGTTCACGATGATCTCGGGGGCACCGAGGTCGAGCAGGCGCTTCAGGCGGTTGTTGCGGTTGATCACGCGGCGGTACAGGTCGTTCAGGTCGGAGGTCGCGAAGCGGCCACCGTCCAGCTGCACCATCGGACGCAGGTCCGGCGGGATCACCGGGACGCAGTCCAGCACCATGCCGTTGGGCTTGTTGGTGGTCTGCAGGAACGCGGAGACGACCTTGAGGCGCTTGAGCGCCCGGGTCTTCTTCTGGCCCTTGCCGGTGCGGATGATCTCGCGGAGGCGCTCGGCCTCCTCCTCCAGGTCGAAGGACTCCAGGCGCTTCTGCAGCGCGGCTGCGCCCATCGAGCCCTGGAAGTAGGTCCCGAAGCGGTCGCGCAGCTCGCGGTAGAGCAGCTCGTCGCCCTCCAGGTCCTGGACCTTGAGGTTCTTGAAGCGGGCCCACACCTCGTCGAGGCGGTCCAGCTCCCGCTGGGCGCGGTCGCGCAGCTGCTTCATCTCGCGCTCGGCGCCTTCGCGCACCTTGCGGCGCACGTCGGCCTTGGCGCCCTCGTTCTCCAGCTCGCCGAGGTCGGCTTCCAGCTTCTTCTGCCGGGCCTCGACGTCGGCGTCACGGCGCTGCTCGACCTGCTGACGCTCCACGGAGACCTGGGCCTCCAGCGACGGCAGATCGCGGGTGCGGCGCTCGTCGTCCACCCACGTGATCATGTACGCCGCGAAGTAGATGACCTTCTCGAGGTCCTTCGGGGCGAGGTCGAGCAGGTAGCCGAGGCGCGACGGGACGCCCTTGAAGTACCAGATGTGCGTGACGGGCGCGGCGAGCTCGATGTGGCCCATCCGCTCACGGCGCACCTTGGCGCGAGTGACCTCGACGCCGCAGCGCTCACAGATGATGCCCTTGAAGCGGACACGCTTGTACTTGCCGCAGTAGCACTCCCAGTCCCGGGTGGGGCCGAAGATCTTCTCGCAGAAGAGCCCGTCCTTTTCCGGCTTGAGGGTGCGGTAGTTGATGGTCTCCGGCTTCTTGACTTCGCCGTGCGACCAGGTCCGGATGTCGTCCGCGGTGGCAAGGCCGATCCGCAGCTCGTCGAAGAAGTTGACGTCGAGCACTTGTCGTCAATCCCTCTTTCGGGGTCGTCGATTGTCAAACATGGTCTGGACGGTCCTGGGAGAGGCCGCCCGGTCCGGGATGAGCCGGAGTCGGGCGGCCGGCCCGTCAGACCTCTTCGACGCTGCTCGGCTCGCGCCGGGACAGGTCGATACCGAGCTCTTCCGCGGCGCGGAAGACGTCCTCGTCGGTGTCGCGCATCTCGATGGACATGCCGTCCGAGGACAGCACCTCCACGTTGAGGCAGAGGGACTGCATTTCCTTGATGAGCACCTTGAAGGACTCGGGAATGCCGGGCTCGGGGATGTTCTCGCCCTTGACGATGGCCTCGTAGACCTTCACCCGGCCGAGAACGTCGTCGGACTTGATGGTCAGCAGCTCCTGGAGTGCGTACGCGGCGCCGTACGCCTCCAGCGCCCACACCTCCATCTCGCCGAATCGCTGCCCGCCGAACTGCGCCTTACCGCCCAGCGGCTGCTGGGTGATCATCGAGTACGGACCGGTGGAGCGGGCGTGGAGCTTGTCGTCCACCAGGTGGTGCAGCTTGAGGATGTACATGTAGCCGACCGAGATCGGGTCCGGGAACGGCTCGCCGGAGCGGCCGTCGAACATCCGGGCCTTGCCGGACGGCAGCACCATGCGGTTGCCGTCGCGGTTGGGGACCGTGGACTCGAAGAGGCCGGTGATCTCGTCCTCGCGGGCGCCGTCGAAGACCGGGGTCGCGACGTTGGTGCCCGGCGCGACCTGGTCGGCGTCGATCGCCTGCAGGCGGCGCGCCCACTCCTCGCCGATGCCGGAGACGTCCCAGCCCTGCTTCGCGAGCCAGCCGAGGTGGATCTCCAGCACCTGCCCCGGGTTCATCCGGGACGGGACGCCGAGCGGGTTGAGGATGATGTCGACCGGGGTGCCGTCCTCCAGGAACGGCATGTCCTCGACCGGCAGGATCTTGGAGATGACGCCCTTGTTGCCGTGCCGGCCGGCCAGCTTGTCGCCGTCGGTGATCTTCCGCTTCTGCGCCACGTACACGCGCACCAGCTGGTTCACACCGGGCGGCAGCTCGTCGCCCTCCTCGCGGTCGAAGACGCGGACGCCGATGACCTTGCCGACCTCGCCGTGCGGCACCTTCAGGGAGGTGTCGCGGACCTCGCGGGCCTTCTCGCCGAAGATCGCGCGCAGCAGCCGCTCCTCCGGGGTCAGCTCGGTCTCGCCCTTCGGGGTGACCTTGCCGACCAGGATGTCGCCGGCGACCACGTCGGCGCCGATCCGGATGATGCCGCGCTCGTCGAGGTCGGCGAGGACCTCCTCGGAGACGTTCGGGATGTCCCGGGTGATCTCCTCCGGGCCGAGCTTGGTGTCACGGGCGTCGACCTCGTGCTCCTCGATGTGGATCGAGGAGAGGACATCGTCCTGCACGAGGCGCTGCGACAGGATGATCGCGTCCTCGTAGTTGTGACCCTCCCACGGCATGAACGCGACCAGCAGGTTCTTGCCGAGGGCCATCTCGCCCTCGTCGGTCGACGGGCCGTCGGCCAGCACCTGGCCGGCCACCACGCGGGCGCCCTCGTCCACGACGACCTTCTGGTTGAAGGACGTGCCCTGGTTGGAGCGGGAGAACTTGGCGACCCGGTACGTGGTGTACGTGCCGTCGTCGTTGGTGACCGTGACGTAGTCCGCGGAGACCTCCTGGACCACACCGTCCTTCTCGGCCTTGATCACGTCGCCGGCGTCGACCGCGCAGCGGTACTCCATGCCGGTGCCGACCAGCGGCGCCTCGCTCTTGATCAGCGGCACCGCCTGGCGCATCATGTTCGATCCCATGAGCGCGCGGTTGGCGTCGTCGTGCTCCAGGAACGGGATCATCGCGGTCGCGACCGACACCATCTGGCGCGGCGAGACGTCCATGTAGTCGACGTCGTCGCCGGGGATGTAGTCGATCTCGCCGCCACGGCGGCGGACCAGCACGCGGGACTCGGCGAACCGCAGGTCCTCGGTCAGCGGCGCGTTGGCCTGCGCGATGACGAAGCGGTCCTCCTCGTCCGCGGTCAGGTAGTCGACGTCGTCGGTGACGACGCCCTCGACGACCTTGCGGTACGGGGTCTCCACGAAGCCGAAGGCGTTCACCCGGCCGTAGGAGGCGAGCGAGCCGATCAGGCCGATGTTCGGGCCCTCCGGCGTCTCGATCGGACACATCCGGCCGTAGTGCGAGGGGTGCACGTCACGGACCTCGAAGCCGGCCCGCTCACGGGACAGACCGCCGGGGCCCAGCGCCGACAGGCGGCGCTTGTGGGTCAGGCCGGACAGCGGGTTCGTCTGGTCCATGAACTGCGACAGCTGGCTGGTGCCGAAGAACTCCTTGATGGAGGCGACGACCGGCCGGATGTTGATCAGGGTCTGCGGCGTGATCGCCTCGACGTCCTGGGTGGTCATCCGCTCGCGCACGACGCGCTCCATCCGGGCCAGGCCGGTGCGGACCTGGTTCTGGATGAGCTCGCCGACGTTGCGCAGGCGGCGGTTGCCGAAGTGGTCGATGTCGTCGACCTCGACCACGATCTGCGAACCGTTGTCACCGCTGGTCTCGGTCTCGCCGGCGTGCAGCTTCACCAGGTACTTGATGGTGGCCAGGATGTCGTCGGTGGTGAGCACGCCGGCGTCCAGCGGCGCGTCGCTGCCGAGCTTCTTGTTCACCTTGTAGCGGCCGACCTTCGCCAGGTCGTAGCGCTTGGGGTTGAAGTAGAGGTTCTCCAGCAGGGTCTGGGCGGCCTCCTTGGTCGGCGGCTCGCCCGGACGCAGCTTGCGGTAGATGTCGAGCAGCGCGTCGTCCTGGCCCTGGGTGTGGTCCTTCTCCAGGGTGGCGCGCATCGACTCGTACTCGCCGAACTCCTCCAGGATCTGCTCGGTGCTCCAGCCGAGCGCCTTGAGCAGCACGGTGACCGACTGCTTGCGCTTGCGGTCGATGCGGACACCGACCATGTCGCGCTTGTCGATCTCCATCTCCAGCCAGGCGCCCCGGGACGGGATGATCTTGGCGGAGAAGATGTCCTTGTCGGACGTCTTGTCGATCTGGCTGTCGAAGTAGACGCCCGGCGAGCGGACCAGCTGCGAGACGACGACACGCTCGGTGCCGTTGATGCAGAAGGTGCCCTTGTTGGTCATCAGGGGGAAGTCGCCCATGAAGACCGTCTGGGACTTGATCTCGCCGGTCTCGTTGTTGGTGAACTCGGCGGTGACGAAGAGCGGCGCGCCGTACGTGAAGTCGCGCTCCTTGCACTCGTCCAGCGAGTTCTTCGGCGGCTCGAAGCGGTGGTCGCGGAAAGTGAGCGACATCGACCCGGAGAAGTCCTCGATCGGGGAGATCTCCTCGAAGATCTCCTCCAGACCGGACTTCCTGGGGACGTCCTGCCCACTGTCCAGGGCCGCCTCGACCCGGGCCTTCCACGCGGCGTTGCCGAGCAGCCAGTCAAAGCTCTCGGTCTGGAGCGCGAGGAGGTTCGGAACTTCGAGCGGTTCACGGATCTTCGCGAAAGAGATGCGCAGCGGTGCGGTGCTTGCGCCGTTGTTCGAATTGGCAGTCGAGGCGTTGCGCGAGGCGGCCAAGAGGGGGTCCTTCCGAGGGCTCGGACTCACTACGCGCATACCGGTCCGCCCCTGAGCTTGAGGAAAACCCCTGATGAAGGGCCCTCTCAGTGGTGCTCAGATATGGGCATGCCGCTGGTGACGGGCCAGGCAGCAGCTAACAGGCAGCGCAAAGGGTCAGTGTAGCCACTTGGCCCACTGATGTCCAGAGCTGTGATTCGGAGTACCGAATCGTCGCCCCCTCCGCCCGTCTCGCGCCCCGGTTCCCCTCGGATGGAACCGGATCCGCACTCACCACGCTGCAAAGCCATGCATTCCCGCATCGCCGCCGATCCATGCATCCGATGCCGAAGAAGTGCGGCCGGTGCTGCACGGCCACCGGCCCCGAGCCGGACCGGTGTGGCGACGCGTCCTGAGAATTGCGCGAAGCGTGCCATACGTCAAGGCCCCGTCGCCGGGAGAGATCCAGAACGCCGCAGGGCGGCCACCCGGAAGGGTGACCGCCCTGCGGCGGGTGGAGCAGGTGTTACTTGACCTCGACCGAGGCGCCGGCGCCCTCGAGCGCCTCCTTGGCCTTGGCAGCGGCTTCCTTGGTGGCCTTCTCGACGACGGCCTTGGGAGCGCCGTCCACGAGGTCCTTGGCCTCCTTCAGACCCAGGGAGGTCAGCTCGCGCACGACCTTGATGACCTGGATCTTCTTCTCGCCGGCACCCGTGAGGATGACGTCGAACTCGTCCTGCTCCTCGACGGCCTCGGCGGCGGCGACGCCCGCGCCACCCGCAGCGGGGGCGGCGGCGGCGACGGCCGCGGTGACGTCGAACTTGTCCTCGAACGCCTTCACGAACTCGGAGAGCTCGATGAGGGTCATCTCTTCGAACTGCGCGAGCAGGTCGTCCTGGCTGAGCTTCGCCATGGTGGCGGGTCCTTCCATTCAATCGGCTGGTGCCGGGTGTACATGTCGGCGGGCGTACGTCAGGCCCGCGGCGACCTCCGCGCTGCGCCGTACTGCTACGGCCTCACGCGGCGGTCATTGTGCGAGCCGAATTACTCGGCACCGCCCTGCTCGGCCCGCTTGGCACGAAGCGCGTCCGCGGTGCGGACGAACTTCGAGGGAAGCGCCTGGAAGAGCGCGGCAGCCTGGGACTGCTTGCCCTTCATGGCGCCCGCCAGCTTGGCGAGCAGAACCTCGCGGGACTCGAGGTCCGCAAGCTTCTTGATCTCGTCGGCGGACAGCGCCTTGCCGTCAAGGACACCGCCCTTGATGACGAGAGCGGGGTTGTCCTTGGCGAAGTCGCGCAGACCCTTCGCCGCCTCGACCGGGTCACCGGTCACGAAGGCGACGGCCGACGGACCCGCGAACAGGTCGTCGAGCGTGCTGATCCCGGCCTCGTTGGCCGCGATCTTGGTCAGCGTGTTCTTCACCACGGCGTACGTGGCGTTCTCACCGAGCGAACGGCGCAGCGTCTTGAGCTGCGCCACGGTGAGACCGCGGTACTCGGTCAGCACAGCGGCGTTCGAGGAGCGGAACTGATCCGTCAACTCGGCAACCGCGGCAGCCTTGTCAGGCCTCGCCATGAGTCTCGGCCTCCTTCCGGGTGATTGCGGACCGCCCGGCGTGAAGGGACTCTCCTCGGCGAAAACAAACGCCCCGAGCGCAGGCGCACGGGGCGAGACTCGACGGACACGCACACACGAGGCGTACGGTTCCGGAGATCATCCACGGTCACCTGCGCGGGCCGTCCGCATCCAGCGGATCCTTCGGCCGCCCTGTCCCTTTCGGGGCACGGCGACAACCAGCGGTCTTTGGCTTCCCGAGCAGCGTACGGGACCCGGTCCCCGCGGGGCAAATCGCCTCCGGCGGGCGCCCGCGGGCCGCGGGGCGGCGGTTCAGGCAGCCGCGGGCCGACCGCCGACCGCCGCCGCGTCGGCGGTGTCCGCGACGGGAGGCGCGGCGATGCTCCGAGGGCCGCCGAGGGCCGTGACGTCGACCGAGATCGACCGCCCGGGTCCGCACGTGACCACCCACCCGACCGGTCGCCCCCGGGCGTCCACCCACACGTCCAGCTGCGCGCTCTCGGCGCCGGCGGGCAGGACGGCGGGCGGGGCGCTCCCGGCCAGGACCAGACGCCGGTCAGCGGCGAGCGCCGCCCGGTCCACCGTGCCCTGGTAGTGCGTGGCGACCGTGCCGTCGACGTTCTGCGAACCCAGGTCGATCACGCCGGCCGCGTCCGCCGCCATCCACAGCCCGTCGAGCGGGTTGGCCTGCAGCCCCTCTTCCGACAGCCTCGGAACCGGGACCTTCATCCAGTGCCTTCCCCGCAGCGCGCCGCTGGGCCGGGGCCCGACCCCGTAGTAGAACGCGCCGTCCACCAGCAGCACCTCCGTCGTGTCGGAGGCGCTCAGCTCCTGCATCGCCAGTTGCGCGGTCGGCGCCCGGACGTCCATGGCCGGTCGGGAGCCCCAGGTGAACAGGCCGTCGAAGCGGACCTTCCGGCCGTCCCAGGCCACGTTCTCGGTGGCGACGAGGGACTGCCTGGCGTCGCCGTAGGCCGCGAGCCGCCGCATGAGCGCGGTACGCGCGGCGCGGCCCGGGTCCGGGGTCACCGGCACCGGGGAGGCCGAGAAGGGAACCGGCACCGGGCGTACCGCGCGCCGCGGCGCGGCCGGGCCCGACGAGCATCCGGCGAGCGCCACCGCAGTCGCGGCGACCGCCGCGCAGGCCGCGAGCACGCGTGTCCTCATGCCGTCGCCCACCCCGTACTCGTGTCCGCCGGCCGGACTGCTTCGCGCAGCCGACCGCCCCGGCGGCACTGTAGCGGGGCCGCGGTCGCGAGAACGGGCCGGGCCCGCCTCCCCGGGGGGAGGCGGGCCCGGTGTGCACGGTGCGGCCAGGCGTCACACGGACGCCGGGTCCTCCTCGACGAGGAGGTTGCGGGTGCGGTTGGAGTCGACCTGGATGCCGGGGCCCATGGTCGTGGAGACCGCGGCCTTCTTGATGTAACGGCCCTTGGCGGCGGACGGCTTGAGACGCAGGATCTCGTCCAGGGCCGCCGCGTAGTTCTCCACCAGCTGGGCGTCGTCGAAGGACACCTTGCCGATGATGAAGTGCAGGTTCGAGTGCTTGTCGACGCGGAACTCGATCTTGCCGCCCTTGATGTCCGTGACCGCCTTCGCCACGTCGGGCGTCACGGTGCCGGTCTTCGGGTTGGGCATGAGGCCACGCGGGCCGAGGACGCGGCCGAGGCGGCCGACCTTGCCCATGAGGTCCGGGGTGGCGACGACGGCGTCGAAGTCCAGCCGCCCCTTCGCCACCTCGTCGATGAGTTCGTCGGAGCCGACGATGTCGGCCCCCGCGGCTTCCGCGGCCGCGGCACGGTCACCGGTCGCGAAGACCAGGACCCGGGCGGTCTTGCCGGTGCCGTGCGGGAGGTTCACGGTGCCGCGGACCATCTGGTCGGCCTTGCGAGGGTCGACACCCAGGCGGAAGGCGACCTCGACGGTCGAGTCGAACTTGGTGCTGGACGTCTCCTTGGCGAGACGGACGGCCTCCAGAGGCGCGTAGAGGCGCTCCTGGTCGATCTTGGCGTCCGCAGCGCGGAGAGACTTGCTGCGCTTGCTCACTGCTGCTCCTACGGTTCTGGGAGTCGTGGTCGGGGCCGAGCGGGCCCTCCCACATCTGCTGCTACTGCGAGGCCGACGTCAGCCCTCGGCCCATCGCTCGGGCTTCCTGCTCACTCGCTCCGCGGACGGCCTCGCCCTCCTTGCCCTCCATCGGACAGGAGGGGCCGATCGGCCGGCCACTGCGCGAGCTCGGGCGTCAGCCCTCGACGGTGATGCCCATCGACCTGGCGGTGCCCGCGATGATCTTCTCCGCGGCGTCCAGGTCGTTGGCGTTCAGGTCGGGGAGCTTGGTGGTGGCGATGTCGCGCACCTGGTCGCGGGTGAGCTTGGCGACCTTCTTCACGTGCGGCTCGCCGGAGCCCTTGTCCACGCCCGCGGCCTTGAGGATGAGCTTCGCGGCCGGCGGGGTCTTGGTGATGAACGTGAAGGTCCGGTCCTCGTAGACCGTGATCTCCACCGGGATCACCATGCCGCGCTGCGACTCGGTGGCCGCGTTGTAGGCCTTGCAGAACTCCATGATGTTCACGCCGTGCTGGCCCAGCGCGGGGCCGACCGGCGGGGCCGGGTTGGCCGCACCGGCGTTGATCTGGAGCTTGATCAGCCCCGTGACCTTCTTCTTCTTGGGAGGCATTGCTCTCTCCGGGTCCTGTTGAGAGTTTCCATGCCTGCGAGCAGGCATACCGCACCACGATAGCGGGTATCGCGCCGTGCTCCGAATCCGGCTGGTCAGTACGCCCGGGTGCCGGGCGGCTGAAACCCAGGTCTACGCGCAAAGAATTTCTGACATGAACACTTCCCAGAGGGGCGACAGCTTGCTACTCCTTAGTAGCCAACAGCGATCCTGCCCCCCATGGAGGTTCCGTGAGACCGGCCACGAAGTCCCTCTCAGCGATCGGCACCGTCATCCTCGCGTTCGTCCTCGCGATCGTCGTCACAGGTCCGGCCCAGGCGGCCGGACCCGCGTATGTCGCCCTCGGGGACTCCTACTCGGCCGGCAACGGCGCGGGCAACTACGACAGCGCGAGCGGCGACTGCCACCGCAGCTTCAGCGCCTACCCCTACCTGTGGAAGAACGCGCACGCGCCGTCCTCCTTCTCCGACCTCGCCTGCTCCGGCGCGGTGACCTCCGACGTGCTCAACAACCAGCTCGGCACGCTCAGCGCCTCCACCGGTCTGGTCACCCTCACCATCGGCGGCAACGACGCGGGCTTCTCCGACGTGATGACCACCTGCGTCACCGGGTCCGACAGCTCCTGCGTCAGCCGGGTCAACACCGCGGAGACCTTCGTCAGGAACACCCTGCCGGGCCGCCTCGACTCCGTGTACAACGCGATCCGGGCCAAGGCCCCGAACGCCCACGTGGTCGTGCTGGGCTACCCGGACATGTACACCCTCAACGTCTTCTGCGTCGGGATGAGCGCCACCAAGCACCAGAAGATCGACGAGGCGGCCGACCTCATCGACACCACCACCGCCGCCCGCGCAGCCGCCCACGGCTTCTCCTTCGGCGACGTCCGCAGCACCTTCCACGGCCACGAGCTCTGCTCCGGCGGCGACTACCTGCACTCCCTGGTCATCTCGCCGAGCTTCGAGTCCTACCACCCCACCGCCACCGGCCACTCCGCCGGCTACTACCCGGTGCTCAACTCCCTCGACTGACCTCCACCGGGCGCCCTCCCCCCACCCGCCGGGCGCCGAACGGCGAAGCCCCTGCTCCCCGCGCGTACGCGGGGGCAGGGGCTTGCGAGGTCGATCCGGCGGCGGAGCCGTCAGTTCTTCTGGATCTGGTCGAAGCTCAGCTCGACCGGGGTCTCGCGGCCGAAGATCTCGACGAGGCCCTTGACCTTCTTGGAGTCGGGGTTGATCTCGTTGATCGTGGCCTGGAGGGTGGCGAAGGGGCCGTCGGTGACGGTGACCGAGTCGCCGACCTCGAAGTCGAGGACCTGGACCTCGATCTTGCGGGGCTGGGCGGTGCCCTCGGCGATCGCGGCGGCCTCGGCCGCGGCCTCCACCTCGGGGGCGAGCATCTTGACGATCTCGTCCAGCGTCAGCGGGTACGGGTCGTACGCGTTGCCCACGAAGCCGGTGACGCCCGGGGTGTTGCGGACCACGCCCCACGACTCGTTCGTCAGGTCCATGCGGACCAGGACGTAGCCGGGGAGCTTGTTCTGACGGATCGTCTTGCGGTCGCCGTTCTTGATCTGGACGACTTCTTCCTGGGGCACTTCTGCCTGGTAGATGTAGTCCTCGACGTTGAGCGAGACGGCGCGCTGCTCCAGGTTGGACTTCACGCGGTTCTCGTAGCCCGCGTAGGTGTGGATCACGTACCACTCGCCGGGCAGCGTGCGCAGCTCCTCGCGGAACGCGGCGACGGCGTCGACCGGCTCTGCGGGCGTGTCCTCGCCGGCGTCCTCGGCGGACTCCTCGTCCTCCGAGTCGTCCTCCGCGGACGTCTCGTCCTCGTCCTCGGCGTCGACGGTGTCCTGCTCGGCGGACTCGTCCTCGGCCAGATCGGCAGTCTCGGCCTGGTCGACGTCGCCCTCCGCGGTCTCGACGGTGTCGAGTGCGGTGTCGTCGCCATCGGCAGACTCGTCGGTGGCGGCGCCGTCGTACACGTTCGGGTCAGACACGGTGACTGCTTCTTCCTGACTTCAAAGGGTGGGACATACGGACAGGTGCCGTGGGCTCAGGCCCGGCACCCGCCGCGGGATCAGCCGAAGACGTACGAGACGAGCTTCGAGAAACCCCAGTCAACCACGCTGACGAAGGCGATGACGACGACAACGAACACAATCACCACGGTGGTGTACGTCATCAGGTCATTGCGGCTCGGCCAGACGACCTTCCGCAGCTCCGCCACGATCTGGCGGTAGAAGAGAGCAAGACGACCGAGCGGGCCCTTCTTTCCGCGCTTGCCACCGCGGCGGGGCTTCTTGTCGGTCTCCTTGTCATCCTGAGTCGTGCCAGGCTCAGGAACGCCGATGGAGTCCGTGATCTCAGTCACTCGTCCTCACCTGACTCCGGGGTCGTGGCCATGCCGCGCCCGTCGCGCGGTACGGCGAGTGCTTATCCTGCCCACGCCCACCATCAGGCGTGCGAGCAGGGCCGGAGGGACTTGAACCCCCAACCGCTGGTTTTGGAGACCAGTGCTCTACCAATTGAGCTACGACCCTTTGCTGACTCACCCAACGTACCGCAGTGCAGCAGTTGGGAGGGCCACCGACGGATGAGTGTACGTGCTCGGAGGCTCCCCGTCGAACGTCTTGCACCCGAAGGGGTCGGCAAACCCGGTGCCGGGCCGCGGCGGGGAGTGGGACCATGCAGTCATGAGCGCAGCAACCCCCTCCGCCACCCCGTCAGCACCGTCCCCGAGCGAGCGCCGGGTGTCGGCCCGCATCGGGGCGATCTCCGAGTCCGCGACGCTGGCCGTGGACGCCAAGGCCAAGGCCCTCAAGGCCGCCGGGCGTCCGGTGATCGGCTTCGGCGCCGGCGAGCCCGACTTCCCGACCCCCGACTACATCGTCGAGGCCGCGGTCGAGGCGTGCCGGACCCCGAAGTACCACCGCTACACGCCGGCCGGCGGCCTGCCCGAGCTGAAGGCCGCGATCGCCGCCAAGACGCTCCGCGACTCCGGCTACGAGGTGGACGCCTCCCAGGTGCTGGTCACCAACGGCGGCAAGCAGGCGATCTACGAGGCGTTCGCAGCCGTCCTCGACCCGGGCGACGAGGTCATCGTGCCCGCCCCGTACTGGACCACCTACCCCGAGTCGATCCGGCTCGCCGGCGGCGTGCCGGTGGAGGTCGTGGCCGACGAGACCACCGGCTACCGGGTCTCGGTGGAGCAGCTGGAGGCCGCCCGCACCGAGCGCACCAAGGTGCTGCTCTTCGTCTCCCCGTCCAACCCCACCGGCGCGGTCTACAGCGAGGCCGACACCGAGGCGATCGGCCGCTGGGCCGTCGAGCACGGCCTGTGGGTGCTGACCGACGAGATCTACGAGCACCTCGTCTACGGCGACGCGACGTTCACCTCGCTGCCGGCGATCGTCCCCGAGCTGCGCGACAAGTGCATCGTCGTCAACGGCGTGGCGAAGACGTACGCGATGACCGGCTGGCGGGTCGGCTGGATCGTCGGCCCCAAGGACGTGGTGAAGGCCGCGACCAACCTGCAGTCGCACGCCACCTCCAACGTCTCCAACGTCGCCCAGGTCGCCGCGCTGGCCGCGGTCACCGGCGACCTGTCCGCGGTCGCCGAGATGCGCGCGGCCTTCGACCGGCGGCGGCAGACCATCGTGCGGATGCTCAACGAGATCGACGGCGTGCTCTGCCCGGTCCCCGAGGGCGCGTTCTACGCCTACCCGTCGGTGAAGGCCCTGCTCGGCAAGGAGATCCGCGGCAAGCGCCCGGCCACCTCGGTGGAGCTGGCCGCCCTCACCCTCGACGAGGCCGAGGTCGCGGTCGTCCCCGGCGAGGCCTTCGGCACCCCCGGCTACCTGCGGCTGTCCTACGCGCTCGGCGACGACGACCTCGTCGAGGGCGTCTCCCGGCTGCAGAAGCTGCTCGGCGAGGCCACCGACTGACCCCTTCGCCTGACCCCTTCGCCGCCGCGGAGACCCGGACGCCGGGATCCGCTCCTGCTTTCGGGCAAGCCCCCGTTCGGAGAAAGTGGTTCCGGGCGGGGGCCGACGTGTAGCAGGATCTTGGAATGGCACGCGAGGCACCCACGGCCCGGGACGTCCGGCTCCTTCCCAAGGCTCATCTGCATCTGCACTTCACCGGGTCGATGCGGCCCGGCACCCTGCTGGAGCTCGCCGACCAGCACGGCGTCCACCTGCCCGAGGCGCTGACCTCGGGCCAGCCGCCGAGCCTGCGGGCGACCGACGAGCGCGGCTGGTTCCGCTTCCAGCGGCTGTACGACATCGCCCGCTCGTGCCTGCGCACCCCCGAGGACATCCGGCGGCTGGTGCGCGAGGCCGCCGAGGAGGACGTGGCGGACGGCTCCGGCTGGCTGGAGATCCAGGTCGACCCGACCTCGTACGCGCCCCGGCTCGGCGGGCTGATCCCCACCATGGAGATCATCCTGGACGGCGTGCGGAGCGCCTCGCACGACACCGGCCTCGGTATGGGCGTGGTGATCGCCGCGAACCGCATGAAGCACCCGCTGGACGCCCGTACGCTGGCCCGGCTGGCGGTCCGCTACGCCGACCAGGGGGTCGTCGGCTTCGGGCTGTCCAACGACGAACGCCGGGGCCTGGCACGGGACTTCGACCGCGCCTTCGCCATCGCCCGGGAGGGCGGCCTGCTGGCCGCACCGCACGGCGGCGAGCTGGCCGGGCCCTCCAGCGTCCGGGACTGCCTCGACGACCTGCACGCGCAGCGCGTCGGGCACGGGGTGCGCGCCGCCGAGGACCCCCGCCTGCTGCGCCGCCTCGCCGACGCGGGCGTCACCTGCGAGGTCTGCCCGGCCTCCAACGTCGCCCTCGGCGTGTACGACAAGCCCGAGGACGTCCCGCTGCGCACCCTCTACGACGCCGGCGTCCCGATGGCGCTGGGCGCCGACGACCCCCTGCTCTTCGGCTCGCGGCTGGCCGCCCAGTACGACATCGCGCGCGCCGCGCACGCCTTCACCGACGCCGAACTCGCCGACCTGGCCCGCCAGTCCGTCCACGCCGCGCGCGCCCCGCAGGACGTCAAGGACGGCATGCTGACCGGCATCGACGGATGGCTCGCCTAGGGTCTGTCGTTGGCGGCCGGGACGGCGCCGCCGGAGGTCAGAGGGCGACGCCCACCGTGACCGGCTCGTTGACCAGCGTCACGCCGAAGGCGGCGGCGACGCCGCCGCGCACCTCGCGGGCGAGCGCCAGCAGGTCCTGGGTGGTGGCCGCGCCGCGGTTGGTGAGCGCCAGGGTGTGCTTGGTGGAGATGCGGGCCGGCCCGTCCCCGTAGCCCTTGGTGAAGCCGGCCCGGTCGATCAGCCAGGCCGCGGAGAGCTTGGTGCGCTCGCCCGGCTCGGGGTAGGCGGGCGGCTGGACGTCGGCGCCGAGCCGGGCGCGGGCCCGGTCCAGGAAGGCGGCGTAGTCGTCGGCGCCGAGCACCGGGTTGGTGAAGAAGGACCCGGCCGACCAGGTGTCGTGGTCGTCGGGGTCGAGCACCATCCCCTTGCCGGCCCGCAGCCCCAGCACCGTCTCCCTGACCTTGGCCAGCGGCGCCCGGTCGCCGGGCCCGACGCCCAGCGCCCGCGCGGTCTCGGCGTATTTCACCGGCGCGGACATGCCGCCCGCGTCCTCCAGTGCGAAGCGGACCCGCAGCACCACGTGGCGCGCCGGGTCCTCCTTGAAGCGGCTGGTGCGGTAGGCGAAGCCGCAGTCCTCGCCCGCGACGGTCACCGTCTCGCCGGTGGTCCTGTCGTAGGCGACCACCTCGGTGATCGTGCTCGACACCTCCTGGCCGTACGCGCCGACGTTCTGGATCGGCGTGGCGCCGGCCGAGCCGGGGATGCCGGCCAGGCACTCGATTCCGGCCAGGCCCGCGCGGACCGTCTCAGCGACCGCGTCGGTCCAGTTCTCGCCGGCGGCCAGCTCCAGCCGGCGGCCGTCGAGGCGCACGCCCCGGGTGGCGACCACGACGGCGGTGCCGTCGAAGCCGGCGTCGCCGATCACCAGGTTGCTGCCGCCGCCCACCAGGAGCACCGGCTCCCTGCGGGCGTCGGCGGCGCGGACCGCCTCGATGAGCTCCTCGTCGGTGACCGCGGTCACCAGGCGCGCGGCGGGACCGCCCAGCCGGAGGGTCGTGAACGGTGCGAGCGGGACGTCTTCCATTACGTGCACCACGCCATTCTTCCATCCGCCGGGCCCGGCACCCGTCCCCGGCCCGCCCGCGCGCCCGGCGCGCTCCCGGCGCACGGTACGGGTAAGGGGCGCCCACCAGTGGCGGACGCCCCTTACCCGTACCCGCTGCTGCCGCGGCGCGGTGCTCAGCCGAGCCTGACCACCGCGCGGGACATGCCGAGCACCTTCTGGCCCGCGCTGGTCGCGACCAGGTCGACCCGCACCAGGTTGTCGTCCAGCTTCGCGGCGACCTTCCCCGTCACCTCGACGCGCGCGCCCTCGTCGTCGTTCGGCACCACGACCGGCTTGGTGAACCGCACGCCGTACTCGACGACCGCGCCCGGGTCGCCGGCCCAGTCGGTGACCACCCGGATCGCCGAGGCCATGGTGAACATGCCGTGCGCGATCACGTCGGGCAGCCCGACCTCGCGGGCGAACCTCTCGTTCCAGTGGATCGGGTTGAAGTCGCCGGACGCGCCCGCGTACCGGACCAGCGTGGCGCGGGTCACCGGGAAGCCGGCGGGCGGCAGCTCCGTGCCGACCTCCACGTCGTCGTACGCGATCCTCGCGGCCATCACGCCTCCCCGCCCTGCTCCGGCCCGGACGCGCCGCGGGCCACCAGCTTGGTCCAGGCGGTCACCACGTGCTCGCCGGACTCGTCGTGGACCTCGCCGCGGATGTCGAGGATCTCGTTGCCCGCCATGGACTTGATCGCCTCGATCGTCGAGACGACGGTGAGCCGGTCGCCGGCCCGCACCGGCCGGGTGTAGGCGAACTTCTGGTCGCCGTGCACCACCCGGCCGTAGTCGAGTCCCAGCTCCGGGTCCGTGACCACGACGGCCGCCGCCTTGTAGGTGATCGAGAAGGCGAAGGTCGGCGGCGCGATCACATCGGCGTGGCCGAACCCCTTGGCCGCGTCCGCGTCCCGGTAGACGGGATTGTCGTCGCCGATCGCCTCGGCGAATTCACGGATCTTCTCCCGGCCCACTTCGTAGGGCTCGGTGGGCGGATAACTGCGCCCGACGAAGGACTGGTCCAGAGCCATCGGCACCTCCGGTGCGGAACGGAACGGGGCACGACATGCCGCGAGGCCGTCCCCGGTGGTGAACACGGGTACGGCCTCACGACGGAGCCTGAGCCTGCTGCGTGCACCGGCAGCCGAAGCCGGCGGCGCACACGGCGTGCAGAAAGCAGAAGGTCAGCGGGTCTCGCGGTGCGCGGTGTGCGCGTTGCAACGCGGGCAGTGCTTCTTCATCTCAAGACGGTCCGGGTCGTTGCGCCGGTTCTTCTTGGTGATGTAGTTCCGCTCCTTGCACTCCACGCAGGCCAGCGTGATCTTCGGGCGGACGTCGGTGGCGGCCACGTGAGTGCTCCTTGACGAACGGGGGTGATGAACACAGAAAGAGTAGCCGATCGAGGGACCGAACCCGCAATCGGCTACGGAGAGTAGCGGCGACCGGACTTGAACCGGTGACACAGCGATTATGAGCCGCTTGCTCTACCGACTGAGCTACGCCGCTTCGACGAACTGGCCCCCGCCATAGGGCGGGGAACCGATCCATCAGAGCCCCAATACGGAATCGAACCGTAGACCTTCTCCTTACCATGGAGACGCTCTACCGACTGAGCTATTGGGGCGAGCGAGGAAGACATTACACGGTCCGCAGCGATACGTGAAATCCGTATCCGTCAGGGCAGATCGGGCCTCCGCCGCGCGGCCGGCCGCCGCTCGGCGCGACCCTCGCCGGTACGACTAATGCCTTCCTGCCGGGCGCGGGACGCACCTCCGCATAGGGTCGGACCTGCGTGATCATGCCCGTCGACCGGCACTTGACGCCCGCCGCCCGCCGCCTGCCTGTCCGCATCGGAGGAGCGCGATGACCGACACCCCCCGCGAGAGTCCCCGGGAGACCGCCGCGGAGACCGCCACCCTGCTGCTGTGCGGCGCCCGGCTCGCCGACGGGCGCACCGTCGACGTCCGCCTGAGCGGCCAGCGGATCGAGGCGGTCGGCACCTCGGGCAGCCTCGCGCTGCCGGCCGGCCGCGGCGGCCGCCCCGCCGAGGGCGCCCGGATCGACCTGCGCGGCTACCTGCTGCTGCCGGCGCCGGCCGAGCCGCACGCCCACCTGGACCTCGCGCTGACCGCCGGCGGCCCGCCCACCGGCGACACCGCGGACGTGCAGCGGCGGGCCACCGAGGCCGCGCTCCTCCAACTCGGCCACGGCGCCACCGCGGTGCGCAGCCACGTCCGGGTCGGCGACGTGCAGGGCCTGCACGCGCTGGAGGCGGTGCTGCAGGCCCGGCGGGCGCTGCGCGGCCTGGTCGAGGTGCAGGCCGTCGCGGTGCCCCGGCTGCTGACCGGCGTCGCGGGCGCGGACGGCTGCGCGATGCTCCGGGACGCGCTGAAGATGGGCGCCTGCGTGGTCGGCGGCTGCCCCGAGCTGGACCCCGACCCGAGCGGGTACGCCGAGGTGGTGCTGTCGCTGGCCGCGGAGTTCGGGGTGCCGGTGGACCTGCACGCCTCCGCCGCCGACCCGGCCCGGCTGGCCCGGCTGGCCGCGATGGCCGGCGGGCTGCGCCCCGGCGTGACGCTCGGCCCCTGCCACGCGCCCGCCGGCCTGCCGCCCGAGGCGCTCGCCTCCACCGCGGAGCGCCTGGCGGCGGCGGGCGTGTCGGTGGTGGTGCTGCCGCAGGGCGGCTGCGGCGCGCTGGAGCGCGACGGGATCGCGCCGGTACGGGCGCTGCGCGCGGCGGGGGTACGCCTCTGCGCCGGCAGCGGCTCGCTCGGCGACCTCGCCAACCCGGTCGGCCGCGGCGACCCCCTGGAGGCCGCCTTCCTGCTGGCCACCCACGGCGTCTGCCCGGCCCCGCAGGCGTACGACCTGATCAGCGGCCAGGCGCGGGCGGTGCTCGGGCTGCCGGAGGTACGGGTCGAGGCCGGCTTCCCCGCGGAGCTGCTCGCGGTACGCGGCGACAGCGTGGCCGGCGTGCTGTCGCTCGCGTACAGCCGGCTGGTGATCCACCGCGGCCGGGTGGTCTCGCGGACCAGCGCGGTGCGCGAGTACTGCGACTCGGCGGGCGAGGCGGCCCTCGACCTCCCACGGCAGTCGCACCGCGAGGCGTAACGTCGCGGCATGCGTACGGTGATCGCTGGTGGACACGGACAGATCGCGTTGCGGCTCGAGCGCAGGCTCGCCGGGCGCGGGGACAGCGTGGTGGGACTGATCCGCAACCCGGCCCAGGCCGAGGACCTGCGGGCGGTGGGCGCCGAGGCGGCGGTGGTCGACCTGGAGTCGGCGAGCGTCGAGGAGGTGGCGGCGGTGCTGCGCGGCGCGGACGCCGCGGTCTTCGCGGCCGGCGCGGGCGCCGGCAGCGGCGCCGACCGCAAGCTCACCGTGGACCGCGACGCGGCGGTGCTGCTCGCGGACGCGGCGGAGCAGGCCGGCGTCCGGCGCTTCCTGGTGGTCTCCTCCATGGGCGCGCACGCCGAGGCCACCTACCCCGACGCGGTCTTCCAGGCGTACCTGCGCGCCAAGGGCGCGGCGGACGACGCGATCCGCGCCCGCGACGCGCTCGACTGGACGATCCTGCGCCCCGGCGCGCTGACCGACACCCCCGGCACCTCCCGCATCCGGCTGGCCCCCTCCACCGGCCGCGGCTCGATCCCCCGCGAGGACGTCGCCACCACCCTCGCCGCCCTCCTCGACACCCCCGCCACCGCCGGTCTCACCCTCGAACTGATCTCCGGCGACACCCCCATCGACGAGGCCGTCACCAACGCCTGAGCGCCCCAAAGGGGCGCGGGGAACGGCGCGACCAGCCACCACCCGGCAGAAGGCCCGGGGGACGACAGCACCCCGCCCCCACGGACCGCCCCAAAGGGGCGCGGGGAACGGCGCGACCAGCCACCACCCGGCAGAAGGCCCGGGGACGACAGCACCCCGCCCGCACGGGCGGACGTCACCCCACCCCAGGCGTCAGCCGTAGAAGTTGCGCTGCCACCGGTGCCGCGCCAGCACCTCCAGCGTGCGGGCGTCGAGCAACCCGCCGTCGCTCACCGCGGCGTTGCGCTCGGCGTTGCGGACCGTCCGCATCCCCGGAATCACCGTGGACACCTGCGGAGCACTGAGCACGAACCGCAGCGCGGTCCCGGCGAGTTCGTCCCGGGTGATGCCGAGGTCGGCGACGATCGCGTCGACGTGCTCCTCGACCTGCGCCGGCCGGTCGCCGCGGAAGTAGCGGTTGCGGAAGTCGCCCTCGGGGAATGTGCTGCCCGCGACGACGCTGCCGGTCAGCCCGCCCTCGTCGAGGGCGACCCGGACGATCACGCCGACGCCGTGCTCCTCGCAGGCCGGGAAGAGCTCCTCGGCCGGCGCCTGGTCGAAGACGTTGTAGATGACCTGGACGGTGTCGACGGCGCCGCTGCGCACGAGCGCGAGGGCGTTCGCCGGCTGGTGGTCGTTGATCGACACGCCGAACAGCCGGATCAGCCCCTCGCTCTTGAGGTCGGCGATCGTCTCGAGCCAGTCGCCGCGCCCGACCCACTCGTCGCTCCACACGTGGAACTGGAGCACGTCGAAGTGGTCGAGGCCGCTCGTCCGCAGGCTCGTCTCCAGGCTCTGCCTGATGTGCGCGCCGGGGAACGCGTCGGCCGGGTCGACGCCGTCGGGCGCGGGCCACCGGCCGTTCAGCGGCGGCACCTTGGTGGCGACGAGCACCTCGTCGCCGGCCCGCTCCCGCACCAGCCGGCCGACGATCCGCTCGCTCTCGCCGTAACCGCGTGCGGTGTCGACGAAGTTGACGCCGAGGTCGAGGGCGCGGTGCAGGGCGCGCAGCGAGTCGTCCTCGCTCGCGCCGATCCACGCCGACGCGCCGATCCCCCAGGCCCCGTACCCGATCTCCGACACCGACAGTCCGCTACGACCGAGCGGGCGATACCGCATGAGGACTCCTATACGAGGCGATCACGACGCGGCCGAACATAACACCGGGACGGGGGCCCGGGGGCGCGGGTCTGGGGGGACGCGGAGTCCTACCGCCGTACGGCCTGGGGGGCCAGGCCCTTCGTCTCCTCGTCGGCGATCCGCGCGGAGTCGGCCGCGGCGTGCCGCGCCGCGCCGGCCGGGGCGGTGGACTTGCCGCAGAACGCGGGGTCCAGCGCGGCGCGTTCCGCGGCGAAGACGTCACCGTTGTTGGAGGCGTTCGCCGACACCGTCAGCTGCCGGGAGCCGTCCTTGGTGGTGTACGAGTAGGTCTGGTAGCCCTCGATGATCCCGTCGTGCCCGTAGACCTGCACCCCGCAGGAGAGCGTGTACTGCCGGATGCCGAGGCCGTAGCCGGAGGTCGAGTCGATCGGGGCGATCGTCTCCATCTCGGCGACCTGCGCCTGCGGCATCAGCGTGCCGGCGGCGAGCGCCCGCCAGTACGCGTTCAGGTCCGCGGTGCTGGAGATGGCCGCGCCGGCCGTCCAGATCCACGACGCGGTCTGCTCGGTCGCGTCCAGCATCGGCTTGCTGCGGTCGTCGTCGGTGAGGTAGCCGTTCGCGTGCGGGCCGCCGATGCCGGTCTGCGGGACGTAGAAGCGGGTGTGCGTCAGCCCGAGCGGCGTGAGGACGCGGTCGGCGAGCACCTGGGCGTACGGCTCCGCGGTGACGTGCTCGACGAGCAGGCCGAGCACCACGAAGTTGGTGTTCGAGTACTGGTACCGGCTGCCCGGTGTGAACTGCGATCCCTGCGCCACGGCCTGCGCTACCAGGTCGGCCGGGTCGTAGACCTGGTAGCGGAAGTTCTGGTAGCCGGGGATGGTGGAGCCGGCGAGCAGGTCGTTGGTGTAGTCGTACAGGCCGCTGGTGTGGTTCAGCAGTTCGCGCACGGTGATCCGCGACCCGGCGGGCAGCACGCCGGCCGCGAGGTAGCCGGTGGCGGGCGCGTCCAGGTCCACCAGGTGCTGCGCCTCCAACTGGAGGACGAGCACCGCGGTGAAGTTCTTGGTGATGCTGCCGACGCGGAACTGGCCGAGCGGGTCCACGGGCGTGTTCGCGCCGCGGTCGCCGGTGCCGACGCTCACCGTGCCGCCGCCGCCCGCGGTGTCGCTGACCTGGGCGAAGACACCGGGAGAACCAGCCGCCACGACGCTCTGGAGCGCGCTGCGCAGGCCCGTCAGGTCGGGGGCGCCCGCCGCAGGGCGCGCGGCCGGCGACGCGGCCGTGGTCCGCGCCCCGGCGGCCTGGGCGCTGCCCGCGGCCGCGCCGACCGTCAGCGAGCCGACCGCGCCGAGGGCGGCGAGCGCGGCGAGGGCGGTACGCGGGCCGCGGGCGCGGCGGGCCGCGCGCGGGGTGCGGACGCCGCCGTCCGCACCGCCGGAACCCGAGCCTGCGCCTGCGCCTGGCTCTGCGTCTGAACCCGAGGGACGAGGGGACACGTGGGACTCCCGTTCTGTCGTGTTGACAACTGATGCCCACGCTACGTGCGTTGCGTGTGTGGCGCACGGAATTGATCAAGCGGGGTGGATCTTGGCGGGGCCGCTCGGCGCGGTTCCCCCGCAGGCCGGGGGCAGACCGGGTGGGGAGACCGGATGGCGGACTGCGCGGATGGCTTCCGAGGAGATCACCGCGGCCGCCGCGGCACCTGGGACCCGGGTGGTCTGACGGTCAACCGGCTGGGGTTCGGGGCGATGCGGCTGACCGGCGGCGGCGCCTTCGACCTCGGCACGCCGAGCGACCGCGAACGCTCCATCGGGGTGCTGCGGCGCGCCGTCGAGCCGGGCGTCGACCACATCGACACCGCCGCCTTCTCCTTCTCCTCGCTGCGTTCGGCCAACGAGCTGATCAACCGCGCGCTCGCGCCCCCGACGACCTGGTGATCGTCACCGAGGTCGGCCCCGGGCGCGACCCGTCCGGTGCGTGGCTGCCCTGGGCCAGGCCCGAGCAGCTGCGCGGCCAGGTCGAGGAGAACCTGCGCCGGCTCGGCCGCGACCACCTCGACGTGGTCAACCTCCGCGCCATGGGCGCGGGCCCGATCGACGAGCACTTCGGCGGGCTGGCCGACCTCCGTGCCGCCGGGCTCGTCCGCCACCTCGGCGTGTCCAACGTCACCGCCGAGCACCTCGCGCAGGCGCGGGCGATCGCCCCGGTGGTCTGCGTGCAGAACCGTTACGGCCTGGACGGCCGCCGCGCGGAATCCGACGACCTGCTGCGGCGCAGCGGTGAACTGGGCATCGCCTTCGTGCTGTTCTTCGCCATCGCGGGCGAGGGCCGCGAGGCCGGCGCGAGGGCAGGAGCGGCGGCCGGCGCGAGGGCAGGAGCGGCGGCCGGCGCGCCTGCCGAGCACGACGAGGTCTCGCGGTCGCCCGCCGCCACGGCGCGACGCCGGCACAGGTCAGGCTCGCCTGGACGCTGCACCTGGGCCGCCCTGTGCTGGCCATTCCCGGCACCGGGAACCCGGCGCACCCAGCCGGGAACGAGCCGGGAACGTCGCGGCGGCCGGGCTCGTCCTCAGCCCCGAGGAGCTGGCCCGGCCCACGGCGGTGCACGCGGACGCCGGCTGACCGGCCCGGCCCGCCTCAGCCCCCCCTGATGGCGTACGCCGAACGGCTGGCCGGCCTCTTCGGCGACGCCGGATCCCCCGAGGCCGGCCGGGCGATCGGCGGCGCGCTGCCGTATGCGATCGGCAGGGCACGACGGAGGCCGCGCGGCGTGCCGCCGCCGGCCACGCCCACCGGCCCGACCCGGGCGCCCTGCGCGCCGAGACGTTCGGCCAGGGCCTCGACGGCGTCCTCGACGGCCTCGCGCCGCGCCTGCCGCGCCAGGCCCCCTCCGGGCGGGACCGGCCGCGATCGGCGGCGTCAGGAGACGTCCGGCGCGGCCCCCGGGTCAGAAGCCGGAGCAGTAGGCGGTCGCGGAGGGCCCGCTGGCGGTGTCGGTGTGCACCTTGCCGTCGTCCTTGACGGCCGCGCAGGTCACGGTGCCACCCGAGGCGCCCAGCGTCACGGCGAGCGAGCCGCCGGTGCGGTACTCCTTCGTGGTCACCTTCAGGTGCCACGGCAGCGCCTTCACCGTCTCCTTGGTGGTCGAGATGTTCCCGCCGTGCCAGGTCGAATAGGCGACGGCGACGTCGCGGGCCGTACCGGTGATGCTGTACCGCACGGTGACCTGCTTGGTGGACTCGCCGTGGACGGCGGTCGCGATGCCGGCGACGGCGCCGAGGAAGACCAGACCCGCGAGGACGATCCAGGGCCACCTGCGCCACCGCTTCGGCGGCGGCGAGTGGACGTGCCCGCTGCCCGTGGGCCCGTCCGGCGGCGTCGGCCCGTCCTGGCCCCCCGCACCGTGGTCGCTCCAGCCGGTCACCACCTCCTCCTGCACCGCCGGCTCCCCCGGCGCGTGCGGCGGCCCCACCCCGGCCCCCCACCGGGACTCGTCACGCTCCGGGTGGCCCCCCTGCCCCGACGTCGGCTCGCTCATACGACCAGAGTGCGACGTGAGCGCAGTCGCGGCGAACGGAGGAGCGGCCGCGTACCCCCGCCGGGGCGGCCCCCGGCCCCCCGGCCCCCGGCCCCCGCCCTCCCCCGACCACGCCACGGCACGTCCGCCCCGCCACGGCGACCCTTGCGGCGGCAGCACGGTCAGTGAGCCTTTCCGTTCCGGTCATGCCGTGGAGCCTGGCAGGCCGTCCGGCCGGGCGCGGCGCCGACCGCGGCGACAGCCGCGGTGACAGCCGCGGCGACAGCCGCGGTGACAGCCGCAGCACCCAACGCGATGGCAACTGCTGCCCCAGAAGACTTCGTTCGTCACGGCAGTGTTGCCACCGTATGAACATACGAAGGCCGCGTGAAACCGGCGTGTCAGCAGCGGACTTGTCGTTGCCGCGTCTTCGCGCCCGACCGTAGCGTCCTGCCCGGACCGATCGGTCGCGTCCCCGCGTCGGGGCAGCGTTCGGCCGGATCAGCTCGTTCGCTCGCTCGCACATCCGCAACCCGCTCTCCCGTCCAGAAGGGGTACGACTGTGAGCAGTAACGACCAACCGGGCTTCGGCCGGCGGGGATTCCTCGCCGGCGCGGCCGCGGTGACCGCCGCCACCGTGACGGGTATCGCCGCTGCCGGACCCGCCGCCGCCCAGAGCGCGGCCGGGTCACGCCCGAACATCCTGGTCATCCTCACCGACGACCAGCCCAACGCCACCGAGTGGGCCACCCCGAAAACGCTGGGCTGGCTGGTGGACAACGGGGTGAAGTTCACCCACGGCCACGTGAGCACGCCGCTGTGCGCACCGTCCCGCTCGTCGATCTTCAGCGGCCGGTACGCCCACAACCACGGGGTCCGCGACAACAGCAGCCCGTACAACCTGGACCAGCACACCACCGTGCAGCGGTACCTGCACGACGCGGGCTACCGCACCGGGCTGTTCGGCAAGTACCTCAACGCCTGGCGCTCCGCCGACAACCCGGCCCACTTCGACGACTGGCTGCTCCTCGACCCGGTCGTCTACAACAACGGCACGTACAACGACAACGGCACCGTGCACGGCATCGCCGGCTACAGCACCACGGTGATCAAGAACCGGACGCTGGCCTTCATCGACGCCGCGGCGACCGACCACCGGCCCTGGTTCGCCTTCGTCGCGCCGAAGGCCCCGCACGGCCCGAACACCCCGGACGCCAAGTACGCCAACACCCCCGTCCCGGCGTGGAACGGACGCCCCTCGGTCCCCGAGGCCGACCGCAGCGACAAGCCCGCGTACATCCAGAACGCCACCCACACCCTGGACGACGGGCGCACCATCCGGCAGAACCAGTTGCGCACCCTGCTCTCGGTGGACGACGCGGTGCAGGAGATCCACGACAAGCTCGCCGCGCTCGGCCAGCTGGAGAACACCCTGGTCTTCTACCTCGGCGACAACGGCTACTGCTGGGGCGACCACGGGTGGACGGCCAAGTCGGTGCCGTACCGTCCGTCGATCGAGGTGCCCTTCTACGTCTCCTGGCCGGCGGCGGGGCTCAGCGGCGGCAAGGTCGACAACCGGATCGTGGCGAACATCGACATCGCGCCCACCATCCTCGACGCGGCGGGGATCACGCCCGACACCCCGCAGAACGGTCACTCGCTGCTCGGTTCGAACCGGCGCGACCACCTGCTGGTCGAGTGGTGGCACCGCAACCCGGGCAGCGACCCGCACACCTGGGCCTCCACGGTGAGCGCGTCGCGGCAGTACACCGAGTACTACGCGCTGCACACCGACAGCACCGGCCAGGAGGTGGGCACCGGGGAACTGGTCGCGCGTGAGTACTACGACCTGGTCAACGATCCGTACCAGCTGACCAACCTGCTCTACCAGGCCACCCCGGCGCAGGAGGCCGCGCTCGGCATTCCGGCGCTGGCGGCGCAGCTGGCGGCGGATCGCGCCTCCTGAGCCGGTTTCCTGAGACGGGCTGCTGAGCCGGTCTCCTGACCGGGTGGGTGCCGGGGGTCCGGCCCCGGCACCCGCGGCCCCGCCCGCCGCCCCGAAGGTCACCCCGCCCCACCGCGCACCTCACGCCGCACGTCACCCCGCCCGTCGTCCGGCCCGAGGCGGCCGGCTCCCGCAGGAGGCCACACCCCCATGGACGCCCGGTCCCACGCGTCGTGCTGCGTTCCCGGTCACGGCCCCGCCGACCTCCACCTCGCACCCCCGGCGCCCCCGGTCCGGGCGCCGCGCGGCACGGCGGCCGTACGGGTGGCGCGGGGCCTCCTCCCGCTGCCCGGCGGGCGCTTCCAGATGGGCTCCGACGACCCGGACGGGGTGCCGGCCGACGGCGAGGGGCCGGTCCGCGAGGTCGAGATCGGCGCCTTCGCCGTCTCCCCGACCACCGTCACCAACGCGGAGTTCGCGTCCTTCGTGAAGGAGACGGGCCACGTGACCGACGCCGAACGCTTCGGCTTCTCCTACGTGTTCCAGTCCTTCCTGCCGCAGCAGCTGCGTCCCGTCTCCCCGCCCGTCGCCGGCACCCCCTGGTGGCGGGCGGTGGACGGCGCGAGCTGGCGGGCGCCGTTCGGCCCCGGAACCACCTTCGCCGACCGGCAGAACCACCCCGCGGTCCACGTGTCCTGGCACGACGCCCTGGCCTACTGCGACTGGTCGGGCACCCGGCTGCCCACGGAGGCGGAGTGGGAGTACGCCGCCCGTGGCGGGCTGGCCCGCAAGCGCTACCCCTGGGGCGACGAACTCGCTCCCGGAGGGCGGCGGATGCTGGCGATCTGGCAGGGCGACTTCCCCCTCCCCTCGCCCGGCAGCCGACCGGGCACCGTGCCCGTCACGGCGCACCGGCCCAACGGCTTCGGCCTGTTCAACACGGTGGGCAACGTATGGGAGTGGTGCGCCGACTGGTTCAGCCCGGACTTCCACCGCACCGGACCGCGCCACGACCCGGCCGGCCCGCCCGACGGCACGGCGCGCGTCATGCGCGGCGGCTCCCACCTGTGCCACGCGTCCTACTGCAACCGCTACCGGGTCGGCGCCCGCAGCTCCAACACCCCGGACAGCTCAACCGGCAACATCGGCTTCCGCGTGGCCCGCTGAACCCCGCGCGACCCTGCTCCCCCGCAAACGACTGAGGGGCCTGTGACCAGCGAAAACGCTGGTCCCAGACCCCTCAAGACGCGTGGCGGCACGTGGATTCGAACCACGGTAGGCTAAGCCGACGGATTTACAGTCCGCTCCCATTGGCCACTCGGGCATACCGCCATGGGATGACGCCGAGGACGATCCGCGCGAGGCGGTGGTCCTTGGCGACGACGTAAACGATACCTGATCCGGAGGGGTGGTCCGCCACCGGATTGATCAGGGTGCGGGGCGGGCCGGGTGGCTAGGGTGGCGGGTGGCGCGGTCCGCGGGACCGGGCCGCTGACCGAACCGGTGGACCACCGAGGGCCACCGGAGGAACACAGCCAAGGAGCCCACTGAAGATGGCCGACTCCAGTTTCGACATCGTCTCGAAGGTCGAGCGGCAGGAGGTCGACAACGCCCTCAACCAGGCCGCCAAGGAGATCTCGCAGCGGTACGACTTCAAGAACGTCGGGGCGTCGATCTCGTGGTCGGGCGAGAAGATCCTCATGGAGGCGAACTCCGAGGAGCGTGTGAAGGCGATCCTCGACGTCTTCGAGACCAAGCTCGTCAAGCGGGGCATCTCGCTGAAGGCGCTGGACGCGGATGAGCCGCAGCTGTCCGGCAAGGAGTACAAGATCTTCGCCTCGATCGAGGAGGGCATCTCCCAGGAGAACGCCAAGAAGGTCGCGAAGATCATCCGGGACGAGGGCCCGAAGGGCGTCAAGGCCCAGGTGCAGGGCGACGAGCTGCGCGTCAGCTCCAAGAGCCGGGACGACCTGCAGTCCGTGCAGGCGCTGCTCAAGGGCAAGGACCTGGACTTCGCGCTGCAGTTCGTCAACTACCGGTGACGCGTCCCCGGTGCCGGTAGCGGCCGCCTGCCCCGGCTCGGGGGCGGGCGGCCGCTGTGTCAGGCGGTGAGCTGCTTGACGACGGCGAGCGCGTCGTCGACGTGCGCGCCGATGCTGCCCATGGCGGAGAACGCGTGCCGGATGACGCCGTCCCGGTCGATGACGAACGTGATGCGGCCGGGGACGACGCCGAGCGTGGTGGCGCCGTACTGCTTGCGGACCGTCCGGGCCTTGTCGGAGAGCAGGACGAACGGCAGGTCGTGGCGGCCGGCGAACTTCTCGTGGGACTCGACGCTGTCCGAGCTGACGCCGATGACCTCGGCGCCGGCGTCGGTGAAGCTCTCGTAGCTGTCGCGGAAACTGCACGCCTCGGCGGTGCAGCCGCGCGTGTTGTCCTTCGGGTAGAAGTACAGCACGACGACCTTCTCGGCGAGCTTCGCGCTGAGCGTGACGGGCGTGCCGGACTGGTCGGGGAGCGTGAAGTCCGGTGCCTTGTCGCCGACTTGCAGGGACATCGTCGTCTCCTTGGTGTGAGGTGTCACCTCACACCGTACGGCCCCGGCGCCGCCCCGGTCAGCGCACGCCGAACGGCTCGTCGCTCGGCACGATCTCCTTGCCCAGCGGCATCAGCGACAGCGGGATCAGCTTGAAGTTCGCGATGCCGAACGGGATGCCGATGATCGTGATGCACAGCGCCAGGCCGGTGACGATGTGGCCGAGCGCCAGCCACCAGCCGGCCAGGATCACCCACAGCACGTTCCCCACGAAGGAGCCGGCGCCGGCGTCGCGGCGCTCGACCGCGGTGTAGCCGAACGGCCAGAGCGCGTAGATGCCGATCCTGAAGGCGGCGATGCCGAACGGGATGCCGATGATCGTGATGCACAACAGCAGGCCGGCGAGGAAGTAGCCGAGGCACATCCACAGCCCGCAGAGGATCAGCCAGATGACGTTGAGGATGGTTCTCACCGGGGGGTACCTGCCATTTCTTCGAGCCGCGCGATGCGGTCGGCCATGGGCGGGTGGGTGGAGAACAGCTTCGACGCATCGCCCGGGCGGAACGGGTTGGCGATCATCAGATGACTCGTCGTCTCCAGCCTAGGCTCGGGAGCCAGCGGCCGCTGCTTGGTGCCGGCGTCCAGCTTGTGCAGCGCCGAGGCCAGCGCCAGCGGGTCGCCGGTCAGCCGGGCGCCGGAGGCGTCCGCCTCGTACTCCCGGGAGCGGGAGACGGCGAGCTGGATGAGGGAGGCGGCCAGCGGGCCGAGGATCATCAGCATGAGCACGCCGAGGATGCCGGGGCCCTCGTCGTCGTCCGAGCGGCCGATCGGGATGAACATCGCGAACTGCGCCAGGAAGACGATCGCCGAGGCCAGCGCGCCGGCCACCGAGGAGATGAGGATGTCCCGGTTGTAGACGTGGCTCAGCTCGTGGCCGATCACGCCGCGCAGCTCGCGCTCGTCCAGTATCTGCATGATGCCCTCGGTGCAGCACACCGCGGCGTTGCGCGGGTTGCGTCCGGTGGCGAAGGCGTTCGGCGCCTCGGTGGGCGATATGAAGAGCCTCGGCATCGGCTGGCGCGCGCTGGTGGAGAGCTCCCGCACGATCCGGTAGAGCGCGGGGGCCTCGAACTCGCTGACCGGCCGGGCCCGCATCGCCCGCAGCGCCAGCTTGTCGCTGTTCCAGTACGCGTACGCGTTGGTGCCCAGCGCGATGAAGAGCGCCACGATGAGCCCGACCCGGCCGAACAGGCTGCCGATGAGCAGGATGATGGCAGACAGAACGCCGAGCAGTACGGCGGTCTTCAACCCGTTGTGCCGGCTGTGCACGGCGCCCTCCAAATTCTGTGGCCGGGGGGACCTCCCCCTTCAGGAGAACCTCCTACCCACGCCAACGCCACCTGAGCGCCACTGGTTCCCGTGCGCGTACGCAGCGCGACCAAAGCGCCTGCTCACAGCAGTGCGCCCTGGGCGTAGCGCAACACGATCTGCGGCGCCCCGGAGAGCACCAGCCCGGCCGCGGCGGTGAGCGCGATGGCCGCGCCGAGCGCGAACGGCGTGCCCGCCACGGCCGCGGAGGCGGCCGCACCGGCCCCGGGGGCCGCGGAGGCCGCTGCGGCCGGGCTCTGCGCCGGGATCGCGGGCGCCCCCTGCCCCGGACGGGTGAAGAGCAGCGCGGTCCACCGCAGGTAGTACGCGAGGGCGATCACCACGTTGACCGCCATGATCACCGCGAGCCAGCCGTGCTGCGCGCCGACCGCGGAGGAGAAGACCACGACCTTGGCGAAGAGGCCGACGACGCCCGGCGGCAGCCCGGCCAGGCACAGCAGGAAGAAGGCCAGGGCGAGCGCGCTGAGCGGCCGGGCCGCGTACAGGCCCCGGTAGTCGTCGAGCCGCCCCGCGGGCGCGCCGCGGGTCACCAGGGCCGCGACCGCGAAGGCGCCGAGGTTCACCACGCCGTACATCAGCGCGTACGCCACGGTCGCGCCGATCTCGTGCGCCGGGCTCCGCGCCGAGGCGGCCGCGGCCATCGGGACCAGCAGGTAGCCGGCCTGGCCGATCGAGGACCAGGCGAGCAGCCGGACCGCGCCGCGCTCGGCGTCGGGGCGCTGCCGCAGCGCGCCCACGTTGCCGACGGTCATGGTGAGCGCGGCCAGCACGCCCAGCGCGGGCCCCCACACGTCGTGGTACGGGCGGAAGGCGATCACCGTGACCAGGATCAGCCCGGAGAACCCGGCGGCCTTGCCCACCACCGACAGGTACGCGGCGACCGGCAGCGGGGCGCCCACGTAGGTGTCGGGCACCCAGAAGTGGAAGGGCGCCGCGGCCAGCTTGAAGGCGAAGCCGACCAGCGTCAGGGCGGCGCCGACCTTGGCGAGGTGGTCGAGCTGCCCCGGGGTGTGCGCGAGGGCCGTCGCGACCTCGGAGAGGTTGACCGTGCCGGTGGCGGCGTAGACGAAGCTGATGCCGAGCAGCGAGACCGCGGTGGCGGTGACCGAGGACAGGAAGAACTTCAGCGCCGCCTCGCTGGCCAGCCGGTCGCCGCGGCGCAGCCCCACCAGCGCGAAGGCGGGCAGCGTCGTGACCTCCAGCGCCACGATCAGCGTGATCAGGTCGCGGGAGGCGGGCAGCAGCGCACCGCCCGCGGCCGAGGAGAGCAGCAGGAACCAGTACTCGCCGCTGGGCGGCTCACCGGTGCCGTCGGTGGTCCCGGTTGCCAGCGAGAGCAGGGCGGTCAGCAGCGCCCCGCCCAGCACCAGCACCTGGATGACGAGGGTGAAGTGGTCGGCGGCGTAGGAGCAGGATGCACCGGGGGTCTGACAGAAGGTGCCGCGGTGCCCGTCGCGCAGCGGGATCAGGGTCAGCCCCGCGGCGAGCAGGCCGGCCGCGGTCACCCAGCCGAGCAGCGCCTTGCGGGCCGGCGGCAGGAAGAGGTCGGCGACCAGCACGGCCACCGCGAGCGCCGCCGGCACCACCACCGGGGTCAGCGCCGTCCAGTCGACGGACTGCACGAGGGACGGCATCAGTTGCCTCCGAGCAGGGAGCGGACGGCCGGGTCGGTCAGGCCGAGCAGGACGGCGGGCCACAGTCCGGCCAGCACGGTGAGGGCGGCCAGCGGCGTCCAGGCGGCGAACTCGTAGCCGCGCACGTCGGCCAGGACCGGCTGGGCGTGCGCGGTGTCGCGGTCGCCCATGCAGATCCTGCGGACCACGGTCAGCAGGTACGCGGCGGTGAGCAGGGTGCCGAAGGCGGCGACGGCGGTGAACGTCAGGTAGGCGGGCCTGCTGAGACCGCCGCCGGGCCGGAACGCGCCGAACATCGCGAGCATCTCGCCCCAGAACCCGGCCAGGCCCGGCAGGCCGAGCGAGGCGACGGCGGCGAAGGCGAGCAGGCCGCCGAGGCGCGGCACGCGGCCGTACAGCGCGGCGCCGGTGCGGCCGGCGAGCTGGTCGAGGTCGCTGGAGCCGTAGCGGTCCTTGACGGCGCCGACGAGGAAGAACAGCAGGCCGGTGATCAGGCCGTGGGCGATGTTCGCGAAGAGCGCGCCGTTGACGCCGGCCGGGCTGAGCGAGGCGATGCCGAGCAGCACGAAGCCCATGTGGCCGACGGAGGAGTACGCGATCAGGCGCTTGAGGTCGCCGCCGTTGCCCTGCCGGGCGAGCGCGAGGCAGGCCAGCGACCCGTAGACGATGCCGACGACGGCGAACGCGGCGAGGTAGGGGGCGAAGGTGTGCATGCCCTCGGGGGCCATCGGCAGCAGGATCCGCACCAGGCCGTAGGTGCCCATCTTCAGCAGCACGCCGGCGAGCAGCACCGAGCCCACGGTCGGCGCGGCGGTGTGGGCGTCCGGCAGCCAGCTGTGCAGCGGCCACATCGGGGCCTTCACGGCGAGGCCGAGGCCGACGGCGAGGACCGCGATCAGTTGCGTGGAGTGACTGAGCGATGACCCGTTGTCAGTGGCGAGTGCCACCATGTCGAACGTGCCCGCTTTCACGCCGATGAGCAGCAGGCCCAGCAGCATGACCACGGACCCGAGGACGGTGTAGAGGATGAAGCGCAGGGCCGACCGCTCGCGGTCGCCTCCGCCCCAGCGGGCGATCAGGAAGTACATCGGGATGAGCACGGTCTCGAAGGCGAGGAAGAACAGGATCAGGTCGAGCACCGCGAAGGTGGCGAGGGTGCCCGACTCCAGCAGCAGCACCAGCGCGACGAACGCCTTCGGAGACGGGCCGCCGGTACGGGCGGTGGGCGCGCCGGCGTCCGCACCGGAGGCGGCCTGGCCGGAGGCGGCCGGCGGGCGGAAGTAGGAGTAGAGCGCGCACAGGAAGGTCAGCAGCGCGGTCAGGACCAGAAGGGGGAGCGAGATGCCGTCGATGCCGAGGTGGAGGTGGACCCGCAGCGCGGGGATCCAGGTGAGGTCCGTGGTGGCCTGCATCCGCGCCGGGTGGCCGTGGTCGAAACCGGCCGCGAGCACGAGGGACAGCACGAGCACCGCGCCGGTGACGGTGACGCCGTGCCGCAGGACTGCCTGGCCGGGGTCACGGCCGCGCAGTCCGGGCGGTGCGGGCAGCAGCGCGGCGACGGCGCCGAGCAGCGGCAGCACCAGGATCGCCGCGAGGAGGTACTGGAGTGCGGTGTCGTTCACGGGTGGTCACGCTCCGACGGCGACGAGGACGGCGAGGACGACGGCACCGGCCAGCAGCGCGCTGAGGTACGTCTGGACGTTTCCGGTCTGCGCCCGGCGGACCGCGGCGCCCAGCAGCCGGGGGGTGCCGCCCGCACCGCGGACGTATGTCTCCACCACGTCGCGGTCCAGGAAGCGGACCAGGTTCGCGGCGGCCAGCACCGGGCGGACGAAGAGCAGGGCGTACAGGGCGTCGAGGTGGAAGCCGCGGGCGGCGTGCCGGTGCAGGGGGCCGAGCAGCAGCCGGCCGGGGTCGCCCGGGTCGTCGGAGGCCGCGATGTCGCCGTAGATCTCCTCGTGGGCGTCGATCGCCTCCGCCTCGACGAGTTCGGGCTCGGCGTCCGCGTCGGCGGCCTCGGCGACGACCGCGCCGATCGGGTGGTCGTGGCGGAGCTGGGCGGTGGCCGACCAGGCGCCGTAGGCCACGACCACGCCGACCACGGCCAGGCCGGCGCCGAGGACGGAGGTGATGAGCGTCGGGCCGAGCGGGCTGTGGTCGAACCAGTCGGGAAGCTCGCGGTAGGTGAGGCCGCCGAAGGCGATCGTCGGCACGGCCAGCACCCACAGCACGCCGGTCATCAGGAAGGGCTGCCTGCCGTGGTCGGGCGCTTCCGGGCCGCTGCCGCGGAAGGCCAGCAGGAAGAGCCTGGTGGCGTAGCCCGCGGTGAGCACCGCGGTCGCCAGGCCGGCCACGAGCACCGTCCAGCCGACCGCCGACGGCACCAGCGGGGTGTCGCCGGAGGAGGCGTGCTCGGCGGCGCGCAGCACCGACTCCTTGGAGAAGAAGCCGGACAGCGGCGGCAGCGCAGCCAGGGCGGCCAGCGCGATGCCCATCGTCCACATCGCGTCCGGGACCCGCTTGGACAGCGCGCCCATCCGGGACATGGCGGTGAGCGAGTTGGTGCCGGAGGCGTGGATGACGGCGCCCGCGCCGAGGAAGAGCAGGGCCTTGAACGCACCGTGCGACAGGAGGTGGAAGACGGCGGCGTCGCGGTCGCCGACCGCCAGCGCCCCGGCCATGTAGCCGAGCTGGCCGATCGTCGAGTAGGCGAGCACCCGTTTGATGTCGTCCTGGGCGAGGGCGGCGAGCGCGGAGCCGACCATCGTGACGGCGGCCATCGCGGCGAGCACCGCGAGGGCGGCGGCGGACGCGGTGAACACCGGCAGCAGCCTGGCCACCAGGTAGATGCCGGCGGCCACCATGGTCGCCGCGTGGATCAGCGCGGACACCGGGGTCGGTCCTGCCATCGCGTCGGGCAGCCAGGTGTGCAGCGGGAACTGCGCGGACTTGCCGGCGACTCCGGCGAGCAGCAGCAGCGCGATCACCGTCGGGTGCGCCAGCTCGTGGTGGGTGGCGGCGGTGAGGATGCCGTTGATCCGGAAGGTGCCGGCGTCCGAGGCGAGCGCGAACACGCCGATCAGGAAGGGGACGTCGCCGAGCTTGGTGACCAGGAACGCCTTGAGGGAGGCCGACCGGGCGGTCTCGGTCTCCCAGTAGTGCCCGACCAGGAAGTACGAGCAGATGCCCATCACCTCCCAGCCGACGAGCAGCACCATCAGGTCGCCGGTGTAGACGACCAGCAGCATCGCGGCGGTGAACAGGGAGACCAGGGCGGCGTAGGAGGGATAGCGCGGGTCGTCCCGCAGGTAGGCGACGGAGTAGACCTGCACGCAGGTGGCGACCAGGCCGACCAGCACCGCGGTCAGCACCGAGAAGCCGTCCAGGTGCAGCGCCAGGTCGATCGGGACGGTGCCGGTGGCGGCCAGCCGGTGCGCGGCGTCGGTGGGCGCGCCGGTGCCCTGGCGGGCGGCGACCACGATGGCGAGCGCGAAGGACAGCGCGGTCGGCAGCAGGGCGATCGGCCGGACGAAGCCGGGTGCGCGCCGGCCGACCAGCAGCCCGGCGGCCGCGCCGAGGAAGGGCAGGACGGGGACGAGCACGGCAAGGGCGGTCAGGGTCACGCGGTGGCCTCGGCCTTCTCGTCGTCGCCCGCCGGCGCGGGCGCCGCGTCGTGGTCGGGGTGCGGGCGCCCGTCCCGGTCGGCGAGGCCGGTGAGGCGGTCGATGTCGGCGCTGCCGCGGTTGCGGAAGACCAGCAGCACGATCGCCAGGCCGAGCCCGATCTCGGCGGCGGCGATGGTGATGGTGAACAGGGTGAGCGCCTGGCCGGAGTGCAGGGAGTCGCGCAGCCACACGTCGAAGGCGACCAGGTTGAGGTTGACGGCGTTGAGCATCAGCTCGACGGACATCAGGACGAGGATCGCGTTGCGGCGGGCGAGCACCCCGTAGACGCCGACGCAGAACAGGAGGATCGCGAGGACGGCGGGATAGGCCAGGTGCATCAGTTCTCCTTGCCGCCGGTACGGGGCGCCGACGCGGCCGCGGCCTGGTCGGCGACGGGGTCGCGGCGGGAGAGCACGATCGCGCCGACCAGCGCGGCCAGCAGCAGCACGGAGAGCGCCTCGAAGGGCAGCACCCAGTGCCGGAAGAGGCTCGCGCCGGTGGCCCGGGAGGAGCCCTGGACGGTGCCGTGCAGGTTGATCCAGCTGGACCGGAAGGCGTCGGCGACCACCCACACCAGGGTGACCGCGGCCGCGGCGGCCACCGCGAAGGCCACCCAGCGGTTCTCCGAGTCGGCGTCAGGGGACCGGCCGATGGGCGCCTTGGTGAGCATCAGCCCGAAGAGCAGGAGGACGACCACAGAACCGACGTAGATCAGCACCTGCACCCAGGCGATGAACTCCGCGGTGAGCAGCAGGTACTCGATGGCCAGGCCGCCGAGCGCGACGACCAGCCACAGCGCGGCGTGCACGAGCTGCCGGGTGGTGACGGTGAGCAGCGCGGCGCCGAGGGTGGCGAGGCCGACGAGGACGAAGGTGATCTCGACGCCGGTCGGGGACAGGAAGCCGGGGTGGTGGGCGGCGGCGGAGACGTTCACGCGTCACCCTCCCCGGAGCCGGCGTCCGGCCCGGACGCGTCCGGTTCCGCGGGGGCCGGTTCCGCGGGGGCCGGTTCCGTGGGGGCCGGTTCCTGGGCGGCGCGGGCGGCGGCGGCCTTCTCCGCCGACTTGCGCGCGGCCGCGATCTCCTTGGGCTCCTCCGCGGCGGGGTCGAGCGGCGGCGGCGGGGGCACGGTCCACATCCAGTCGCGCAGCTTGTCGCGCTCGTGGGTGAGGTCCAGGATGTCCGTCTCCGCGTACTCGAACTCCGGGGACCAGAAGAGCGCGTCGAAGGGGCACACCTCGATGCAGATGCCGCAGTACATGCACAGGGCGAAGTCGATGGCGAAGCGGTCCAGCACGTTGCGGCTGCGCTCCCGCCCGCCGGGGGCGGCCGCCGGCACCGTCTCCTTGTGGGAGTCGATGTAGATGCACCAGTCGGGGCACTCGCGTGCGCACAGCATGCAGACCGTGCAGTTCTCCTCGAACAGCGCGATGACGCCGCGGCTGCGCGGCGGCAGTTCGGGCTGCGCGTCGGGGTACTGCGCGGTGACGGACCGCTTGGTCATCGTCCGCAGGGTGACGGCCAGGCCCTTGGCCAGACCGGATCCGGGGATACCCATGGGTCAGGAGGTCACCACCTTCACGACGCCGGTGAGGGCGATCTGGGCCAGGGCGAGCGGGATCAGCACGGTCCAGGCGAGTTTCTGCAGCTGGTCCTCGCGCAGCCGCGGGTAGCTGACCCGCAGCCAGATCACCACGAACGCGAGGAGGCCGGTCTTCAGCAGCGTCCACAGCCAGCCGACGCTGCCCGACCAGGGGCCGTGCCAGCCGCCGAGGAACAGCACGGTCGTCAGCCCGCACAGCACCACGATGCCCGCGTACTCGGCGAGCAGGAAGAGCGCGAAGCGCAGGCCGGTGTACTCGGTGTACGCGCCGAAGATGATCTCGGAGTCGGCGACCGGCATGTCGAACGGCGGCCGCTGCAGCTCGGCGAGGCCCGCGGTGAAGAACACCAGGCCGCCCATCAGCTGCCAGAGCGTCCACCACCAGTGGTACGACTCGACGATGCCGGGCAGCGACAGCGTGCCCGCGGCCATCGCGACGGAGGCGCCGGCGAGCAGCATCGGCAGCTCGTACGCCATCAGCTGCGCGGCCGTGCGCAGGCCGCCGAGCAGCGAGAACTTGTTCGCCGAGGCCCAGCCGGCCATCAGCGAGCCGAGCACGCCGACGCCCATCACGGCCAGGACGAAGAAGAGGCCGGCGTCGACGGCCTGGCCGACGAAGCCGTGCGGCCCGACCGGGATGACGATCAGCACGACGAGGTACGGCAGCAGGGCGACGGCGGGCGCCAGTTGGAAGATCCTGCGGTCGGCCTCGGCCGGGACCACGTCCTCCTTCTGGGCGAACTTCACCCCGTCCGCGACGAGTTGGGCCCAACCGTGGAAACCGCCCGCGTACATCGGGCCGAGCCGGCCCTGCATGTGCGCCATGACCTTGTGCTCGGTCTGGCCGACCAGCAGCGGGAGGGTCAGGAACACGACGAGCACGGCGACCAGCCGCAGGACGACGTCCAGCGTGTCGTTCACGTCGCGCCTCCGGCGGGGGGTTCGTCAGCATTCTCAGGCCCGTCGCCGGGCTCCGGCGCGGCGTCGGCCTTCGGCTCGGGCTCGGCGTCCTTCTTCGGCGCCGCGTCGGCCTTCGGCTCGGGCTCGGCGTCCGGCTTCGGCGCGTTGTCAGCCTTCGGCGCCGCGTCGGCCTTCGGCTCGGGCTCGGCGTCCGGCTTCGGCGCGTTGTCAGCCTTCGGCGCCGCGTCGGCCTTCGGCTCGGGCTCGGCGTCCGGCTCCGGCGCGGCGTCGGCCTTCGGCGCCGCATCTGCCTTCGGCTCGGGCTCGGCGTCCTTCTTCGGCGCCGCGTCGGCCTTCGGCTCGGGGGGCGGCTGCTCCCACGGGGCGTCCGGGACACGTTCGCGCGGCGGGGCCGCCGGGGCCTGCGGGGCCGCGGAGGACCCGGGCTCCGCCGGTGCGAAAGGCTCCGCACCGGCCTGGCTCGCGGAGCCGCCCGAGGCGCTGCGCATCCGCCGCGGCGGCCGCTCGCCGGCCGCGCCGGCACGGCCCGCGGGGCCCGCGCCCGCACGGGGGGTGCGCGCCGGGGCCGGCGGGAGCTGGCCCTTGAGCGGACCCCACTCGTTGGGGTCGGGCACCCCGGGCGGCAGCATCTGGCGCCGCTTGGGGCCGCCGTCGTGCGACTCGCCCGGCTCCTTCGCGCCGGGCCACGCCTTGGCCACCCGGGCGGCCAGCACGAAGTCCTTGCGCAGCGGGTGCCCCTCGAACTCCTCGGGCAGCAGCAGCTTCGCCAGCCCGGGGTGCCCGGGGAACCCGACGCCGAACATCTCGTGGGTCTCCCGCTCGTGCCAGCCGGCCCCCGCGTACACCCCGGTCGCGGTCGGCAGCGCGGCGTCCTCGTACGGCACGGTGGTGCGCACCAGGAGGCGCCGCACGCCGTGGCCCGCCGACCCGGCGGCCGGCTCGCCCAGCGCGACGAGGTGCGCGCAGACGCGGAATCCCTCGCCCGGCTCGTCGACGGCGCTCAGCCAGTCGAAGAAGGTGCAGCCCAGCTCGTCGCGCGCGGTGGTCAGCGCGGCGATCCAGGACGCGGCGGGCACGTCGACGGTGAGCAGGTCGTACGCCTGTGCGGCGCTCGCGCCCTCGCCGAAGACCTCCGCGGCCGCCTCGGGCAGCGCGTCGAAGCCGCTCATCGCTCCCCCGGTGTCGCGGGCGGCGCGACCAGCCCGCTGGTCAGCGCCGCGGTGGAGGGCCGCCCTGCGGCGGCGTCCGACCCGTACCGCTCGCCCAGCGACTCGCGCGCGATCTTCTCCTGGAGCTTGAGGATGCCCTGCAGCAGCGCCTCGGGCCGGGGCGGGCAGCCGGGCACGTAGACGTCGACGGGGATGATCTGGTCGACGCCCTTGGTGACGGAGTACGAGTCCCAGTACGGGCCGCCGCAGTTGGAGCACGCCCCGAAGGAGATGACGTACTTCGGCTCGGGCATCTGCTCGTACAGCCGCTTGACGGCCGGGGCCATCTTGTCGGTGACCGTGCCGGAGACGATCATCAGGTCGGCCTGGCGCGGGCCGGGCGCGAAGGGGATCACGCCGAGCCGGATGAAGTCGTGCTTGGCCATCGACGCCGCGATGAACTCGATCGCGCAGCAGGCCAGGCCGAAGTTGAAGACCCACAGGCTGTAGCGGCGGCCCCAGTTCAGGACCACCTTCATCGGCTCCGGCGCCAGCCGGGCCAGCGGCCCGAGCCGCTGCGGTTCGAGCCGCTGCGCTCCGGGCATCTGCGGCTCGGGCAGCGACACCGGCCGGGGGGCGGCCGCGCCGCCCTTCGCCTCGCTCATGTCCATTCGAGTACGCCCTTCTTCCAGGCATACAGCAGCCCGACCGCGAGGAAGCCGATGAAGACGAACATCTCCACCAGCGTGGTGCCGCCGAACCCGGGCGCCGCGAACACGGTGGCCCACGGGAACAGGAAGATCGAGTCGACCGCGAAGATCACGTAGAGGTACGCGTACACGTAGTAGCGGATCTGGGTGTGCGCCCAGCCCTCGCCGACCGGGTCGACCCCGCACTCGTACGTGAGCATCTTCTCCTGGGTCGGCACGACGGGCCGCAGCAGCCGGCCGCCCGCGAACGCGACCGCCACGAAGAGCACACCGACGACCGCGACCAGGCCGACGACCGAGTAGCCGTGGAAGTAGTCCACGTCCGTCCGCCCCTCGTTCACTCGTAGACCGGTGGTGTCCAGCGATCCGTGTGGATCTTTAGACGATTTATACGGAGGGAGTCTAGGCCCTGGCCAAACCCGCGCTCACAGCCGTACCTGGGGATAACCCCACCACGGGCGGAGCGCGCTCCCCATGGCGCGGCCCGCCCCGGGCCCGGCACGCTTGCCCCATGAACACCTCGTCCGCCCCCGGCCGCCTCCCCCCGCCCGGCCCGGCAGCCGCCGGGTCCCCGCCCCCGTCGAACGATCCGCTGCCGCCGCCGCGCTTCGCGTACGACCCGGTGACCTGGCGTGAGGTCGGATACCTGCTGCTCAACCTGCCGATGGCGATCGTCGGGTTCGTGTACGTGGTGACCATGCTGGCGGTCGGCCTGAGCCTGTCGGTGACCGTCATCGGGCTGCCGCTGCTCGCCTTCGGGCTGGCCGGCAGCCGCGGCCTCGGCCGGCTGGAGCGCAACCGGGCCCGGCAGCTGCTGGGCGTGCACGTGGACGAGCCGCGGCCGCTGCGGCCGAGCACGCTGGGCTTCCTGCCGTGGCTGTGGGCGGCGCTGAAGGACCCGGTGGGCTGGCGGCACGCGCTGTACTTCGCGGCCCGCTTCCCGTGGGGCATCCTCACCTTCGTCGTCACGCTGAACGCGCTGATCGTCGCCTGGCCGGTGCTGCCGTTCCTGGCCCGGGGCATGACGACGGTGGACCGGGTGATGGTGCGCGGGCTGCTCCAGCCCTCCGACGAGCTGGAGCAGCGGATCGCCGAGCTGGAGTCCGACCGGGGCGTGGTCGTCGACACCGCGGCGGCGGACCTGCGGCGGATCGAGCGCGACCTGCACGACGGCGCGCAGGCCCGGCTGGTCGCCCTGGCGATGGACCTCGGCCTGGCCAGGGAGAAGCTGCTGGAGGACCCGGCGGCCGCGGCGAGGATGGTCGGCGAGGCCCACGGCGAGGTGAAGATCGCGCTCCAGGAGCTGCGCGACCTCGCCCGCGGCATCCACCCGGCGATCCTCACCGACCGCGGCCTGGACGCCGCGATGTCCTCCCTGGCGTCACGCTGCACGGTGCCGGTGGCGGTCACCGTCGACCTGCGGGCGCGGCCCGCCGAGGCGATCGAGGGCATCGCCTACTTCACCGTCTCCGAGCTGCTCCAGAACGTCTCCAAGCACAGCCGTGCGCGCGGCGCCTCCGTCGACGTGTGGCGGGCCGCCGACCGGCTGATGATCCAGGTGCGCGACGACGGCCGGGGCGGCGCGGACGCGTCCTCCGGCTCGGGCATGGCGGGGCTGGCCGAACGGCTCGACTCGGTGGACGGCCTGTTCGTGGTCAGCTCCCCGGTCGGCGGGCCGACCGTGGTGACCGCCGAACTCCCCTGGCGTGACCGGGACTTCCGCCGGCCCGCGGCGGCACGCGGCTGACCCGCCGGCACCCCGCGCGAGCTGGGGTGGGGCTACCCCCACCCCCAAGAGGCCGATCCGCACCATGGGTGCGCGGGCCGCCGCCGCGCACCCTTGACGTAGGACGAGCGGCCCGGGGACGGGCAGCCCAGAAAGGACGGTCCCCGCCATGGCATACGGCTTCCCGCCGCAGGAGCGCGAACGCGCGCACGTCCTCCCGCCGGCGCTGCGCGCGCCGTTCGAAGCGCGCACCTGGCGGGAGTTCGGGTACCTGCTGCTCAACCTGCCGATGGGCATCGTCGGCTTCGTCTGGACGGTGACCATGCTCTCGGTGGGCGCCGGGCTGCTGATCACCTTCGTCGGGTTGCCGCTGCTGGTGCTGGCGCTGGGCGGGTGCCGCGCGATCGGCTACGTCGAGCGCTCCCGCGCCCGAGCGCTGCTGTGGCTCGACGTCGAGGAGCCGGGTCCCACCCCCGTCAAGGGCCGCGGCCTGCTGGCCCGCCTCGGCGCGCAGCTCGGCAGCGGGGTGAACTGGCGGCACGCGCTCTACTGCCTGGTCCACTTCCCGTGGGGCGTCTTCAGCTTCTCGGTCGCGATCAGCTTCTTCTGCTACGGCTGGGGCCTGCTCACCTATCCGCTGTGGCGGTGGATCTTCCCGGTCTCCTTCGGCCAGCAGGGCCTGCAGATCTACGGCAGCGACGACGGCCACCACGGCTGGTGGCTGCACACCCCGGCCGACATGGCGCTGAGCGTGCTCGTCGGCGGCACGCTGGTGCTGGCCGGGCCGTGGGTGACGCGGGGCATGGCGCACGTCGACCGGTACCTGGTCGGCGGGCTGCTCGGCCCGTCCCGGCTGGCCACCCGGGTCACCGAGCTGGAGTCCGACCGGGGCGTGGTCGTCGACACCGCGGCGGCGGACCTGCGGCGGATCGAGCGCGACCTGCACGACGGCGCGCAGGCCCGGCTGGTCGCCCTGGCGATGGACCTCGGCCTGGCCAAGGAGAAGCTGCTGGAGGACCCGGCCGCGGGCGCGGCGATGGTCGAGGAGGCGCACGGCGAGGTGAAGATCGCGCTCCAGGAGCTGCGGGACCTCGCCCGCGGCATCCACCCGGCGATCCTCACCGACCGCGGCCTGGACGCCGCGATGTCCTCCCTGGCGTCCCGCTGCACGGTGCCGGTGGCGGTCACCGTCGACCTGCCGGGGCGGCCGGTCCCGGCGATCGAGGGCATCGCCTACTTCACCGTCTCCGAGCTGCTCCAGAACGTCTCCAAGCACAGTGGCGCCTCGCGCGCGACCGTCGACGTGTGGCAGGTCGCGGACCGGCTGATGGTGCACGTCGGGGACAACGGGCGCGGTGGGGCTTCGCTGGGGGCCGGGTCCGGTCTGGCGGGCCTCGCCGGGCGGCTCGCCTCCGTCGACGGTGTCCTCGCCGTCGACTCGCCCCCGGGCGGGCCCACCCGCATCTCGGCCGAGCTCCCCTGGCGGGTCTAGCCCCGCGCACCCCCCGCCGGGCCCTCCGGGCCGCTGACGACGTACAGCCCCCGTCGTGGCACGCCGCGCAGTCCCCCGCGCCCCCGAGAACGGGCCGGCGCCCCCGCCGGGGCCGCCCACGGCGGGGCGGGCCCGCGGGGCGCGGGTCAGCGTCCGGCGCGGAAGGTGGTGACGGAGAGGAGGGTTTTGCCGATGTTCGCGCCGGACTGGAGGGTCGCGTGGGCGAGGGGGGCGTGGGCGAGGGGGAGCTCGGAGGTGATGTCGAGGCGGATCGCGCCGGAGGCGAGGAGCGAGAGCGCGGCGAGGGCGTGGGCGCGGAGCCGGGCGGGGGCGCGGCGGCCGAGGTCGGCGATGTCGTAGCCGGTCACGGCGCGGTTGTTCCTCCACAGCGGCCGCACCGGCAGGCTCAGGTCGGGGTGCCGGGCGGCCTCCCCGTAGACCACGACCCGCCCGAAGGGCGCGAGCACGCCGAGGCTGGCGAGCCGGGTGGGCCCGCCGATCGGGTCGAGGACCAGGTCGAGGTCGGAGAGGTGTTCGGCGAACCCGTCGCGGGTGTGGACCGCGTCGTAGCCGAAACGTTTCGCGTAGTCCGCCTTGGCGGGCGACCCGACCGTGCCGTGGACCACGGCGGCGCCCAGCGCGCGGGCTATCTGCGCGGCCGCGGAGCCGACCCCGCCGGCCGCCGCGTGGATGAGCACCGAGTCGCCGGCGGCCAGCCGCCCCGCTCCGGCGAGCAGCCCGTACGCGGCGCTGAGCGTCAGCCCCGCACCGCCGCCGTCGCGCAGCGAGATGCCGTCGAGGGGGAAGGCGAAGTCGGCGCGGGCGACCGCGTACTCGGCGTAGCCGCCGCCGTCGGGGAGGTAGGCGGCGACCGGGTCGCCGACGGTGAGGCCGGTGACGCCCGGCCCGACGACGGCGATCTCGCCGGAGACCTCCAGGCCGGGCACGGTGATGCCGTCCGGCGCGCCGAAGTCGCCGAGCCGGTGCTCCACCTCGCCGTGGTTGACGCCGGCGTACGCCACCCGGATCAGCACCTCGCCGGGGCCGGCGGACGGGACCGGCACCTCCACGGGGCGCAGCACTTCAGGACCACCGATGACGTCGAAACCGACCGCGCGCACGCGCTCTCCTCTCCCTGGGACGACCCGTACCGCGGCCTTCCCCTTGTTGCCGGGCGCAACCTTGCCCACCGCAAACCGTATTCCCCATTCCCCGGTGGTTGCTGGGATGCTGGGACAGCCGGCCGGACGGGCCGGCGGCGAGACGGGGGCTGGAGACGGTGGAGGACAGGGTGCGGGTGGTCATCGCCGAGGACTCGGTGCTGCTGCGGGAGGGCCTGACCCGCCTGCTGACCGACCGGGGCCATGACGTGGTGGCCGGCGTCGGCGACGCGGAGGGCCTGCTCAAGGCGGTGCGCGAGCTGGCGGACCAGGGCGCGCCGCCCGACGTGGTGGTGGCGGACGTGCGGATGCCGCCCACGCACACCGACGAGGGCGTGCGCGCCGCGGTGCGGCTGCGCAAGGACCACCCCGGCATCGGCGTGCTGGTGCTGTCGCAGTACGTGGAGGAGCAGTACGCCACCGAGCTGCTCGCGGGCAGCAGCCGGGGCGTGGGCTATCTGCTGAAGGACCGCGTCGCCGAGGTCCGCGAGTTCGTGGACGCGGTGGTGCGGGTCGCCCGGGGCGGCACCGCGCTCGACCCGGAGGTCGTCGCGCAGCTGCTCGGCCGCAGCCGCAAGCAGGACGTGCTGGCCGGGCTGACCCCGCGGGAGCGGGAGGTGCTGGGGCTGATGGCCGAGGGCCGGACGAACTCGGCGGTCGCCAAGCAGCTCGTGGTGAGCGACGGCGCGGTCGAGAAGCACGTGAGCAACATCTTCCTCAAGCTGGGGCTCGCGCCGAGCGACGGCGACCACCGGCGGGTGCTCGCGGTGCTCACGTATCTGAACTCCTAGCGCGACCGGCGGCGGCCCGGCGGGCCCGCGGGTTACTTCCAGCTTGCCGACCGGTGGAGGCCCCACATCGGTCGCGCCGCTGGATGGCCCAGGGGTACCCGGGAATCCGGCGCTTCCACATTGCGGGACGTCCCGGGAAGGCCATCCTTACCGACGTACGATGACCGGTGAGCCGCCGCCTCGAAGGAGGTCCGTTTCCGTGACCAGCCAGGTCAGCAGCCCCGTCGACGGGGCCTCTCAGCCTGTTGTGACCGACGTCCTGGGTGTACAGCGCAAACCGGCCAAGGAGATCAGGCGGCTGGACCGCGTGGTGATCCGCTTCGCCGGTGACTCGGGCGACGGGATGCAGCTCACCGGGGACCGCTTCACCTCGGAGACCGCGTCGTTCGGCAACGACCTGTCGACGCTGCCGAACTTCCCCGCCGAGATCCGCGCGCCCGCAGGCACCCTGCCCGGCGTGTCCTCCTTCCAGCTGCACTTCGCCGACCACGACATCCTCACCCCCGGCGACGCCCCCGACGTGCTGGTGGCGATGAACCCGGCGGCGCTCAAGGCGAACCTGGCGGACCTGCCGCGGGGCGCGGAGATCATCGTCAACACCGACGAGTTCACCAAGCGCGCCATGCAGAAGGTCGGCTACGCCGCGAACCCGCTCGACGACGGGTCGCTGGAGGCGTACGCGGTGCACCCGGTGCCGCTGACCACGCTGACGCTGGAGGCGCTCAAGGAGTCCGGGCTGGCCCGCAAGGACGCCGAACGGGCGAAGAACATGTTCGCGCTCGGCCTGCTGTCGTGGATGTACCACCGGCCGACCGAGGGAACCGAGACGTTCCTGCGCTCGAAGTTCGCGAAGAAGCCGGACATCGCCGAGGCGAACATCGCCGCCTACCGGGCCGGCTGGAACTTCGGCGAGACCACCGAGGACTTCGCGGTCTCCTACCAGGTCGCGCCGGCCGCCTCGGCGTTCCCGGCCGGCACCTACCGCAACATCTCGGGGAACCTGGCGCTGGCGTACGGCCTGGTCACCGCCGCGCAGCGCAGCGGGCTGCCGCTGTTCCTGGGCTCCTACCCGATCACCCCGGCCTCCGACATCCTGCACGAGCTGTCGCGGCACAAGAACTTCGGGGTGCGCACCTTCCAGGCCGAGGACGAGATCGCGGCGATCGGCGCCGCGCTCGGCGCGTCCTTCGGCGGGTCGCTGGCCGTCACCACCACCTCGGGTCCCGGCGTGGCCCTGAAGTCCGAGACGATCGGCCTCGCCGTGTCGCTGGAGCTGCCGCTGCTGGTGGTGGACATCCAGCGCGGCGGCCCCTCCACCGGGCTGCCCACCAAGACCGAGCAGGCCGACCTGCTGCAGGCGATGTACGGGCGCAACGGCGAGGCGCCGGTGCCGATCGTCGCCCCCGCCACGCCCGGGGACTGCTTCGCCGCCGCGCTGGAGGCGGCCCGCATCGCGGTCACCTACCGCACCCCGGTGATGCTGCTCTCCGACGGCTACCTGGCCAACGGCTCCGAGCCGTGGCGCGTCCCCGAACTCCACGAACTGCCCGAGATCCCGGTGGAGTTCGCGGCGGGCCCGAACCACACGGCGGCCGACGGCACGGAGAGCTTCTGGCCGTACCTACGCGACCCGCAGACGCTGGCCCGCCCCTGGGCGGTGCCCGGCACCGCCGGCCTCGAACACCGCATCGGCGGCATCGAGAAGCAGGACGGCACCGGCAACATCTCCTACGACCCGGCCAACCACGACCACATGGTCCGGGTCCGCCAGGCCAAGATCGACGGCATCGCCGTCCCGGACATCGAGGTCGACGACCCGGACGGGGCGGCCCGCACCCTGGTGCTGGGCTGGGGCTCCACCTACGGTCCGATCACCGCCGCGGTCCGCCGGGTGCGCCGCGAGGGCGCCGCGGTCGCGCAGGCCCACCTGCGCCACCTCAACCCCTTCCCGGCCAACCTCGGCGAGGTGCTGCGCTCCTACGAACGGGTGATCGTGCCGGAGATGAACCTCGGGCAGCTCGCCCACCTGCTGCGCGCGAAGTACCTGGTCGACGTCCAGTCCTACAACCAGGTCACCGGACTGCCCTTCAAGGCCGAACAGCTGGCCCAGGCCATCGCGAAGGAGAACACCGATGTCTGAGGCCGTCGAGATCCTGTCGTCCGCCGCCGCGCTGTCCCTGGTGCCGAAGGCGCCCGCGCCGCAGAGCATGAAGGACTTCAAGTCCGACCAGGAGGTCCGCTGGTGCCCCGGCTGCGGGGACTACGCGGTGCTGGCCGCGGTGCAGTCCTTCATGCCGGAGCTGGGCCTGGCCCGCGAGAACGTCGTCTTCGTCTCCGGCATCGGCTGCTCCTCGCGCTTCCCGTACTACATGAACACGTACGGCATGCACTCCATCCACGGCCGCGCCCCGGCCATCGCGACCGGCCTGGCGGCCAGCCGCCGCGACCTGAGCGTGTGGGTCGTCACCGGGGACGGGGACGCCCTGTCCATCGGCGGCAACCACCTGATCCACGCGCTGCGGCGCAACGTCAACCTGAAGATCCTGCTCTTCAACAACCGGATCTACGGGCTGACCAAGGGCCAGTACAGCCCCACCTCGGAGATCGGCAAGATCACCAAGTCCACGCCGATGGGTTCGCTGGACGCGCCGTTCAACCCGGTCTCGCTGGCGATCGGCGCGGAGGCGTCCTTCGTCGCCCGCACCATCGACTCCGACCGCAAGCACCTCCAGTCGGTGCTGCGCGCGGCCGCCGCGCACCCGGGGACCGCGCTGGTGGAGATCTACCAGAACTGCAACATCTTCAACGACGGCGCCTTCGACGCGCTCAAGGACAAGGAGCGCGCCCAGGAGGCGCTGATCCACCTGGAGCACGGGCAGCCGATCCGGTTCGGCGCACCCGCCGCGGACGGGCTCGGCGTCAAGGGCGTCGTCCGCGACCAGGCCAGCGGGGACCTGCGGGTCATCGACGTCACCGCCGAGGGGACGGACGCGGTGCTCGTCCACGACGCGCACGCCGCCTCCCCGACCACGGCGTTCGCGCTGTCCCGGCTCGCCGACCCGGACACCCTCCACCACACGCCGATCGGCGTGCTCCGCGACATCGTGCGGCCGGTCTACGACGTGGACATGGCGGAGCAACTCGACACGGCGGTCACCCGGCAGGGCGCGGGAGACCTGGGGCGGCTGCTCGCGGGCAGCGACACCTGGACGGTCGCCGGCTAGCGCCCGCCTCCCGCCTGCCGCACCCCGCGGTGGGCCCGCGCTCCCTCGCGGCGGGCCGCCGTCGGGGCGGCCCGTCAGACGGCGGCGTCAGACGGCGGCGTCAGACGGCGGCGGCGTCGTAGGCGGCGTCGTAGGCGGACTGGGCGCGGGTGACCTCGGAGACGTGGGCGGTGGTCCAGTCGGCCAGGGCGCGGACGTGCACGGCGGCGTCCGCGCCGAGCGGGGTGAGGGAGTAGTCGACGCGCGGCGGGATCACCGGATGCGCGAGACGCGCCACGAATCCGTCCCGCTCCAGCACGCGCAGCGTCTGCGTGAGCATCTTCTCGCTGACCCCGCCGATCTGCCGGCGCAGCTCGCTGAAGCGCAGCGTCCCGGTGGACAGCTCGATCAGCACGAGCACCCCCCAGGTGCTGGTGACGTGCTCCAGGACGGCCCGCTCGGGGCACCCGACGGCGTACTCACTTACCTTCACGTATGTACCCTACTTCAAGGTGGGTACTTTCGAGAAGTTAGTGCTCACGTTACGGTGGCGTCAGAACGCGGAAGAAGCTCTGAAACGCCACAGAACGGAAGCACACATGAGCATCGTCGTCACCGGAGCCACCGGCCAGCTCGGCCGCCTGGTCGTCGCGGATCTGCTGGAGCGCGGTGTCGCTGCGGGGGAGGTCGCCGCGGTCGTCCGCGACGAGGCCAAGGCCGCCGACCTCGCCGCGCAGGGGGTCGAGCTGCGGGTCGCCGACTACGACCACCCGGAGACGCTCAAGGACGTCTTCCGCGCGGGCGACCGGGTGCTGCTGATCTCCGCGAACGAGGTCGGCCGCAGGATCCCGCAGCACACGGCGGTGGTGGACGCGGCCGCCGCGGCGGGCGTCGCGCTGCTGGTGTACACGGGCGTGCTGGGCGGCCCGGACGCCGACTTCGCGCTCGCGGACGAGCACAAGGCCACCGAGGAGCACATCCGCGCCTCCGGACTGCCGTACGTCTTCCTGCGCAACGGCTGGTACACCGAGGTCTACACCGCCAACCTCGCCCCCGTGCTCGCGCACGGCGCGGTGATCGGCAACGCCGGCGAGGGCCGGGTCGCCTCGGCCGCGCGGGCCGACTACGCGGCGGCCGCCGCGGCCGTGCTGGCCGGCGAGGGCCACGAGAACACGGCGTACGACCTGAGCGGCGACACCGCGTGGAGCTTCCCGGAGTACGCCGCGGTGATCAGCGAGCTGACCGGCCAGGAGGTCGTCTACCGCGACGTGCCGGGCGAGGAGCGCCAGGCCATCCTGGTCGGCGCCGGGCTCCCCGAGGCGTTCGCCGCGGTCCTGGTGGACGTCGACCACGCCATCGGCCGCGGCCTGCTGGCCCGCACCAGCGGCGACCTGTCCCGCCTGATCGGCCGCCCGACCACCCCGCTGCGCGCCTCCGTCCAGGCGGCGCTGGACGAGGCCCCGCAGGGCTGAGCCACCGGGCCCGAGCCCCGGGCGGCAGCGGCCTCCCGCACGCACCGCCTCCGGCCTGTCATGACCGTCCTTTGATACGGGCATGGCAGGCCGGCCGCGTCCCCGCTACCGTCGGACCGGCGGCCGCGCACCACCGGCCGCCCGGCACGGGCGGGGAGGACGATCAGGATGGGCGATCAGCGCAGGGGACTGGCCTACGGGTTCGCGGCCTACGGCCTGTGGGGCCTGTTCCCGCTCTACTGGCCGCTGCTGGAGCCCGCGGGCGCGCTGGAGATCCTGGCCCACCGGATGGTGTGGTCGCTCGCCGTGGTCACCCTCCTGCTGCTGGTCCTGCGCCGCTGGGCCTGGCTGGGCGAACTGCGCAGGCAGCCCCGGCGCCTCGCCCTGGTGGCGCTCGCCGCCACCCTGGTCTCGGTCAACTGGGGCATGTACATCTGGGGCGTCAACTCCGGCCACGTGGTGGAGACCGCGCTCGGCTACTTCATCAACCCGCTGGTCACCATCGGGCTCGGCGTGCTGGTGCTGCACGAACGGCTGCGGCCGGCCCAGTGGGCGGCGGTCGGCGTCGGCGCGGCCGCGGTGGTCGTGCTGACCGTCGGCTACGGACGGCTGCCGTGGATCGCGCTGACCCTGGCGTTCTCCTTCGGCGTCTACGGCCTGGTGAAGAAGAAGATCGCGATGGGCGGCCTCGAGTCGCTGGCGGCGGAGACCTCCGTGCAGTTCGTGCCCGCACTGGTCTTCCTGCTGGTCCTCGGCGCCCGCGGCCACGCGACCTTCACCGGCCACGGCCCCGGGCACGCCTCGCTGCTGGCGCTGAGCGGCCTGGTCACGGCGGTGCCGCTGGTCTGCTTCGGCATGTCGGCGAACCGGCTGCCGCTGTCCACGATCGGCCTGATGCAGTACCTGGCGCCGGTCTTCCAGTTCCTCATCGGGGTGCTGCACTTCCACGAGCGGATGCCCGCCGAACGGTGGGCCGGGTTCCTGCTGGTGTGGACCGCCCTGGTGCTGCTGACCTGGGACGCGCTGCGGGCCGCGCGCCGCGGCCGGGCCGCCCTGGCCCGCGCGTCGGCGGGCCGGCCGCGGCCCCCGCAGGCCGCGGCGCTGCCGGGAGCGGCCGGCGGCCCGCCCGCCGACGCCTCCGCCTGACCGTAGGCCCGGGCTTGACCGGCGTTCGGCTCGCGCGCAACATATGCGCATGCATGAAACCCCGCGAGTGGACGCCTCCCGCAGCTTCCTGTTCCTGCTGGGCAGCACCCGCAGGGACGGCAACACCGAACTGCTGGCGCGCCGCGCCGCCGAGCAGCTGCCCCAGGGCGTGCCGCAGCGCTGGCTGCACCTGAGCGAGCTGCCGCTGCCCTCCTTCACCGACCACCGGCACGACGACCGGACCCGCTGGACCCTCCCCGAGGGCCACGGCGCCACGCTGCTCGACGCCACCCTGACGGCGACCGACCTGGTCATCGCCTCACCGCTGTACTGGTACGCGGTGAGCACCTCCGTCAAGCAGTACCTGGACCACTGGTCGGGCTGGCTGCGGGCGCCGGGGGTGGACTTCCGGGCCAGGATGGCCGGCCGCACCCTGTGGGGCGTGTCCGCGCTCGCCGACGAGGACCTCTCCGCCGCCGACCCGCTGATCGGCACGCTGAACAGGACCGCGGACTACATGGGCATGCGGTTCGGCGGCGTCCTGCTCGGCTACGGCAACCGGCCAGGAGACGTCCTGCGGGACGAGGAGGCGCTGCGCCGGGCGAAGACCTTCTTCGACCACTGACCGAGCGGCCACCGACCGCTGACCGTCGACCGGGTGCGGAGGCCGGGGCCGGGGCGGGCTACGCGGTGACGTCCCGGGTACTGAAGCGGGCCCATGCGGCCGAGCCGAACACCGCGGCGTACAGCGCCTGCAGGCCCAGGTTCCGCACGACGCCGTCCCACTGCATAGGGTCGCGCAGCACATCGGCGAAGCTCAGCCAGTAGTGCGGGAAGAGATACGGCTGGACGGCGTGCAGCTGCGGGATGGTGTCCACGATCTGCACGGTGATCAGCAGCCCGACGGTGGTGGCCATCGCGCCGATCCCGCTGTCGGTCAGGGTGGACACGAACAGGCCGAGCGCTCCCATCCCGACCAGCGAGGCCGCCACCAGCAGCGCGATCAGCAGCGCCCGCAGCATCCCGTCCGAGAGCGACAGCGTCGTGCCGGAGAGCGTGGTCACGTCCCCGACCGGGAACAGCGCGAACCCCACCACCAGCGCGGACACCGCGACCACGACGGTGGCCGCGACGCAGAAGGCCAGCACCGACAGGTACTTGACGGCCAGCAGCCGGGTGCGGCCGGCCGGGGCGACCAGCAGATAGCGCAGGGTGCCGCCGCCCGCCTCGCCGGCCACCGCGTCGCCCGCCACCACGCCGACGGCCATCGGCAGGAAGAACGGCAGCGTCGCGGCGAGCGAGGCGAAGGTCAGGAACAGGCCGTTGTTGCTGACCTGTTCGATGAAGGCGGGGCCGTCGCCGCGGCCGCCGCCCGCCGAGCCGCCGCCGTGCGTCTCGATCCTGACCGCGATGCCGACCAGCAGCGGGACGCCCGCCAGCACCGCGAACAGGGCGAGGGTGCGCCCGCGGCGGAAGACGGTGACCAGCTCGGACCGCAGCAGGCCGAGCGACCACACCAGGCGCGGCGCCCGCGGGACGCCCGGCGCCGGACGCCCTTCCGGGCCCGCCACCGCGGCGGCCGCGGTGACCGCGGCCGCGCCGGCCGCCGGGGCGCCGGTGCGCTCGGGCGGTCCGGCCGCCAGTCGTTCAGCCCGCGACATCGAAGCCCTCCCCCGTCAGGGCCACGAACGTGTCCTCCAGCGAGGCGCGTTCGAGGCCGAAGCCGCGGACCCGCACACCGGCGGTGACCAGGGCCGCGTTCAGCTCCGCCAGGTCCGGCGGCTCGGCCGGCAGTTCGCCGGTGACCCGGCCGCCGGCGGTGGTCAGGTCCCGCACGCCGTGCTCCGCGAGGATCCGGGCGGCGTCGCCCACGTCCGGGGTGGTCACCGCGAGCCGCCCGAGGGCGCCCGCGGACAGGTCCGCGACCGGCCCCTGGGTGATCAGCCGGCCGCGGGCCATCACCGCCGCGTGGGTGCACACCTGCTCGATCTCGTCGAGCAGGTGCGAGGAGAGGAAGACCGTGGTGCCGTCCGCGGCGAGCCCCCTGACCAGGCCGCGGATCTCCCGCATCCCCTGCGGGTCCAGGCCGTTGGTCGGCTCGTCCAGCACCAGCAGCTCCCGGGGCTGCAGCAGCGCCGCGGCCAGGCCCAGGCGCTGCTTCATGCCCAGCGAGTACGCCTTGGCCCGCTTCCCGGCCGCGGCCGACAACCCCACCCGGTCCAGCGCCGCGCCGACCCGGGCGACCCGGGTGCGGGGGTCCGCGGTCGGGTCGGCCGCGTCGTAGCGCAGCAGGTTGTCGCGGCCGGACAGGAAGCCGTAGAGCGCCGGGCCCTCGATGAGGGCGCCGACCCGGGGCAGCACCGAGCGCACCGCCTGGGGCATCGGGCTGCCCAGCACCCGGGCGCTGCCCGCGGTGGGTGCGATCAGGCCCATCAGCATGCGGATGGTGGTGGTCTTGCCCGAGCCGTTGGGACCGAGGAAGCCGAAGACGCTGCCGCGCGGCACCCGCAGGTCCAGGCCGTCCACCGCGAGCGTGCCGCGGTACTGCTTGGCGAGACCGCGCGTCTCGATCACCACGTCGCCCGGGTCGGGGCCGCCCCCGCCGTCGGGCTCGCCTTCGGCCACGCCGTCCACCGCTGCTCTCGCTCTCCTCGATCGCTCCGCCCGGCCCGCGCCCCGTCTCGGCGGGGCGGCGGGCCGGAGTCCTGCCGTGGGCCGTCCGCTACTTCGCCGCGGCCCCCGCCGCGTCGGTCAGCGCGGACTCGGTGACCGCGCCGACGTAGAGCGTGCCCTTGTCGGTCAGCAGTGCGTTGACCAGCCGGGTGTGGAAGAGGGTGCCGGTGCCGAAACTGCCGGTGACCTGCTTGCCGAAGGCGTTCAGCGGGGAGTCGCCGCCGTGGCCGCCGCGCTTGCCGTGCGCGCCGCCGCCGAAGAGCCCCTCAGCGCCGTCCGCCCCCGACGTGCCGGTCTTGTCGAGCGCGCCGCCGGGAGAGGTGATGACGGCGATGGAGTCCCAGCCCTTGCCGAGCACCGTCGGCCCGGCCTCGGCGCCGTGGGGCGTCTGCGGGCGCTCCCGGTGGTCGGCGGACGACGAGCCGCCCTCGGTGACCTTCACGCCCTTGGGCGGGGTGAAGGCGAAGGTGCTCGCGGCGGGCCTGCCGAAGCCGACCTTGGTGAAACCGACGTCGAAGACCGCCTTGCCGCCGCTCCTGGGGGTCAGCGTGACCTTGAGCGGCACGCCGGTCTTCGCGTCGACCGCTATCCGGATCGCGCCGATCGTGGTGGTGTCGGCGTGCTGAGGGGTGATCAGCAGCTGGTAGGCGCTGTGGCCGGCGACGCGGGCGGTGCCGGCCACGGTGATCGAGGCGGTGCCGTCGGCCGCCTTGAGGATCGCCTGCGCGGCCGCCTGCGGCGTCGCGGGGAAGTCCGCGGAGCGCTGCCGGTCCTGCGCGCGGGCCTGCGCGTCCTGCGGGAGCGTCTGGTGGTAGGCCTGGTCGGACGCGCTGTCATACGCCCACAGCTGGGCGCCGTTGTGGATGACGCTGTACTCGGCGGCCGGTTCGAGCAGCGAGATCTTCTGCCGGTCCTGGCCGTCCGCGCTCACGTGCAGGGTGTGGGTGCCGTCGAGCAGCGCGGTGAGGTGGCTCTGCGGCGCCGCGGCCGAACCCTGCCCCGCTCCGGGGCCGCCGCCGGAGGGCCCGGAGCCGCCGAAGAGGCTGCCGGCGCCGCCGGAGAACCCCGCGGGCAGGCCGAGGTCGGTGGTCACCTTCACGGTGCCGTCGACGGTCTGGGTGTCGGATCCCGCCATCTTCGTCAGCAGTTGCTGGGCGGTGAGGGTGGGCAGCGACGGGTCTCCGCTGTCGGCGAGCGCCGGGACCAGGCTGATGGTCGCCGCCGCCACGCCCGCCACGGCGACCGGAACCGCGTACCGCGCCGCCTTGCGGCGCCGTCCCCGGGCGCCCCCGCCGTCGTCGCCGCCGTCGTCAGGACCGGGATACGGTGCCGGTTGGATGCGTGCCATTGCGTTTCTACCTCCGTCGTCGCGGCGGTCGGTCTGCTGCGCACTCGTCCACTCCCCGGGCCCATTGTCGCCCGGTCCGCCGTGAAGTGGTGTCTCCATCACACCAAACCGGCCGGTCCCGCACATCAGCCGACGGATGCAACCGAATGTACGCCCGCGGGATGACGAACGGCGGTCCCGTACACGCCTGGACGCACTTCCCCTAGGGGTCTGCCCCCGGGTGGCCGGGTCACACCGCCGAGCGCACGCGGCCCGGCTCGGCCCGCCGCGGGGTCGGCCCGCCCCGGGACAGCCCCCTGCGGCTCAGCCCGCCCGGTGGACGACCGCTTCGCACATCCCGGCCAGCGCGAACTTCGCCGGGCAGTCGGGCAGCGGGGCCAGCGCACTGCGGGCCTCGTCGGCGTAGCGCACGGTGTCGCGCCTGGCCTGCTCCAGGGCCGGGTGGGCGCGCAGCAGCTCCAGCGCCTCGGCGTGCAGGGCGTCGTCGGTCAGGTCGCCGTCGAGCAGTTCGTTGAGCCTGCGGTCGGCCGGGGAGTCCGATCCCCTGCCCTGGGCGCGCCACTTGCGCAGGTGCAGCACCGGCAGCGTCGGGATGCCCTCGCGCAGGTCGGTGCCGGGGGTCTTGCCGGACTCGTGGCTGTCGCTGGCGATGTCCAGGACGTCGTCGGCCAGCTGGAAGGCCATCCCGATCCGCTCCCCGTACTGGGTGAGCACGCTGATCACCGAGTCGTCCGCGCCGGACATCATCGCGCCGAACCGGCCGGAGACCGCGAACAGGGCGCTGGTCTTCCCGGAGATGACCTCCAGGTAGTGGTCGAGCGGGTCGCGACCCTCCGGCGGGCCGACCGTCTCCATGATCTGGCCGGTGACCAGCCGCTCGAACGCCTCGGCCTGCACCCGCACCGCCTCTGGGCCCAGGTCGGCCAGCAGGTGGGAGGCGCGGGAGAAGAGGAAGTCGCCGGTCAGCACGGCCACCGAGTTGCCCCAGCGGGTGTTGGCGCTGGGCACCCCGCGGCGCACCTCGGCCTCGTCCATCACGTCGTCGTGGTACAGCGTGGCCAGATGGGTCAGCTCGATGACGACGGCGGCGGGCACCACCCCGGGGGCGTGCGGATCGCCGAACTGCGCCCCCAGCATCACGAGCATCGGCCGGAACCGCTTGCCACCCGCCTGGAGCAGGTGGCGGGCCGCGTCGGTGATGAAGGGCGCGTCGCTCTTGGTGGCCTCGAGCAGGCCCTCCTCCACGGCCGCGAGTCCGGCCTGGATGTCGGCCTCGAGGGCCTCGTCCCACACGCTCAACCCGAAGGGCCCGACGACGGTCACGAGGGGTACTCCTGTCGCTGATCTGGCTTCTGGCGGGATCCGTGCTCGGTCCGTGCTCTCCGGCGCAGCGGGTACTGCCCCTACCGGCAGCGTAGCCGGTCCGCTGTGGATCACCGCCGGGGCATGGCCCCCCTCAGGGGTAGCGCGCCGAGCCGGACACGATCACTGCACGTATAATCCCGATTACGGGAATTGCGCAGGTTTGTCTCACTCGAAAGGATGACACCGGGGCGACGGGGAATGAAGGGCTGATTTCGAATGCTTGACCGAAGGCTCCTTCATCAGGAACCAAGACCCTTCCGCGGCGAGGCGAATTACACTCACGGCAGCAACATGTGACATGTCCTCGCTTCGGGAGCAGAAGACCCTGTACCCGACCCAAGAGAGAGGAGGTGGATCGATGGCAGCCGACCTTGACGACCTGGCGGACCTCAAGGAGGACGACGCCGAAGCCCATGTGCACGGTGTCTGCTTCAAGACGGGTCCGCCCGAGCGGACCGGCGTGGAGCTGGAGTGGCTGGTTCAGGACCGCTCCGACCCCCGCGCGGTGATACCCGTCGACAGGCTGGACGCGGCACTCGCGCCGGTCGAGGCTCCGGGCGCGCTTCCCCGGGGCAGCAGACTCACCCGTGAACCAGGCGGACAGGTGGAGCTCAGCTCCCCGCCCGCCCCCACCCTCGGCGCGTGCGTCGAGGCGATGGCCATGGATCTGGCCGTACTGCGGCAGGCCGCCGACCAGGCAGGACTGGTCCTCGTCGGCAAGGGCCTCGACCCGCTCAGGAACCCGCCCCGCGTGCTCGACCATCCCCGCTACCGGGCCATGGAGCACTTCTTCGACCGCGAGGGGCCCTGGGGCCGCACCATGATGCGGCGTACCGCCTCGCTCCAGATCAACCTGGACAGCGGTGAGGACCACGACGGCATCACGGGCTACCGCAGCCGATGGGCGCTCTCCCACCGGATCGGCCCGGTGCTCGTCGCCGCCTTCGCCAACTCCCCCTACAGCGGCGGCCGCGCCACCGGGTGGCTGTCCACCCGGCAGGCCACCTGGAACCGGATGGACCCCGGCCGGACCCGGCATCCCCGGCACCATCCCGACCCCCGTACCGCCTGGGCGCGGTACGCGCTGGACGCCCGCGTGCTGTGCGTACGGGTGCCCGACGAGGAGCACTCCGACTCCGGCGGCGCGGACGGCGGCGGCTCCGACTGGTCGGCGCCGCCGGGTCTGACCTTCCGCGGCTGGCTGCGCGGCGCCGCTCCCGGGCTGCGCCGGCCGACCACCGCCGATCTCGACTACCACCTCAGCACGCTGTTCCCGCCGGTCCGCCCCCGCGGCTGGCTGGAGCTGCGGATGATCGACGCCCAGGACGGCGACGACTGGATCGTGCCGACCGTGCTGGCGGCGACCCTGCTGGACGATCCGGTCGCCGCGGACGCGGCCCGCGCGGCCACCGAACCGCTGTGCGCGGACGGTGCGCCGATCCCGGCCGACGAGGTGTGGCGCCGCGCCAGCCGGATCGGCCTGGCCGACCCGGACCTGGCGAAGGCGGCGCGCGCCTGCTTCGCCGCCGCGGAGAGCGCTCTGGCGCGCTCCGACGCGCCCCCGCGGCTGCGCCGGGCGCTGTCCGACTTCGCCGAGCGCTATCCCGAACGAGGCCGATGTCCCGCCCATGACCAGTTGGACGCGCTCAGCCGCGCCTGACCCCCTGGAAGGCATGCCGTGACCAACCCCTCCACGACGGGCAGCGACACTGCCCGAACCCCCGCACCGTCCGACCGTGCAGCCCCTTCCGACCCGCAGGCCACGCCCGACCCGGCGGCCGGGGCGCCCCGCGACCCGGTCGCCACGGCCCGTGCCGCCCTGGAACGCGCCCGCCGCAGGACCATGGCGCTGACCGGCGCGGTCACCGAGGACGACCTCGTCGCCCAGCACTCGCCGCTGATGTCCCCGCTGGTCTGGGACCTGGCGCACATCGCCAACCAGGAGGAGCTGTGGCTGGTCCGGGAGGCCGGCGGCCGCCCCGGGCTGCGCCCCGACCTCGACCACCTCTACGACGCCTTCAGGACGCCGCGCGCCGACCGCCCCGCCCTGCCGCTGCTCGGCCCGGCCGAGGCGCGCGCCTACGTGGCGGAGGTCCGCAGCCAGACCCTTGAGGTGCTGGCCGCCGCCGACACCTCGCCTGACCAGCAGGAACGCCTGCTGGCCGACGGCTTCGTCTTCGGCATGCTCGCCCAGCACGAGCAGCAGCACGACGAGACGATGCTCGCCACCCACCAGCTGCGGCAGGGCCCGCCGGTGCTCGACGCGCCGGAACCGCCGCAGGCGCCCGCCGACGCCGCCGCGCTGCCGCCCGAGGTCCTGGTGCCCGGCGGTCCCTTCACCATGGGCACCAGCACCGAGGCGTGGGCGCTGGACAACGAGCTGCCCGCGCACACCGTGGACGTCCCCGCCTTCTGGCTGGACACCACGCCGGTCACCAACGGCGCCTACCTGGAGTTCATCGCGGCCGGCGGCTACCGGGACCCGGCCTGGTGGACGCCCGAGGGATGGCGGCACGTCCAGGAGGAGGGCCTGGAGGCCCCTCAGTTCTGGTCGCGTGACGGCGAGACCTGGGTGCGCCGCAGGTTCGGCCACGTCGAGCCGGTGCCGGCCGACGAGCCGGTGCTGCACGTGTGCTGGTACGAGGCGGACGCGTACGCCCGCTGGGCCGGCCGGCGGCTGCCGACCGAGTCCGAGTGGGAGAAGGCCGCCCGGCACGACCCGGCCGGCGGCCGCTCCCGCCGCTATCCGTGGGGCGACGCCGACCCGGGGCCCGAGCACGCCAACCTCGGCCAGCGGCACCTGCGGCCGGCCCCCGCCGGCAGCTACCCGGCAGGCGCCGCGCCCAGCGGCGCACGCCAGCTGATCGGCGACGTGTGGGAGTGGACAGCCTCGGACTTCGCGCCCTACCCGGGCTTCGAGGCGTTCCCGTACAAGGAGTACTCGGAGGTCTTCTTCGGGCCCGAGTACAAGGTGCTGCGCGGTGGCGCGTTCGGCGTCGACGAGGTCGCCTCCCGCGCCACCTTCCGCAACTGGGACTACCCGATCCGCCGGCAGATCTTCGCCGGCTTCCGCACCGCGCGCGACGCGGGCCCCGGCGAAGGGGCCGCGGCGGAGCACACCCGCCGGCCGGGCGGGGAGGGCGCCTGATGTGCCGCCACCTCGCCTACCTCGGCCCGCCGGCGCCGCTGGCCCGGCTGCTGACCGAACCGCCGCGGGGCCTGTACGAGCAGTCCTGGCAGCCGCGCAGGCAGCGCCACGGCACCGTCAACGCGGACGGCTTCGGGTTCGGCTGGTACCCCGTCGACCCCCCGCAGGAGGGCGACGAGGGCTTCCCGCTGCCCGCCAGGTACCGCAGGGCGATCCCGGTCTGGGCGGACGCCAACGCCGCCGAGCTGACCCGTACGGTCCGCAGCGGCGCCGTCCTCGCGGCGGTCCGCTCGGCCACCGCGGGCACCACGCAGGACGAGTCGGCGGCGGCGCCCTTCCGCGACGGGCGGTGGCTGTTCAGCCACAACGGCGCGGTCGCCGACTGGACCCGGCTGCCGACCGGTCTCGGCTCCGCCGAGCTGCTCGCCCTGGACGCCCGCAGCGACTCCGCGCTGCTGTGGGCGATGACCGCGCGGCGGCTGCGGCAGGGCGAGTCGCCGGGCGGCGCGCTGGCCGCGGTGGCCCGCGAGGTGGCCGCGGTCCGGCCCACCGCGCGGCTGAACTTCCTGCTCACCGACGGCCGCGCCATCGCGGCCACCGCCTGGGGGGACACGCTGTGGTACCGCCTCACGGGCCGCCGGGACGGCCTGGACACGGACGACAGGTCCGTGGTGGTGGCGTCCGAGCCCGACGACGCGCCCGGGGACTGGTGCGAGGTCCCCGACCGCTCGCTGCTGCTCGCGACCACGGCCGGCGTACGGATCATCCCGCTGCGCGGGACCAACCCGCCGCGCTCCTCGCGGCCCGACGGCAAGGACATCTCCCTCATGGACGACAGCCGCGCCACCGACGACCGGGCCGCGAGCCGCGCCGGCGCCGAGGACCACCTCGCCCCCGACGACCGCTTCACCCTCGACGACAGGCTGCCCGCGGACTACTTCACCGCCACGCTGCACGCCGACGTCCGGCGCGGCCTGGGCGGCACGCCGCGCACGCTGCCGCCGAAGTGGTTCTACGACGAGCGGGGCAGCGACCTGTTCGAGGAGATCACCCGGCTCCCCGAGTACTACCCGACCCGGGCCGAGCAGGAGATCCTCGACCGGCGGGCGGTGGAGATCGCCACCCTCACCCGCGCCGCGACGCTGATCGAGCTGGGCTCCGGCTCCTCGCGCAAGACCCGGCTGCTGCTGGACGCGCTGACCGCCGGCGGCACCCTGCGCCGGTACGCGCCGCTGGACGTCAGCGCGACGGCGCTGGAGGAGGCCGGCCGGGCGATCTGCCGCGACTACCCGGGTCTGCGGGTGGCCGCCACGGTCGCCGACTTCGAGGGCGGCCTCGCGCTGTCCGACGAGCCGGGCCCGCGGCTGCTGGCCTTCCTCGGCAGCACCATCGGCAACTTCGACGAGGAGCAGCGCGCCGCCTTCTACCGCACCCTGGCGCTCTCGCTGACCAGCGACGACGTCCTGCTGCTCGGCGCGGACCTGGTCAAGGAGCCGGAGGTGCTGGTCCGGGCGTACGACGACGCGGCGGGCGTCACCGCGGAGTTCGACAAGAACGTGCTGCACGTGCTCAACCGCGAGCTGGGCGCGGACTTCGACCCCGCCGGGTTCGACCACGTCGCGGTCTGGGACGCCGAGCACGAGCGGATCGAGATGCGGCTGCGCTCGCGGCGCGCGCAGGTCGCGAAGATCCCCGGCCTCGACCTGTCGGTCGACTTCGCCGAGGGCGAGGACCTGCGCACCGAGCTGTCCTGCAAGTTCCGCCGCGAGACGCTGACCGCGGAGCTGAAGGAGGGCGGATTCACAGTACGGCAGTGGTGGACCGACGCGGCCGGCCGTTTCGCGCTGCTCCTCGCGGTGCCCAACTAGAACTCCCCGCACCGCACTTGTGCGTCCGCGCCGCCCCCGGGCCGGGGGCGGCGCGGCGCGCGTCACGCTTCCGCGGACGGGGCGGGCCTCACGCGCCGACGACGCCGTCGATCCCCTCGCGCAGGAAGTCCGCGTGGCCGTTGTGCCGGCCGTACTCCAGCAGGACGTGCACCATCACCATGCGCAGCGACACCTCCTCCTCCCAGCGCGGCTGGTAGCCCGCCGCGTCCAGGGAGTCCGCGGCCGCCTCGATGCGGCGCGACTGCTCGACCTCCGCCTCCCACGCGGCGAACGCCTCGGCGCGGCTGGACCGGCTCGCGTCGTACGCCGCCTGGAAGTCCGCGGGCTTGTCCGACCACACCATCGGGGCGTCGTGGTCCTCGAACACCCGGCGGAACCAGGTACGTTCGACCTCGGCGAGATGGCGGACCAGGCCGAGCAGGGTCAGCGTGGACGGCGGTGAGGACGCGCGGCGCAACTCCTCGTCGGTCAGCCCCTGGCACTTCATCGCCAGCGTCCGCCGGTGGAAGTCGAGGAATGCCCGCAGCGTCTCGCGCTCGGTGCCGAAGGAGGGCGGCCCCACCCGGTCGTCGGTGATCGGCGCGGCGCCGGAGGGCGTGTCGTCGGTGGTCATCGGGGCAGCGTACCCGGCCGCAGCGGAACCCTTCCGTGGGGCGGCGGGTCGGCCGTTCGCGGCCACCGCGACGGCTCCCGCGTGGTGCCAGGCCCTATGCTCCCGCCCATGGGGAGATCCAGAACCATCGCGCTGACCGGTGCCGTCGTGGCGGTGGGGGCCGCCGCGACCGCGACGGTGCTCGTCCTCGGCGGGGGCGACGCGCACAAGTCCTCCGGCGGCGCCGGCACCGACACCGCGCAGCTCCAGCGGAGCATCACCCGCCGGCTGCCCGCCGGTTGGAGCAGCAGGGTGACCGCGGCCGGCGGCACCGTCGACATATGGCTGGTGCACCAGGGCGACATGGCCTCCACGATCGCCTCGATGCGCCGGAACAAGATCGTCAACACCGACGACCCGGCGATCATGACGCTCCTGCCGCCCGCCCCGCGCCACCAGGACTACCGCTTCCACATCGCCGACACCCACGACAGCACCGACCTCGTCCGGGCGGCCGTGAGCACCGCCCACCCGGCCCCGCACCCGGACCTGCAGTTCATGAGCCGGGAGTTCGTCCAGGCCCAGCTCGACGAGCTGCCCCCCGTCAGCCCCACCTCCTTCACCATCGGCTGACCGGCATCGGCGCCGGACGGCACGGCGCCGCCCGGCGCCCCTGGCGGGGGCGTCGGGCGGCGGGGTGGAAGGCGGTCCGCCGTCGGTCAGCGGACGAAGACGCCCGCCTTGTCCGCGAGGTCGAGGAAGTACTGCGGCGCGAGGCCGAGTACCACGGTGACGGCGACGCCGATGGCGATCGCGGTGGAGGTGAGCGGGGAGGGCACGGCGACCGTCGGGCCGTCGGCCTTCGGCTCGCTGAAGAACATCAGCACGATCACCCGGACGTAGAAGAACGCGGCGACCGCCGAGGAGATCACGCCGACGATGACCAGCGGCATCGCGCCGCCCTGCGCGGCGGCCTTGAAGACCGCGAACTTCCCGGCGAAGCCGGACGTCAGCGGGATGCCCGCGAAGGCCAGCAGGAAGACCGCGAAGACCGCGGCCACCAGCGGGGAGCGGCGGCCCAGGCCCGCCCAGCGCGACAGGTGGGTGGCCTCGCCGCCGGCGTCCCGCACCAGGGTGACCACCGCGAACGCGCCGAGCGTCACGAAGGAGTAGGCCGCCAGGTAGAACAGCACGGACGAGACGCCGTTCTTGTTCGTGGCGATGACACCGGCCAGGATGAAGCCCGCGTGGGCGACCGAGGAGTACGCCAGCAGGCGCTTGACGTCGGTCTGGGTGACCGCGACGATCGCGCCGAAGAGCATCGTCGCGATGGCCACGCCCCACATGACCGGCCGCCAGTCCCAGCGCATCCCGGGCAGCACCACGTACAGCAGCCGCAGCAGCGCGCCGAAGGCCGCCACCTTGGTCGCGGCGGCCATGAAGCCGGTGACCGGGGTGGGCGCGCCCTGGTAGACGTCGGGCGTCCACATGTGGAATGGCACCGCGCCGACCTTGAACAGCAGGCCCGCCGCGACCATCGCGAGACCGATCAGCAGCAGCGCGTCGTTGCCGGTGGAGTCGGCGAGGGCCGGTGTCATCTTCGCGGTGCCGTCGATCACCGACGAGATGCCGGAGTACGAGACGGTGCCCGCGTAGCCGTACAGCAGCGCGATGCCGAACAGCAGGAAGGCCGAGGAGAAGGCGCCGAGCAGGAAGTACTTGACCGCGGCCTCCTGGGACATCAGGCGGTTGCGGCGGGCCAGCGCGCACAGGATGTACAGCGGCAGCGAGAAGACCTCGAGGGCGACGAAGAGCGTCAGCAGGTCGTTGGCGGCCGGGAAGACCAGCATGCCGCCGACCGCGAAGAGCAGCAGCGGGAAGACCTCGGTGGTGGTGAAGCCGGCCCGGACCGCGGCCTTCTCCTGGTCGCCGCCGGGCACCGCGGACCCCTGCGCGGCGAAGGAGTCGACGGGCAGGCCGTGCGCCTTGGGGTCGAGGCGGCGCTCGGCGAAGGTGAACACGGCGACGATGCCGACCAGCAGGATGGTGCCCTGCAAGAAGAGCGCCGGGCCGTCGACTGCCACCGCGCCCATCGCCGCGATGTGCGCCTTGGTGGTGCCGTAGCCCTTCTCGGCCAGCGCGACGACCGCCGCGAAGGCCGCGGCGAGGCCGACCACGGAGAGCACGATCTGCGCGGTGTAGCGCTGCCGGCGCGGCAGGAAGGCTTCGAGCAGGATGCCGAGGGCCGCCGCACCGAAGACGATGAGGACCGGCGACAGCTGGGCGTACTCGATGTGCGGGGCCGGGATCTTGTCCGCGGGCGCCGCCGTCGTCCACAGGCTGTGGACGGACTGCGCCGCCGTGACGGCTGCGGGTGCGCTCACTTCTTCGCCTCCAGCGCGGGCTTGGGGTCGGTCTTGTGCACGTCGGAGAGCGTGTGCTGGACCGACGGGTTGACGATGTCCGTCACCGGTTTCGGGTACACGCCGAGGAAGAGGAGCAGGGCGATCAGCGGGGTGACGACGACGAGTTCACGCGCCCTCAGGTCGGCCATGCCCTCGACGCCGGCTTTCACCGGGCCGGTCATCGTGCGCTGGTAGAGCACCAGGACGTACAGCGCGGCCAGCACGATGCCGAGCGTCGCCACGATGCCCAGCACCGGGTAGCGGCTGAACGTGCCGACCAGCACCAGGAACTCGCTGACGAACGGCGCGAGCCCCGGCAGCGACAGCGTGGCGAGCCCGCCCACCAGGAAGGTGCCGGCGAGCACCGGCGCGACCTTCTGCACCCCGCCGAAGTCGGCGATGAGCCGCGAGCCGCGGCGGGTGATCAGGAAGCCCGCCACCAGCATCAGCGCGGCGGTGGAGATGCCGTGGTTGACCATGTAGAGCGTCGCGCCGGACTGGCCCTGGCTGGTCATCGCGAAGATGCCCAGGATGATGAAGCCGAAGTGCGACACCGACGCGTAGGCGATCAGCCGCTTGATGTCGCGCTGGCCGACGGCCAGCAGCGCGCCGTAGATGATGCTGATCACCGCGAGCACCAGGATGGTCGGGGTCGCCCACTTGGACGCCTCGGGGAAGAGCTGGAGGCAGAACCGCAGCATCGCGAAGGTGCCGACCTTGTCGACGACCGCGGTGATGAGCACCGCGACCGGCGCCGTCGACTCGCCCATCGCGTTGGGCAGCCAGGTGTGCAGCGGCCACAGCGGCGCCTTCACCGCGAAGGCGAAGAAGAAGCCGAGGAACAGCCAGCGTTCGGTGGACGTCGCCAGCTGGAGCCGGCCCGAGGCCCGCGCGCTCAGGATCTCCTGGAGCGAGAAGGTGCCGGTGCCGAGCTGCTTGGCGGTCGCCGCGTACAGCCCGATCACCGCGGCGAGCATGATCAGGCCGCCCGCCAGGTTGTAGAGCAGGAACTTCACCGCGGCGTACGAGCGCTGCCTGGCCGCCTCCTCCTCGCCGGCCGCGTGCGCGCGGTCGCCGAAACCGCCGATGAGGAAGTACATCGGGATCAGCATGGCTTCGAAGAAGATGTAGAAGAGGAAGACGTCGGTGGCCTCGAAGGAGAGCACCACCATCGCCTCGACCATCAGGATCAGCGCGAAGAAGCCCTGCGTGGGCCGCCAGCGCCGGTTCGGGTCGGCGTCCTCGAGGGGGTCCGCGTCGTGCCAGCCGGCGAGCATCACGAACGGGATGAGCAGCGCGGTCAGCGCGACCATCACCACCGCGATGCCGTCGACGCCGAGGTCGTAGCGCAGACCGAAGCTCTTCACCCAGGCGTGCGACTCGGTGAACTGGTAGCGGTCGCCGCCCGGGTCGAAGCGGACCAGGGTGACGAACGCCAGCACCAGCGTGGCCAGCGAGAAGCCCAGCGCGGTGAGTTTGGCGGCGGCCCGCCGGCCGGCCGGCACCGCCGCGGTGACGAGCGCGCCGACCGCGGGCACGGCGGCGGTCACCGTGAGGATCGGGAAGGAATCAGCCATGGGGTTCAGACCGCCCTCATCAGAAGGGTCGCGGCGACCACGACCGCGGTACCGCCGAGCATCGAGACGGCGTACGACCTGACGTAGCCGTTCTGCAGCTTGCGCAGCCGGCCGGACAGGCCGCCGACCGAGGCGGCGGTGCCGTTGACGACGCCGTCCACCAGGGAGTGGTCGAGGTAGACGAGCGACCGGGTCAGGTGCTCGCCGCCGCGGACCAGCACGACGTGGTTGATGTCGTCCTGGTACAGGTCGCGGCGCGCGGCCCGGGTGAGCAGGCTGCCGCGCGGCGCGACCGCGGGGACCGCCTTGCGCCCGTACATCAGCCAGGCGAGGGCGACGCCCACCACCAGCACCACCATGGTGCCCGCGGTGACCGCACCGGCGCTGACCGGCGAGTCGCCCTCGCTGTGGCCGGTGACCGGCTCCAGCCAGTGCAGGAACGACGAGTTGATGCTGAACAGCCCGCCCGCGAAGACCGAGCCGAAGGCCAGCACGACCATCGGGACCGTCATCGACTTCGGCGACTCGTGCGGGTGCGGCTCGTGGCCGTCCGCGTCAGCGGCCCAGCGCTTCTCGCCGAAGAAGGTCATCAGCATCACGCGGGTCATGTAGAAGGCGGTGACCGCCGCGCCGAGCATCGCCGCGCCGCCGAGGACCCAGCCCTCGGTGCCGCCCTTGGCGAAGGCCGCCTCGATGATCTTGTCCTTGGAGAAGAAGCCGGAGAGCCCCGGGAAGCCGATGATCGCCAGGTAGCCGAGGCCGAAGGTGACGAAGGTGACCGGCATGTACGTTCGCAGGCCCCCGTAACGCCGCATGTCGACCTCGTCGTTCATGCCGTGCATGACCGAGCCGGCGCCGAGGAAGAGGCCGGCCTTGAAGAAGCCGTGGGTGACCAGGTGCATGATCGCGAAGACGTAGCCGATCGGGCCGAGCCCGGCGGCCATGATCATGTAGCCGATCTGCGACATCGTGGAGCCGGCCAGCGCCTTCTTGATGTCGTCCTTCGCGCAACCGACGATCGCACCGTAGAGGAGCGTGACCGCGCCCACGGTGACCACCGCGGTCTGCGCGTCCGGAGCCGCGTTGAAGATCGCGCCGGAGCGGGTGATCAGGTAGACGCCCGCGGTCACCATCGTCGCCGCGTGGATCAGCGCGGAGACCGGGGTCGGGCCCTCCATCGCGTCACCGAGCCAGGACTGCAGCGGCACCTGCGCCGACTTGCCGCACGCGGCGAGCAGCAGCATGAAGCCGATGCCGGTGATGGTCGCGTGCTGCGAGCCCGACGCCTGGCCGACCTTGGGGAAGACGTCCGAGAAGGCGAACGACCCGAAGGTGGTGAAGAGCAGCATGATCGCCACCGAGAGGCCGATATCGCCGACCCGGTTGACCAGGAACGCCTTCTTCGCCGCGGTCGCCGCGCTCGGCTTGTGCTGCCAGAACCCGATCAGCAGGTACGAGGCGAGGCCGACGCCCTCCCAGCCCGCGTAGAGCAGGAAGTAGTTGTCGGCGAGCACCAGCAGGAGCATCGCGGCGAGGAACAGGTTGAGGAAGCCGAAGAACTTCCGCCGGTTCTCGTCGTGCTCCATGTAGCCGATCGAGTAGATGTGGATGAGCGAGCCCACCCCGGTGATCAGCAGTACGAACGTCATCGACAACTGGTCGAGCTGGAACCCGACCTGGGCCTGGAAGCCCTCCACCGGCACCCACGTCCACAGGTGCGAGGTCAGGGTGCGCTGGTCGGTGTCCTTGCCCAGCATGTCGAGGAACAGCACCACGCCGAGCGCGAAGGACACCAGGGCCAGCAGCGTGCCGAGCAGGTGGCCGGAGCGGTCGAGCCGCTTGCCGCCGGTCAGCAGGATGCCCGCGCCCAGCAACGGCGCCGCCACCAGCAGTCCGATCAGGGTTTCCACTGCGCAGCCCCTCTACAGCTTCATCAGGTTGGCGTCGTCGACCGAGGCCGAGTGGCGCGAACGGAAGATCGACACGATGATCGCCAGCCCGACCACGACCTCCGCCGCGGCCACCACCATCGTGAAGAAGGCGATGACCTGGCCGTCGAGGTTGCCGTGCAGGCGCGAGAAGGTGACGAACGCCAGGTTGCAGGCGTTCAGCATCAGCTCGACGCACATGAAGACCACGATCGCGTTGCGCCGGATGAGCACCCCGGACGCGCCGATGGTGAACAGCAGCGCCGAGAGATACAGGTAGTTGGCCGGATTCACTTGGCACCCTCCTCGGTCCGCGCGGGGTCGGCCGCCGGGTCGTCGCTGCGCACCGGGCCGAGGCCCTTGCGCTCCAGCCACTCGCCCGACGCCTGGTCCAGCGCCGCCAGCCGCCGCATCGCGTCCCGCGACACGTCGCGGACCTGGCCGCGGTCGCGCAGCGTGGAGCTGACCGACAGGTCGGCGGGCGTCCCGTCGGGGAGCAGCGCCGGGATGTCCACCGCGTTGTGCCGGGCGTACGTGCCGGGCGCCGGCAGCGGGGTGACCTGAAGGCCCGCGCGCACCCTGGCCTCGGACAGCTCGCGCTGCGTGCTGCGCTCCTCGGTGCGCTCGCGGTGCGTGAGCACCATCGCGCCGATCGCCGCGGTGATCAGCAGGGCGCCGGTGATCTCGAACGCCCACACGTAGTCGGTGAAGACCAGCTTCGCCAGGCCCTGCACGTTCCCGCCGGTGCCGGCGTTGGCCTGACCGGCCCCCGCGAAGGAGTCGAGCGAGGCGTTGCCGATGCCGGCGATCAGCAGGACGCCGAAGCCGAGGCCGCAGACGGCGGCCATCCAGCGCTGGCCCTTCAGGGTCTCCTTCAGCGAGTCGGCGGCGGTGATGCCGACCAGCATGACCACGAAGAGGAACAGCATCATGATCGCGCCGGTGTAGACGACGATCTGCACCACGCCCAGGAAGTAGGCGCCCTGGGCCAGGTAGAAGACCGCGAGCACGATCATCGTGCCGGCCAGCGACAGCGCGCTGTGCACGGACTTCTTCAGCAGGACGGTGCCGAGCGCGCCGAGCACCGCGACGGTGCCCAGCACCCAGAACTGCACGGCCTCGCCGGTGGAGGTCCGGGTGGTGGCCGCCAGGGTGCCGGCGGCCAGCGACAGGGTCGGTGTCATGCCTCGGCCCCCGTTCCCGCCGGAGCCGAACCGCCGGGGGCGGTCACCTCGTCGCCGGCGGCGTCCGCCGGGCCGGGTGCGGCCGTCTCCTCGGGCTCCTCGCCCTTGGAGACCGCCACCTGCCGTACGGTGCCGGGCGCCGCCTCGGTGACGGCGCCGCGGTAGTAGTCGCCCTCGTCCATGCCGGGGAAGATCGAGTGCGGCGACTCGACCATGCCCTCCTCCAGGCCGGAGAGCAGCTGCTCCTTGGTGAAGATCAGCGACTCGCGGGTGGAGTCGGCGAGTTCGTACTCGTTGGTCATGGTCAGCGCCCGGGTCGGGCACGCCTCGATGCACAGCCCGCACAGGATGCAGCGGGCGTAGTTGATCTGGTAGACGCGGCCGTAGCGCTCCCCCGGGGAGTAGCGCTCCTCCTCGGTGTTGTCCGCGCCCTCCACATAGATGGCGTCGGCCGGGCAGGCCCAGGCGCACAGCTCGCAGCCGATGCACTTCTCCAGCCCGTCCGGGTGCCGGTTGAGCTGGTGGCGGCCGTGGAAGCGGGGCGCGGTCGGCTTCTTGTACTCCGGGTACTGCTCGGTCAGCCGCTTCTTGAACATGGCCTTGAAGGTCACGCCGAAGCCTGCGACCGGGCCAAGGAACTCAGGCATCGCCGTCCTCCGTCTTCTGTGCGTCCTCGGTGTGCCCGCCGGCGGCGTCGGACGGGCCGTTCGCCCCGACGAGCTGGGGCTGCGCACGACTGGGGCGGCGCGGCACGCGCTCCGCCTGCTGTCCCGGCAGCGGCGGCACGGGGTAGCCGCCGGCCATCGGGTCGAACTGTTCCTGGGGCGCCAGCGGCCCGCTCTCGGCCTCGGTCCTGCGCTTGTCCTCGCGGTCCCGGAACAGGTCCACGATCAGCGAGAGCAGCAGCAGCGCCAGCACCCCGCCGCCGATGTAGAGGACGATCTTGGTGAAGTCGTAGTTCTCGTTGCGCATCGCGCGGACCGCGGCGACCAGCATCAGCCAGACCATCGAGACCGGGATGAGGACCTTCCAGCCGAGCTTCATCAGCTGGTCGTAGCGGACCCGGGGCAGGGTGCCGCGCAGCCAGATGAAGCCGAAGAGCAGCAGCTGGACCTTGATGACGAACCAGAGCATCGGCCACCAGCCGTGGTTCGCGCCCTCCCAGAAGGTGGAGACCGGCCAGGGCGCCCGCCAGCCGCCGAGGAAGAGCGTGGTGGCGACCGCCGAGACGGTCACCATGTTCACGTACTCGGCGAGCATGAACAGCGCGAACTTGATCGAGCTGTACTCGGTGTTGAAGCCGCCGACGAGGTCGCCCTCGGACTCCGGCATGTCGAACGGCGCGCGGTTGGTCTCGCCGACCATGGTCGCGATGTACACCAGGAACGACACCGGCAGCAGGATCACGTACCAGCGCGAGTGCTGCGACTCCACGATCGTCGAGGTCGACATCGAGCCGGAGTACAGGAACACCGCGGCGAACGACAGGCCCATCGCGATCTCGTACGAGATCATCTGCGCGGACGCGCGCAGGCCGCCGAGCAGCGGGTAGGTCGAACCGGAGGACCAGCCGGCCAGCACGATGCCGTAGATGCCGACGGACGCGGTGGCCAGGATGTAGAGGATGCCGATCGGCATGTCGGTGAGCTGCAGGGCAGTGCGGGTGCCGAAGATCGACACCTCGTTGTCCGCCGGGCCGAAGGGGATCACCGCGAAGGCCATGAAGGCGGGGATCGCGGCGACGATCGGCGCCAGGACGAACATCACCTTGTCGGCCCGCTTGACGTTGATGTCCTCCTTCAGCATCAGCTTCACGCCGTCGGCGAGCGACTGCAGCATGCCCCACGGGCCGTGCCGGTTGGGGCCGATGCGCAGCTGCATCCACGCCACGACCTTGCGCTCCCACACGATGGAGAACAGCACGGTCAGCATGGCGAAGGCGAAGCAGAAGACCGCCTTGAGGACGATCAGCCACCAGGGGTCGGTGCCGAAGAACGACAGGTTCTCCGTGGTGGCCGCCAGCTGGGCGGTGGCCGCGAACGGGGCGGTCATGCCTGCACCTCCGAGTCAGCCGCGCCGACGCCGACGACCTGGCCGGGGCGGGCGCCGGTGTCCGACGCCACCCCGCCTGCGACGGAGTTGAGCGGCACCCACACCACGCGGTCCGGCATCGGCGTGACGACCAGCGGCAGCGTCACGGTGCCGGCCGGGCCGGTCACCGTCAGCGGGTCGCCGTCCCGCACACCGGCCTCGGCGGCGGTCACCGCGGACAGCCGCGCCACCGCGGCGTGCCGGGTGGCGGCCAGCGCCTCGTCGCCGTCCTGCAGCCGGCCCTGGTCGAGCAGCATCCGGTGCCCGGCGAGCACCGCCTGCCCCGGCTCGGGCCGCGGCAGCGGCACCGACGAGGACAGCGGCGCGCTCGCGCGCTCCTCCCAGCCCGCCAGCGCGTCGAGTTCGGCGCGCGCATGGCGCACGTCGGACAGGCCGAGCGCCACGTCGAGCGCGTCGGCGAGCATCGTCAGCACCCGGGCGTCCGGCAGCTGGTGGCGAGTGGTCACCTGGTCGGGCTTGATCGCGGCCTCGAACATCCGGGCCCGGCCCTCCCAGTTGAGGAAGGTGCCGGACTTCTCGGCGACCGCGGCCACCGGCAGCACCACGTCGGCCCGGTCGGTCACCTCGCTCGGCCGCTGCTCCAGGCTGACCAGGAAGCCGACCGCGTCCAGCGCCTCGCGGGCGCGCGCCGGGTCGGGCAGGTCCGCGACCTCGACGCCGCCGACGACCAGCGCGGACAGCTCGCCGGCGGCCGCGGCCTCGACGATCTGCCCGGTGTCGCGGCCGTAGCGGGTGGGCAGGGCGGTCAGCCCCCACACCCGGGCGACCTGGTCGCGGGCCCGCGGGTCGGTGACCTGGCGGCCGCCGGGCAGCAGCCCGGGGAGCGCGCCGGCCTCGACCGCGCCGCGCTCGCCGGCGCGGCGCGGAATCCACGCCAGGGTGGCGCCGGTGGCGGTGGCCAGCCGCAGCGCGGCGGTCAGACCGCCGGGCACCGCGGCCAGCCGCTCGCCGACCAGGATCACCGAGCCGGCCGCGCGCAGCGCCTCCGCGGCCGCGCGGCCCGCCTCGTCGAGGCCGACACCGCCGGCGAGCGCGTCCAGCCACTCCGGTTCGGTGCCGGGCGCGGCCGGCAGCAGCACGCCGCCGGCCTTGTCCAGGCCGCGGGTGGCGTGGGTGGCCAGCGCGTAGGTCTGCTGCCCGGACTTGCGGTGCGCCTTGCGGAGCCGCAGGAAGACCCCGGGGGCCTCCTCCTCGGCCTCCAGTCCGGCGAGCAGCACCGCGGGGGCCTGCTCCAGCGCCCGGTTGGTCAGCCCGCCGCCCGCGGCCAGGTCCACTCCGCGCCCGGCGACGGCCGCGGCCAGGAAGTCGGCCTCCTCAGCGGAGTGCGGGCGGGCCCTGAAGTCCACGTCGTTGGTGCCGAGCACCACCCGGGCGAACTTGGCGTACGCGTAGGAGTCCTCGATGGTGAGCCGGCCGCCGGCCAGCACCGCGGCCCTGCCCTGCGCCGCGCCGAGCCCGGCGGCCGCGGCGGCCAGCGCCTCGGGCCAGGAGGCGGGCACGAGTTCACCCTCGGCGTCGCGGACCAGCGGGTGCGTCAGCCGCTCCGGGCGCTGCGCGTAGCGGAAGCCGAACCGGCCCTTGTCGCACAGCCATTCCTCGTTGACCTCGGGGTCGTCCGCCGCCATCCGCCGCATCACCTTGCCGCGGCGGTGGTCGGTGCGGGTCGCGCAGCCGCCCGCGCAGTGCTCGCACACCGACGGCGACGACACCAGGTCGAAGGGCCGCGAGCGGAAGCGGTACGCGGCCGAGGTGAGCGCGCCGACCGGGCAGATCTGGATGGTGTTGCCGGAGAAGTACGACTCGAACGGGTCGCCCTCGCCGATGCCGACCTGCTGGAGCGCGCCGCGCTCCAGCAGCTCGATCATCGGGTCGCCGGCGATCTGGTTGCTGAACCGGGTGCAGCGCGCGCACAGCACGCAGCGCTCGCGGTCCAGCAGCACCTGGGCGGAGATCGGCACCGGCTTCTCGTAGGTGCGCTTCCTGCCCTCGAAGCGGGTGTCGGGTTCGCCGACCTGCATCGCCTGGTTCTGCAGCGGGCACTCGCCGCCCTTGTCGCAGACCGGGCAGTCCAGCGGGTGGTTGATCAGCAGCAGCTCCATCACGCCGCGCTGCGCCTTCTCGGCGACCGGCGAGGTGAGCTGGGTGGAGATCACCATGCCGTCGGTGCAGGTGATGGTGCAGGACGCGACGGGCTTGCGCTGCCCCTCGATCTCCACGATGCACTGCCGGCAGGCGCCCGCCGGGTCGAGCAGCGGATGGTCGCAGAACCGCGGGATCTCGATCCCGACCAGCTCCGCGGCCCGGATGACGAGCGTGCCCTTGGGCACGGAGACCGCGATGCCGTCGATGCTGACGGAGACCAGGTCTTCCGGTGGCACCGCCGTTCCCCCGGAGGGTGCGCCGGTTGTCGTGACGGTCACGCGTTGACCTCCGTACGGGACTTGTCGGCCCAGGCGGTGGAGCGGGCCGGGTCGAACGGGCAGCCCCCGCGCTCGATGTGCTCCTCGTACTCCGCGCGGAAGTACTTCAGGGAGGAGAAGATCGGGGCGGCGGCTCCGTCGCCCAGCGCGCAGAAGGACTTGCCGTTGATGTTGTCGGCGATGTCGTTGAGCTTGTCCAGGTCCGAGGGGAGCCCGCCGCCGCTCTCGATGGACCGCAGCAGCTGGACCAGCCAGTAGGTGCCCTCGCGGCACGGCGTGCACTTGCCGCACGACTCGTGGGCGTAGAACTCGGTCCAGCGGGTGACGGCCCGCACCACGCAGGTCGTCTCGTCGAAGCACTGGAGTGCCTTGGTGCCGAGCATGGAGCCGGCCGCGCCGACGCCCTCGTAGTCCAGCGGCACGTCGAGGTGCTCGTCGGTGAACATCGGGGTGGAGGAGCCGCCGGGCGTCCAGAACTTCAGCCGGTGCCCCGGCCGCATGCCGCCGCCCATGTCGAGCAGCTGCCGCAGCGTGACGCCGAGCGGGCCCTCGTACTGGCCGGGCCTGGCGACGTGGCCGGAGAGCGAGTAGAGCGTGAAGCCCGGGGACTTCTCGCTGCCCATCGACTTGAACCAGTCCTTGCCGCGGTTGATGATCGCGGGGACCGAGGCGATGGACTCGACGTTGTTCACCACGGTGGGGCAGGCGTACAGGCCCTCCACGGCGGGGAAGGGCGGCCGGAGCCTGGGCTGGCCGCGGCGGCCCTCCAGGGAGTCCAGCAGCGCGGTCTCCTCACCGCAGATGTAGGCGCCGGCGCCGGCGTGGACGGTGATGTCCAGGTCGAAGCCGCTGCCCTTGATGTTCTTGCCGAGGTAGCCGGCCTCGTACGCCTCGCGGACCGCTTCGTGCAGCCGGCGCAGCACCGGCACGACCTCGCCGCGCAGGTAGATGAAGGCGTGCTGCGAGCGGATCGCCCAGCACGCGATGATCATGCCCTCGATCAGCGCGTGCGGGTTGGCGAACAGCAGCGGGATGTCCTTGCAGGTGCCCGGCTCCGACTCGTCCGCGTTGACCACCAGGTAGTGCGGCTTGCCGTCGCCCTGCGGGATGAACTGCCACTTCATGCCGGTGGGGAAGCCCGCGCCGCCGCGGCCGCGCAGACCGGAGTCCTTGACGTACGCGATCAGGTCGTCGGGCGCCATCGCCAGCGCCTTGGTGAGCGCCTGGTAGCCGTCGTGCCTGCGGTAGGTGTCCAGCGTCCAGGAGCGCGGGTCGTCCCAGAACGCCGACAGCACGGGCGCGAGCAGCTTCTCGGCCGGTTCCACGGTCATCACTCGCCCTCCTCCTCGGTGGCGTGGTCGGCGGCCGGGTCGGCGGGGTGCGCCGGGTCCGACTGCGCGGTGGTGTTCGGCGCGTCGTGCGAGCTGGGGTGCTCGGCGGGCGACGGCGAGCCGCCGGTGGCGTGCAGCCCGGCGTCGTCGCGCGGCTCCTCGGCGCGCTGGCTGACCACCCGCGCCGGGGCGGCCTCGCCGCGGTGCAGCCGCAGGCCGGCCAGCGAGGCGGGACCGGCGCCGCCGGTCGCCTCGACGGCGCCCTCGCGCTCGTCGGGGAAGCCGGCCAGGATGCGCGCGGTCTCCTTGTACGTGCACAGCGGGGCGCCGCGGGTGGGCCGGACCTCGCGTCCGGCGATCAGGTCGTCGACCAGCTGCCGGGCCGAGTCGGGCGTCTGGTTGTCGAAGAACTCCCAGTTCACCATCACCACCGGCGCGAAGTCGCAGGCCGCGTTGCACTCGATGTGCTCCAGCGTGACCTTGCCGTCGGCGGTGGTCTCGTCGTTGCCGACGCCGAGGTGCTCCTTGAGGTCGTCGAAGATCGCGTCGCCGCCCATCACCGCGCAGAGCGTGTTGGTGCAGACGCCGACCTGGTAGTCGCCGGACGGCTTGCGGCGGTACATCGTGTAGAAGGTGGAGACCGCGGTGACCTCGGCGGTGGTCAGCTCCAGCACCTCGGCGCAGAAGCGGACGCCGGTCCGGGTGACGTACCCCTCCTCCGACTGCACCAGGTGCAGCAGCGGCAGCAGTGCGCTGCGCGAGTCGGGGTAGCGGGCGATCACCTCCTTCGCGTCGGTCTCCAGCCGGGCCCGGACGTCGGCCGGGTAGTCGGGCGCGGGCATCTCGGGGATTCCCAGGGACACTTCGGCGCTCATCGGTCGACACCTCCCATCACGGGGTCGATGGACGCCACGGCCACGATGACGTCGGCGACCTGGCCGCCTTCGCACATCGCGGCCATGGACTGCAGGTTGGTGAAGGAGGGGTCGCGGAAGTGGACCCGGTAGGGGCGGGTGCCGCCGTCGCTGACGACGTGCACGCCCAGTTCGCCCTTCGCGGACTCCACCGCCGCGTACGCCTGGCCGGGCGGCACCCGGAACCCCTCGGTGACGAGCTTGAAGTGGTGGATGAGCGCCTCCATCGAGGTGCCCATGATCTTCTTGATGTGGTCGAGCGAGTTGCCCATGCCGTCCGGGCCCAGCGCGAGCTGCGCGGGCCAGGCGATCTTCTTGTCCTCGACCATCACCGGGCCGGGCGCGAGCCGGTCCAGGCACTGCTCGACGATCCGCAGGCTCTGCTCCATCTCGTGCAGCCGCACCAGGAACCGGCCGTAGGAGTCGCAGGTGTCGGTGGTCGGCACCTCGAACTCGTAGGTCTCGTAGCCGCAGTAGGGGTCGGACTTGCGCAGGTCGTGCGGCAGCCCGGCGGCCCGCAGGATCGGTCCGGTGGCGCCGAGCGCCATGCAGCCGGCCAGGTCGAGGTAGCCGACGTCCTGCATGCGGCCCTTGAAGATCGGGTTGCCGGTGGCGAGCTTGTCGTACTCCGGCAGGTTCTTCCGGAACTTCCTGACGAACTCCCTGACCTGGTCGACCGCGCCGGGCGGCAGGTCCTGGGCGAGGCCGCCGGGGCGCACGTACGCGTGGTTCATCCGCAGCCCGGTGACCAGCTCGAAGATGTCGAGGATCATCTCGCGGTCGCGGAAGCCGTAGATCATGATGGTGGTGGCGCCCAGCTCCATGCCGCCGGTGGCGATGCACACCAGGTGCGAGGAGATCCGGTTCAGCTCCATCAGCATCACGCGGATGACGGTCGCCCGGTCCGGGATGGTGTCGGTGATGCCGAGCAGCTTCTCCACCGCCAGGCAGTACGCGGTCTCGTTGAACAGCGGCGTCAGGTAGTCCATGCGCGTCACGAACGTGGACCCCTGGGTCCAGGTGCGGAACTCCATGTTCTTCTCGATGCCGGTGTGCAGGTAGCCGATGCCGGAGCGGGCCTCGGTGACCGTCTCGCCGTCGATCTCCAGGATCAGCCGGAGCACGCCGTGGGTGGACGGGTGCTGCGGGCCCATGTTGACGATGATCCGCTCGTCGTCGGCCTTGCCGACGGTCTCGGCCAGCTCGTCCCAGTCGCCGCCGGTGACGGTGAAGACGCGGCCCTCGGTGGTCTCCCGCTCCTCGGCCTGGGCGGGTGCGTGCGGTGTGCTGTGCGTGCTGCTCATCAGCTGTACGACCTCCGCTGGTCGGGAGCCGGGATCTGGGCGCCCTTGTACTCGACGGGAATGCCGCCGAGCGGGTAGTCCTTGCGCTGCGGGTGGCCGGGCCAGTCGTCCGGCATCATGATCCGGGTGAGCGCGGGGTGGCCGTCGAAGACGATGCCGAAGAAGTCGTACGTCTCGCGCTCGTGCCAGTCGTTGGTCGGGTAGACGCTCACCAGCGAGGGGATGTGCGGGTCGGCGTCGGGGGCGCTGACCTCGACCCTGACCAGCCGGCCGTGGGTGACCGAGCGCAGGTGGTAGACGGCGTGCAGCTCGCGGCCCTCGTCGCCGGGGTAGTGCACGCCGCTGACGCCGGTGCACAGCTCGAAGCGCAGCGCGGGGTCGTCGCGCAGGGTGCGGGCCACCCGCAGCAGGTGCTCGCGGGCGACGTGGAAGGTCAGTTCGCCGCGGTCCACGACGGTCTTCTCGATCGCGTCGGCGGGCGCCAGGCCCTGCTCCTCCAGCGCGCCCTCCAGCTCGTCGGCGATCTCGTCGAAGATCCCGCCGTACGGCCTGCTCGCCGCTCCGGGCAGGCGCACGGTGCGGACCAGGCCGCCGTACCCGGAGGTGTCGCCGCTGCTGCCGGCGCCGAACATGCCCTTGCGGACGCCGATGACCTCGCCGGCGCCGTCGCGCGGGGCGGGGACGCCGCCGCCTGTCCCGGGGGTGTCCGGGGTGCCGTTGGCCTCGCTCATCGCAGCAGCCCCTTCATCTCGATCGTCGGGAGCGCCTTGCGGGCCGCCTCCTCCGCCTCGCGGGCCGCCTCCTCGCGGTTCACGCCGAGCTTGGAGTGCTGGATCTTCTCGTGCAGCTTGAGGATCGCGTCCAGCAGCATCTCGGGGCGCGGCGGGCAGCCCGGCAGGTAGATGTCGACCGGCACGATGTGGTCGACGCCCTGCACGATCGCGTAGTTGTTGAACATCCCGCCGCTGGAGGCGCAGACGCCCATCGAGATGACCCACTTGGGGTTCGGCATCTGGTCGTAGACCTGGCGCAGCACCGGGGCCATCTTCTGGCTCACCCGGCCGGCCACGATCATCAGGTCGGCCTGCCGCGGCGAGCCGCGGAAGACCTCCATGCCGAACCGGGCCATGTCGTACCGCCCGGCGCCGGTGGTCATCATCTCGATGGCGCAGCAGGCGAGTCCGAAGGTGGCCGGGAAGACCGACGCCTTACGCACCCAGCCCGCCGCGGTCTCCACCGTCGTGAGCAGGAATCCGCTCGGCAGTTTCTCTTCGATACCCATGGGTTGGCTCCTGGTCCCCTCGGTCCCCTGGTCCTCGTGTGTCCGCTAGTCCCACTCCAGGCCGCCGCGCCGCCACACGTACGCGTAGGCGACGAAGACGGTGAGCACGAAGAGGAGCATCTCCACGAGCCCGAACATCCCCAGCCGGTCGAACGTGACGGCCCAGGGATAGAGGAAGACGATCTCGATGTCGAAGACGATGAAGAGCATCGCCGTCAGGTAGTACTTGATCGGGAAGCGCCCGCCGCCGGCCGGCTGCGGGGTGGGCTCGATGCCGCACTCGTACGCTTCCAATTTGGCCCGGTTGTACCGTTTGGGCCCGATGATCGAGGCCATCACAACGGAGAAGATCGCGAAGCCGGCCGCGAGACCTCCGAGTACGAGGATGGGCGCGTAGGCATTCACCGGACTCGCTCCTTCCAGTCGACAGTGACTGATGCATGCAGACCGTCACCCGGTGCGTGTGAGCGGTCACCCAGAGACGAAGATCGCGCCTATGTGAGGCAGTTCACAAGCCCAAGCTGCCCGCATCCTATGCCTGCCGGTCTGTGATCTGCGACACGGGGGTACGCACCGGCTTTGTGATCTCCACCACCCGGCGAACGATCATGAAGTCGGATGAGCGGTGATCTTGTGGCGGATGCGGCCCAAACGATCACTTCACGCCACATTCAAGGGCGTTACCGCTGGTCAGCAGGGCATGTGCACTACCAAACGAACGGCGTCCCAAGCAAATTGGAATTGGACTTCGGGCCGTGATAGCGCCCGCCGACCCGGCCGGGTGACCGCGGGAACCCCGAAATGACGCGTGTGAACGCGTGCACGAGCGCATACCTGACCGGACGGATCAAAACGGTTCAAAGCGTCCGTCAACCAAGATCCCGAAACGGGCAATTGGGCCGTGAACACGTCAAGTGTGGCGCATCCCACCTTTGTTGAACGGAACCTTTCGTTCCTGATAGCCAGAGACGCATGTCCCCGAACCAGCTGCGGACGCAACAGTCCGACACGCATACCCATACAGGCCGCCGACGGCACGCGGCGCCCAGCGAGACCCACTGGACTCGCCGGGCCGGACTCGTCGGCGGCGTCGTCAGCGCGCTCGCCCTGTGCGGCGCGGCCGCTCCGGCCATGGCCGAGAACACGCACGGACACCACAAGCACACCTCCGCGTCGCACGCCTCGCCGTCCGCCGCGGTGCAGACGGTGGCGCTGTCCGACGTCGCGTCCTCCCGGCAGGCCGCCGCCGCCTTCGAGCAGACCGCGATCCAGGCGCAGCTGGTCGCCACCCAGCAGCGCGACGCGGCCGCCGCCGCGAAGGCCGCCGCGGTGAAGAAGGCCGCACAGGCCAGGGCCGCCAAGGCCGCCGCCATCGCCAAGGCCGCCAAGGCGCGGGCCGCCGCGCAGGCCGCCTCCCGCTCCGCCGCCCGCACCCCGCTGGCGCTGGTGCCGACGGCGTCGACGACGCCGGCCGCCGCGACCAGGACGGCCTCGGCGAGCACCACCGTCGCCGCCGCCTCCTCCGGCAAGGTCGACCAGCTGATCGCCTTCCTGAAGTCGCAGCTGGGCAAGCCGTACGTGTACGGCGCCACGGGACCCGGTTCCTACGACTGCTCCGGCCTGACCCAGGCCGCCTTCGCCTCGGTCGGCGTCACCCTGCCGCGGACCTCGCAGGAGCAGTCCACCGCCGGCACCCCGGTGTCCGTCTCCGCCCTCCAGCCCGGCGACCTGATCTTCTGGGGCGGCGAGGGCAGCGCCTACCACGTGGGCGTCTTCATCGGCGACGGCCAGTACCTGGACGCGGCCAACCCGTCCACGCCGGTGGCCATCCACCAGCTGGCCGACTACATGCCCGACTGGGCGGTCCGGGTCCTCTGACCCGCTCCCCCTCTCCACCCCCCGGCCGTCCCGTCCGCGCCACCGCGGCGCACCGGCCGGACGCACCGTCACGCCCCGGCCCGCCGGCCCTGCCGCCGGCGGGCCCGGAGCGAGCCGGTCCGACGCCGGGACGCGGGTCCCGACCCCGGGAGCACCCCCCGGCGTCACCGGCCGCCGCCCTCCCGCCCGGCCCCACCCCCCGGCCCGGCGCGGGCGGCGGTCCCCGGACGGCGCGGCCCGCACCGGCACACTGGCGGCATGATCTTCGGCCGTGACCGCCGCAAGCGCCGCGAGCGCGCGCTCGTCCATCTGCAGAGCGCGGCGCGGCTGCTCGACGACGAGCGGCCCCACACGTACATCGCGGTGCTCGACCAGCTCACCCACTACCGGCTGCCGGCGGTCTTCCAGGCGCTCGCCGAGCTGGCCGACGGCGTGGCACTGCCCGCCTTCTGGCGCGAGCTGGACGGCGCGGCCCGCGAGCTGCGCCTCTACACCTCCGCGCAGCCGGCCAGGCTGCGCGCCGCCGCCGACCTGTGCCGCCGCCACGCCGGGCGCCCCCCGGAGGGCGGCCCGCCCGCGGCGGGCTGAGCCCGCCGCGGGCGGGCGCGGCGGCGGGCCACCGCCGAAGGGCAGCCGTCAGGCGCTGGGGGTGATCTTCGTCAGGCCGTTGATCACGCGGTCCATCGCGTCGCCGCCGGTCGGGTCGGTCAGGTTGGCGAGCAGCTTCAGGCAGAACCGCATCAGCATCGGGTGGGTGAGGCCGCGCTGGGTGCACATCTGGAGCACCTTCGGGTTGCCGATCAGCTTCACGAAGGCGCGGCCGAGCGTGTAGTAGCCGCCGTAGGTGTCCTTCAGGACGCGCGGGTAGTTCTGCAGCGCCAGTTCCCGCTGCCCCGCGGTCGCGCGGGCGTGCGCCTGGGTGATGACGTCGGCGGCGAGCTGGCCGGACTCCATCGCGTAGGCGATGCCCTCGCCGTTGAACGGGTTGACGAGGCCGCCCGCGTCGCCGACCAGCAGCAGGCCGCGGGTGTAGTGCGGCTGCCGGTTGAAGGCCATCGGCAGCGCCGCGCCGCGGATCGGCTGGGTCATGTTCTCCGGGGTGAAGCCCCAGTCCTCCGGCATCGAGCCGACCCACGCCTTGAGCACCTCGCGCCAGTCCAGCTCGCGGAAGGCCGCCGAGGAGTTGAGGATGCCGAGGCCGACGTTGGAGGTGCCGTCGCCGAGGCCGAAGATCCATCCGTAGCCGGGGAGCTGGCGGTCCTGCGGGCCGCGCCGGTCCCACAACTCCAGCCACGACTCCAGGTAGTCGTCCTCGTGCCGGGGCGAGGTGAAGTACGTGCGGACCGCGACGCCCATCGGCCGGTCCTCGCGGCGGTGCAGCCCCATCGCCAGCGACAGCCGGGTGGAGTTGCCGTCGGCGGCGACCACCAGCGGCGCGCTGAAGGCGACCGGCGTCTTCTCCTCGCCGAGCTTCGCGGTGACACCGGTGATCCGGCCGCTGCGCTCGTCCAGCAGCGGTCCGCCGACGTTGCACCGCTCGTACAGCCGCGCACCGGCCTTGACGGCCTGCTGGGCGAGGAGGTCGTCGAAGTCCTCGCGCTTGCGGACCAGTCCGTACTCCGGATAGGTGGCCAGCTCGGGCCAGTCCATCTCCAGCCGCATGCCGCCGCTGATGATGCGCAGGCCCTTGTTGCGCAGCCAGCCGGCCTCCTCGGAGACGTCGATGCCCATCGACACCAGCTGCTTGGTGGCGCGCGGGGTCAGGCCGTCGCCGCATACCTTCTCGCGCGGGAAGGCGGTCTTCTCCAGGAGCAGGACGTCGAGTCCCGCCTTGGCCAGGTAGTACGCGGTCGTCGAACCTGCGGGCCCGGCGCCGACGACGATCACATCGGCACTGCGCTCGGAAGGGGCGGCGGTGTCGGTCACGGTGGGCTCTCCCGTTTCGGCGAGGGGGTGTTGCTGCTGCTCGATGCGGTCGAGTCTATGAGGCCGCCGCGCCGGGCGGCGCGGCGGCTCTCGCGGACCGGCCCCCCGGCCGGGCGCCCGACGCGGTCAGCGGTGGTCCGGCGGCGCGCTCCCGCGCGGCGCCTGGTTCATCCGCGGCGGCTGCACGACGCCGAGGTCGTGGACGGTCTGCCCGGCGGACGGCGGCGCCACCGGCCCCGGCCCCGGCACGAGCTGCGGCCCGAACGGCGCGCCGCCCCCGGGGGGCGTGTACGCCGCGCCCGGCCCGTACACCTCGGCGCCGCGCACCCCCAACGACCGCGCCACGTACGGAGCGACGAAGACCCCGCCGAAGGACCACAGCAGCCCGAACAGCAGCGCGGAGCTGACGCTCGGTCCGATCGAGGCGCGGCTGTCGAGGCCGGTGACCAGCATGCCGCCGACGCTCGTCACCCCGGAGAGCCAGGCCAGCGCCACGAACAGCACCGTGAACAGCCCGGCGACCGCGAACTGCTCGCCCCTGGTCCGCCCGCGCCGCGCCGCGACGACCCCGATCAGCAGCGCGCACACCGCCCCGCCGGCGACCGCGCCGACCGCCGCCCAGCCGCTCCACACATGGCTGAGGTCGCCGAGGTCGTACGAGGTGTGCATGCCGGAGCTGCCCGACCGGTCCGACAGGTCGATCGGGCCGCCCCAGCCCAGGTTCAGCGCGCTCACCCCGACGTTCGGCAGGATGAACGCGTAGAGCACCAGGCCCCAGCCGGTGACGTCGTCGTAGTGGGCGAGCGCGACGCAGAAGACCACGATCGCGGCGACGCCCACGGTGACCGCCAGAGCGGTCGCCGTCGTGCGCAGCAAGCGCAGCGCGTCGACCAGTTGCGGCCGGGCGGCGAGCCAGGCGGCCCGGCCGGGACCGGCGAGCACCGCGAAGGCGGTGGCGAAGGCGAGCGCCAGGCTGCCGAGCGCGGCCAGCGCCGGCCCCGAGCCCACCTGCACCCCTTGCAGCGAGGGCCGGGCGGCCAGCGCGAGCACCAGCGTGGCCGCCGCGCTCAGCAGCGCGACCCGCACCGCCGCCTCGGGCCCCGTCTGGCGGCGGCGCATCGCGCGCACCGCCACGGCCAGCACCAGCACCCACAGCAGGGTGACCGTCAGCGGCACCATGCCCAGCGAGGAGTGCCCGGTGTGGTGACCCGACGTCATGAGGGCGGAGCCGCCGCCGTCGTCGAAGCCGCCGCTGCCGTCGCCGTACTCGAAGCTGCCGGAGCCGTCGTCGAAGGAGTCGGAGCCGTCGTCGCCGCTGTCGAGGGAGTCCGGCTCGTCCAGCGGGGCGCTGATGGAGACCGAGCCGCCGACGCCCTGCAGCAGCAGCGCGAGGGCGGTCCTGCTGCGCGTCATGAAGCCGATGCCGCTGCCGCTGAGCAGGCTGCCGGAGGTGGCGCCGAGCAGCCCGGCGAGGACGACGAGCAGCGCGGCGGGCGCGAGCGCCGCCAGCGCGGGCCGGTCCCAGCGGCCGGCGAGGACCCGGCGAACGAACTGCCCCGCGGGGGACGGCACCGCGGGCACCGCGGGCGCGGGCGGCGGCACGTACCCCGCGGGCACCGAGGTCCCGGGAGCCGACGGGAACGCGGGTACGGGCACAGGCGCGGGCGGCGGCGCGGCCGGAGGTATCGGCGGCGCCGCAGGCGGGGGCGGCGGCTCCGCGGCGGCGGGCCCGCCCGCGGCCGGAGCGGGCGGCGTCAGTTCCTTGCCGCAGCGCGCGCAGAAGCGTGTGTCCGCGGCCTCGGAGACGGGACTCCCGCACGCGGGACAGAACGACATGGGTCACTCCGGGATGGTTCGGTGAAGGCGCGGGAGAGCGTCCTGCCCGCAGACACCGCAGCTTAGAGGGGCGGTTGCCGCTCCGCTCCCGGATTGTTGACTTCCTCTTTACCGCCGGTCGCGCCCTGTCGGCGGCTCCCCCCGCCGGCCCTGGGGCCGGCGTGCCGTCAGCGTCCGCCCGGCGCGCCCGGGTTGGCGCCGCGGTGCAGCGCGACGATGCCGCCGGTGAGGTTCCGCCAGGCCACGCCCTTCCAGCCCGCGCCCTGCAGCCGGCCGGCCAGCGCCTTCTGGTCCGGCCAGGCGCGGATCGACTCGGCGAGGTAGACGTACGCGTCGGGGTTGCTGCTCACCGACCTGGCGACCGGCGGCAGCGCCCGCATCAGGTACTCCGTGTACACCGTGCGGAGGGGCCGGTACGTGGGGTGGCTGAACTCGCAGATCACCAGCCGGCCGCCCGGCTTCGCGACGCGCCGCATCTCGCGCAGCGCGGCGTCCGTGTCGTGCACGTTGCGCAGCGCGAAGGAGATGGTGACGGCGTCGAACACCCCGTCGGCGAACGGCAGCCGGGTCGCGTCGCCCGCGGTCAGCGGCAGTTCGGGGTGGCGCTTCTTGCCCTCGCGCAGCATGCCCAGGGAGAAGTCGCACGGCACGGTGTCGGCTCCCGCCGCCGCGAACGGCAGGCTGGAGGTGCCCGTCCCGGCGCCCAGGTCGAGCACCCGCTCCCCCGGCCGCACGTCCAGCGCCTGCGCCACCGCGCGCCGCCACAGCCGGGTCTGGCCCAGCGACAGCACGTCGTTGGTCAGGTCGTACTTCTCCGCGACGTCGTCGAACATCGCGGCGACGTCCTGCGGCTGCTTGTCCAGGGATGCACGGGTCACCCTGCCACCCTATGCGCCCGCGCCCGGCGGCGGTTCGGCGGCCGTCCGCTCAGCGGTCGGCGAGCAGCTTGAGCTCGGGGTGCGCGGTGCCGCCCTCGATCGCGGTGGACGACAGGTGGGAGACGACGTGGTCGTCGACCGGGTCGTGCGCCGGGTCGTCGTGCACCACCAGGTGCTCGTAGGTGGTGGCGCGCTGCGCGGGCACCCGGCCCGCGGCGCGGATGAGGTGGATCAGCTCCATCCGGTTGGAGCGGTGCCTGGCGCCGGCCGAGGAGACCACGTTCTCCTCCAGCATCACCGAGCCGAGGTCGTCCGCTCCGTAGTGCAGGGAGAGCTGCCCGACCTCCTTGCCGGTGGTCAGCCAGGACCCCTGGATGTGCGCGACGTTGTCCAGGAAGAGCCGGGCGATCGCGATGATCCGCAGGTACTCGAAGAGCGTCGCCTGGGTGCGGCCCTTCAGGTGGTTGTTCTCCGGCTGGTAGGTGTAGGGGATGAACGCGCGGAAGCCGCCGGTGCGGTCCTGCACGTCGCGGATCATCCGCAGGTGCTCGATCCGCTCGGCGTTCGTCTCGCCGGTGCCCATCAGCATGGTGGAGGTGGACTCCACGCCGAGCCGGTGCGCGGTCTCCATGATCTCCAGCCAGCGCTCGCCGGACTCCTTCAGCGGCGCGATCGCCTTGCGCGGCCGCTCCGGCAGCAGCTCGGCGCCGGCTCCGGCGAAGGAGTCCAGGCCGGCGGCGTGGATGCGGCGGATCGCCTCCTCCGCGCTCACCCCGGAGATCCGCGCCATGTGGTCCACCTCGGACGCGCCGAGCGAGTGGATCACCAGCTGCGGGAACTCCCGCTTGATCGCGGCGAAGTGCTCCTCGTAGTACTCCACGCCGTAGTCGGGGTGGTGGCCGCCCTGGAACATGATCTGGGTGCCGCCGAGTTCGACCGTCTCGGCGCAGCGCCGCAGGATGTCGTCGAGACCGCGGCTCCAGCCCTTGCCGGTGTCCTTGGGCGCCGCGTAGAACGCGCAGAACTTGCAGGCGGTGACGCACACGTTCGTGTAGTTGATGTTGCGCTCGATGATGTACGTGGCGATGTGCTCGGTGCCCGCGTACCTGCGGCGGCGGACCGCGTCGGCCGCCGCGCCCAGGGCGTGCAACGGCGCGTCGCGGTAGAGCGCGAGCGCCTCCTCCGGGGTGATCCGGCCGCCGGCGGCGGCGCGGTCGAGGACGGCGGTGAATTCGGTCGCCGGAGCAGTCACCGGTGCGGTCCCTTCGGAGGGGTCTTCGGACCAGGCCAGCGTACGCCAGCGCCAGCGCCGCCCGGCGGGCCCCCGGAGACGGCGGTGCGCCGTGGCGGAGCTGCTCCGCCACGGCGCACCGTGGTCCGTGCCCGAGGGGCGCGGGGGGGCGGCCGGCGCTCCGGCCGCCGGGCGGTTCAGCCGCCGAGGCCCTTGGCCAGCTGCTCGTCCGCCTGCTGGAACGCGTCGGCCGCCGACTCCAGGAACTTCGCCATGCCGTCCAGACCCTCGATGGTCTTGGTGGCACCGGTGTTGAACTCGCTGTAGGACTGGTCGAACTGCTTCGAGGAGCGGTCGGTCACGTAGCCGCCGTTGACCAGGTCCTGCACGAACTTCTGCAGCGTGTGCAGCTTCTCGGTGATCTCGTGCTGGCCGGTGCGCAGCTTGGTGGCCGCATCCCGCATGTCCTGGTACGTAACGTTCACATTAGCCATAGCGGCTCGACTCCTCATCGCACGTGTGCCGCAGGGCCTACCCCCGTGGCGCCTGAGATCCCTCAACCTACAGGGCAGGACGTGACGCTTGCAGCCCCCGGTTCCCGATCCCCACGTTGACGTGATCGCGTCGAATTCAGCCGAACACCCGCACGGCGGGGGCGCCTTCGCGAGCACACCGCGGAGGCGCCGGGCCGCCGCCGGGCCGCCGCCAGGCCGCCGCCGGGCAGCGTCGCGAGCGGGCCGGCCGGTCCCGGCTCGGTATCTTGCAGACGGCGAGGAGAGAGGTCGTATGTCCTGGAAGAGCTGGATGACCGTGCGGCAGGCGCAGGGGGACACGTTCCTGTGGCGGCGCAGGGCGGCCCCCGCGATCGACTTCAGTTACGGGGACCGGCGGCTGGCCGGCGTCCGGGCGGCGGCGCGGCACCGGGGCGCGGCGGGCTGGCCGGCGATCCGGGAGCAACTGGCCGCCGCTGAGGACGGCGAGGACCTGACGTTCCTGGTCGAGGGGGTGCAGGGCGTCTCCGGCGTGGAGCGGTGGATCGAGGAGGTGCTCCACGCGGCGCCCGGCGACGCGCACGCGCTGCTCGTCTCCGGCGCCCGGCACGTCGGCTGGGCCTGGCACGCGCGCGGCCGGTTCGCCGCCGGCGCGGCGCCCGAGAGCCAGCGGACGCTCTTCCGGGAGCGGCTGGAGACCGCGCAGCGGCGGCTGTTCGCGGCGGCCGAGCGGGAGCCGGCGTGGGCGGCGCCCTGGTACTTCCTGCAGCTCGCCGGGCAGGGGCTGGAGCTCGGGCCGCAGGTCGCCCAGGAGCGGTTCGCGGCGGCCTGCCGGCGCTCGCCCGGTCACGCCGCCGCACACCGGCAGCACCTGCGGCAGCTGGCCGCCCAGGGGGACGGCGCGCACGAGCGGACGCACGCCTTCGCGCGCGCGGCGATGCTCGACGCCCCGGAGGGCAGCCGGCTGGGCGAACTCGTCGCCCTCGCCCACCTGGAGGAGTGGCGGGACCGCGGCGGCGACCCCGACTCGGCGTGGCTGGGCCGGCCGCAGGTGATCGAGGCGCTGCGGGAGGCGGCCGCGCACTCGGTGCTGCACCCGGCCTTCGGCCGCCGGCTGGACTGGCCGCTGGCGCTCAACGCCTTCGCGATGGCGTTCGCCCTGGCCGGCGACCACCGCTCGGCCGCCCCGCTCTTCCGCGCCCTCGGCAACCGCCCGACCGAGACCCCCTGGATCTACCTGGACGCCCGCTCCCCGCTGGCCGCCTTCCGCACCTGGCGCGCCCGCGTCACCGGTTGAGCGGCCGGCCGGCTCAGCGGGCGGGTGCGAGGAGCTCGACGCGGGCGGCGGGCGGGAAGCCGACACGGCGGGCGAACTCCGCGATGCCGTTGAGCTGCTCGGCGCCCAGCGAGAAGTCGAGGGTGGTGAAGTAGCGGCGCAGCACGTCCTGGTCGAAGGACTCCCAGCGGGCGGACTGCTCGGCGACCTTCTCCACCTCCTCCAGGGACAGGTCGCGCGAGGCGAGGAAGGCGCGGTGCACCTCGTGGACGGCGTCCGGGTGCGCGGCGAGGTAGTCGCGGCGGGCGGCCCAGACGGCGAAGACGAAGGGCAGCCCGGTCCACTCCTTCCACATCAGGCCGAGGTCGTGGACCTGCAGGCCGAGCCGCGGCGCGTCGTGCAGGTTGGCGCGCAGGGCCGCGTCGCCGATCAGGACGGCCGCGGGGGCCTCCTGCATCATCAGCGACAGGTCCGGCGGGCAGCGGTAGTAGTCGGGGCTGACCCCGTACCGCTCGCTGAGCAGCAGCTCGGCGAGCCGGACCGAGGTGCGGCTGGTGGAGCCCAGCGCGACCCGCTCGCCGTCGAGCCGGTCGAGCGGCAGCTGGGAGACGATCACGCAGGACATCACCGGGCCGTCGCAGCCGACCGCGATGTCGGGCAGCGCGACCAGCTCGTCGGCGTGCTTCAGATACTCCATGAGGGTGATCGGACCGATGTCGAGCGCGCCCTCGACGAGCTGCGCGCTGAGCTTCTCCGGCGTGTCCTTGGTCAGCTCCACGTCCAGCAGCGCCCCCGTTCTGGCGAGGCCCCAGTACAGCGGGACGCAGTTCAGGAACTGGATGTGGCCGACCCGCGGGCGGACCCGGCCGCCGGCCCCGGCATGCGCAGAAGTGTCCATATCTCGGACGCTACTCCTCGGTCCCGGGGCGGCCGCGCGGGGGTGTCCCGGCGCGTCGCGCAAGCCGTGAAAGAGGGATCTTGCGAGCCTTCCCCGGCCCAGAGCCCGCATGCTACGCTCGTCGCAAGTTGCAGTTTGGTTTCCTTGCAGTACAAAGCCTGCGGAGCATGTAACCCGCAGGCTTTTGTAGTTTTCAGACATTGCAGTAGCAGGTTCTGGAGCAGGGCAACCCTTTGGGCCCAAGGAGGGCTTTATGGCTACCGGAACCGTGAAGTGGTTCAACGCTGAAAAGGGCTTCGGCTTCATCGCCCAGGACGGCGGCGGCCCGGATGTCTTCGTTCACTACTCCGCGATCAACGCGTCCGGCTTCCGCTCCCTCGAGGAGAACCAGCCGGTGACCTTCGACGTCACCCAGGGTCCGAAGGGCCCGCAGGCGGAGAACGTCACCCCGAGCTAGTTTCCGCTAGCCGGGACGGACGGCGCTGTCGCGCCCAGAACCTGTAGTACCAAGGGGCCCCGCACCGTGTGCGGGGCCCCTGCCTTTGCCGGCGCTCAGCGCCTTGCGGAGTACAGCTCCTCGATCTGCGCGGAGAAGTCCTTCAGCACTGCCGCCCGCTTCAGCTTCATCGACGGTGTGAGATGTCCGCCGTCCTCGGTGAATTCCGCCGCGAGCACCCGGAACCGCCGGATCGACTCGGCCTGCGACACCGTCGAGTTCGCGTCGTCCACCGCCTTCTGCAGCTCCGCGAGCAGGTCGGGGTCGGCGGCCAGCTCGGCCGGCCGCAGCCCCTCCTTGTGCCGCATCCGCTGCCAGTGCGCCAGCCCGTCGGCCTCCAGGGTGAGCAGCGCGGCCACGTACGGCCGCTCGTCGCCGATCACCATGCACTGACCGATCAGCGGGTGCGCCCGCAGCCGGTCCTCCAGCGGGGCCGGGGCCACGTTCTTGCCGCCCGCGGTGATGATGATCTCCTTCTTGCGGCCGGTGATGGTCAGATAGCCGTCGGCGTCCAGCTCGCCGATGTCCCCGGTCGGGAACCAGCCGCCGACGTGCGGCGCCCCGCCCTGGTCGTTCCAGTACCCGGCGAAGACCTGGCCGCCGCGCAGCAGCACCTCGCCGTCCGCCGCGATCCGCACCGCCGTGCCGGGCAGCGGCCAGCCGACCGTGCCGAGGCGCGGCCGCAGCGGCGGCGTCACGGTGGCGGCGGCGGTCGTCTCGGTGAGGCCGTAGCCCTCGAAGACCATCACGCCGGCGCCGGCGTAGAAGGCGGCGAGCCGCGCGCCGAGCGGTGAGCCGCCGCAGATCGCGTACCGCACCCTGCCGCCCAGGGCGGCCCTGATCCGGCGGTAGACCAGCGGGTCGTAGAGCGCGTGCGCGAGCCGCAGGCCGAGCGAGGGGCCCGGTCCCGCGCCGGACTCCCGGGCCATCAGCGCCTCGCCGTAGCGCTGCGCGATCACGGCGGCCCGGTCGAAGGACGCCGCCCGGCCCAGCTTCTCCGCGGTGGCCCGGCCGGTGTTGTACACCTTCTCCAGCACGTACGGGATCGCCAGCAGGAAGGTCGGCCGGAAGCCGGCGAGGTCGGCCAGCAGGTCGTCGGTGGCGATGCTCGGCGCGTGCCCCAGCCGCACCCGGGCGCGCAGGCAGCCGACCGCGACCATCCGGCCGAAGACGTGCGACAGCGGCAGGAACAGCAGCGTCGCCGCGGGCTCGGTGCTGACCGACGTGAAGACGGGGTGCAGCAGCTCGATGGAGTTGTCGACCTCGGCGAAGAAGTTGCCGTGCGTCAGGACGCAGCCCTTGGGGCGGCCGGTGGTGCCCGAGGTGTAGATCAGCGTGGCGACGGTGTCCGGGCTCATCGACCGCCGGCGCGCGGTGACCAGCGCGTCGGGCAGGGCACGGCCCTGCGCGGCGAGCCGGCCGACCGCGCCCGCGTCGATCTGCCACAGGTGCCGCAGCTCCGGCAGGTCCCGGCGGCGCGCGCTGACCAGCCGGGTCTGCTCGACGTTCTCCACCGCGCAGGCCGCGGCGCCGGAGTCGGCGAGGATCCACTGCGTCTGCGACCCGGAGGAGGTGGGGTAGATCGGTACGGTGATCAGGCCAGCCGCCCAGCCGGCGAAGTCCAGCAGCGTCCAGGCGTAACTGGTCCTGGCCATGATGGCCAGCCGGTCGCCCGGCCGCAGCCCGGCCGCGATCAGCCCCTTCGCCACGGACGTCACCTCCGCGGCGAACTCGCTCGCGCTCACGTCGCTCCACCGGCCGCGCTCGTCCTTGCGCGAGATCACGGGGTCGCGCGGGGCTTCACTCGCGTTGGCGTACGGGATGTCGGCGAGGCTGCCGCTGCGCGGCGGCTCCACCAGCGGCGGCACCGCCGCGAGCACGACCCGGTCGCCGCTGCGCGCGGTCTCCGGAGCGGTGTGCCCTGCGGGCGGCTGGGGGGTACGTGGTGGTGCCTGACGTATCGGCATCTGCGGCTCCAGTCGACAGTGAGGGGTGGCCGCCCGCCTCGCGCTCGGCGCGCGGCCGTTCTTCGCGGCCTGCGCGGTCCGGGCGTTGCACTCGCGCCCGGGGCGCCGGCCCGTTTTCTCAGGGGCGCCCCCGGACCACCGGCCGGCGGCCGGTTGCCCGCGCCCCTGGCAGGGCGCAACGCCCACCGCATTCCGGGCGCAGCCCGGGGCCTTTCAGGGGCGCGGGGAACGGCGCGACCAGCCACCACGACGGCTGCACGACGCCACCGGCCCGAGGGGGCAATTGCGGTCGCCCCCGGACCACCGCCCGGCGGCCGGTTGCCCGCGCCCCCGGTGCGGCGCAACGCCCACCGCAATCCGGGCGCAGCCCGGGGCCTTTCAGGGGCGCGGGGAACGGCGCGACCAGCCACCACGACGGCTGCACGACGCCACCGGCCCGAGGGGGCAATTGCGGTCGCCGACGGACCACCGGCCGGCGGCCGGTTGCCCGCGCCGTTCCCCGCGCCCCTGACGCGGCGCGACGCCCCGCGCAAACCGGGCGTCAGCCCGGGGGGCGTTCGAGGATGGCGGTGACGCCCTGGCCGCCGGCGGCGCAGACGGAGATGAGCCCGCGCCCCGGCCGCTCCCGCTCCGCGAGCAGCGCCGCGAGCGTCGCCACGATCCGCGCCCCGGTCGCCGCGAAGGGATGCCCGGTGGCGAGCGAGGACCCGACCACGTTGAGCCGGCCACGGTCCACGCTGCCGAGCGCCTCGTCCAGGCCGAGCCGCCGCACGCAGTAGTCCTTGTCCTCCCACGCGGCGAGCGTCGCCAGCACCTGGGAGGCGAACGCCTCGTGGATCTCGTAGAGATCGAAGTCGGCGAGCCCGAGTCCGGCCCGCGCGAGCATCCGCGGCACCGCGTAGGCAGGGGCCATGAGCAGCCCCTCGCGCCCCTCGACGAAGTCGACCGCGGCCGTCTCGTAGCCGGTGAGGTACGCCATCGGTTCGAGGCCGTGCTCGTGCGCCCACTCCTCGGAGGCGAGCAGCACCACGGCCGCGCCGTCGGTGAGCGGGGTGGAGTTGCCCGCGGTCATCGTGCCGTCGGGCCCGCCGTACACCGGCCGCAGCCGGGCCAGTTTCTCGGGGGTGGAGTCGGGCCGCAGGTTCTGGTCGCGGTCCAGGCCGCGGTAGGGCGTGACGAGCGCGTCGAGGAACCCGCGGTCGTACGCGGCGGCGAGCCGCTGGTGGCTGGCCGCCGCCAGCTCGTCCTGGTCGGCGCGGGTGACGCCCCACTGGCGCGCGGTGATCGCGGCGTGCTCGCCCATGGACAGGCCGGTGCGCGGCTCGGCGTTGCGCGGGACGTCGGGGGCGAGGTGCCGGGGGCGCAGGGCGGTCAGCGCGCGGGCCCGTGCGGCGAGCGAGGGGGCGCGGCGGGCGGCCAGCAGGGTGCGGCGCAGTTCGTCGTTGACGCCGAGCGGGGCGTCGCTCGCGGTGTCGGCGCCGCCCGCGACGCCGACGTCGATGACGCCGAGCGCGATCTTCGCGGCGACCGCGAACACCGCCTGCAGCCCGGTCCCGCAGGCCTGCTGGACGTCGTAGGCGGGGGTGTCGGGGGCCAGCACCGAGCCGAGCACGGTCTCGCGGGCCAGGTTGAAGTCGCGGGCGTGCTTGAGCACCGCGCCGGCCGCGAACTCGCCGACCCGCTCGCCGACCAGCCCGGTCCGCTCGGCGAGGCCGTCCAGCGCGGCGGTCAGCATGTCCTGGTTGGACGCGGTGGCGTACGGGCCGTCGGAACGGGCGAAGGGGATGCGGTTGCCGGCGATCACGGCGACGCGGCGGACGGTCTGCGCGGACTGCATACGGTCTCCCGGAGGGCTGCTCGGACGGTTCCTTCACGCGGCGCCGGCTACACCCGCAGGGCCATGGCGTCTTGGCCGGAGCGTTGACGCACCAGTAGCCTTACCGCCGGTAAACTTACTCCAGAGTAAGGAGAAGGCCAATGGCCGACCGCTACCTTCACTTCTCCGGCACGGCTCCCGGCCGATTCCTCACCCGGTCCCTGGGCCTGCCACAGCCCACCGCGCTGCGGCGGTGGTCCTCGGCGCACCCCGGACTCGACGGCGAGGTGCTGCGGCTGACGGCCGGCCGGCCCGCGGACGCCCCGCCGGCCGGGCGGTACGCCGGGGTGGTGCTGGACGCGACGGCGATCGCCGACCCCGAGGGCCTGCACGCGGTGTACGCCGCCCTGCACCCGCTGGTGCGCGGCCTCGCGCCCTGCGGCCGGATCGTGGTGCTGGCCGGCCGGCCGGACCCCTTCGACGTACGGCAGTCCGCCGCCCAGCAGGCGCTGGAGGGGTTCGTCCGCTCGCTGGCCAAGGAGATCGGCCGCGGCAGGACGGCGCTGCTGCTGCGGCTGGCGCCCGGCGCCGCGGCGGACTCCACGCTGGAGTTCCTGCTCTCGCCGAAGTCCGCCTACGTCAGCGGGCAGGTCGTCGAGGTCGGCGCGGCGCCGCGGCGGCCGGACCCGGCGCGGACCCGTACCGCGCTGGTCACCGGCGCCGCCCGCGGCATCGGCGAGGCGGTCGCGCAGACGCTCGCCAGGGACGGCCTGCACGTGGTGTGCCTGGACGTGCCGCAGGCGGCCGGGCCGCTGGCGGAGGTGGCGCGGCGGCTCGGCGGCACCGCGCTGCCGCTGGACGTCACCGCCGCCGACGCGGGCGAGCGGATCGCCGCCGCCGCGGCCGGGGCCGGCGGTCTCGACGTGCTGGTGCACAACGCGGGCATCACCCGCGACCGCCGGCTGGCGAACATGGACGCGGCCCGCTGGGACGCGGTGCTGGACGTCAACCTCGGCAGCGTCGTCCGCACCACCGAGGAACTGCTGAAGACCGACGCGCTCAACCCGCACGCCCGGATCGTCGCCACCGCGTCCATCAGCGGCATCGCGGGCAACGCCGGGCAGACCAACTACGCCGCGTCCAAGGCCGGCATCATCGGCTTCGTGCACGCGCTGGCCGCCGACCCCGCGGTCGTCGAGCGCGGGATCACGGTGAACGCGGTCGCGCCCGGCTTCATCGAGACGAAGATGACCGCCGCGGTCCCGTTCCTGATCCGCGAGGCGGGCCGCCGGATGAACTCCCTCGGCCAGGGCGGCCTGCCGGTCGACGTCGCGGAGACCGTCGCCTGGCTCGGCGCGGCCGGCTCGGGCGGGGTGACCGGCCAAGTGGTGCGGGTCTGCGGCCAGTCGCTGCTGGGGGCGTGAGATGGCGCTCGCCCTGACGCTGGTGCGCGGAGCGGTGTCCGGACTGGGCAAGCGCCCCTCCCCCGCCGCCGGCCTCCCGCCGACCCGCCGCACCGAGCACGCCGTCCGCGTCGACCCGCGGCGGGTCGCGCGGTACGCCCGGCTGACCGGATTCACCCCCGGCGCCTCCCCGGGCGACTCCCCCGGCGGCGCTGCGGGCGCCGGACCGGGCGCCGAACGGGACGCCGCCGAGCTGCCGCTGACGTATCCGCATGTGCTCGGCTTCCCGGCGGCCGCGCGGATCATGGCGGCGCGGGCGTTCCCGCTGCCGCTGCTAGGGCTGGTGCACACCTCCGTCGAGGTGGTCGCGCACCGCCCGCTGACGGTGGCCGACCGGCCGGACCTGACCGTGTACGCGGCCGGGCTGCGCCCGCACCGGCGCGGCACCGAGGTCGTGATGGTCACCGAGGCGCGGCTGCGCGGCGCGCTGGTGTGGGAGGACCGCAGCACCTACCTGGCCAGGCACCGGGTGGAGCCGCGCCACGACCAGGGGGCGGGCGGCAGCGCGGCCGCGCCCGCCGCAGAACGGCCGCCGCTCGCGCCGCTGCCCGAGATCGAGCGCTGGACGCTGCCCGCGGACCTCGGCCGCCGGAACGCGCGGGTGACCGGCGACTGGAACCCCATCCACCTGCACCCCTGGACGGCCCGCCCGCTGGGCTTCCCCCGCGCGATCGTCCACGGCATGTGGACGGCCGCGCGCTGCGCCGCGGCGGCGCCGGGCTCGCGCCGGCTGCGGGTGGAGTTCCGCCGGCCGGTCACGCTGCCCGCGACCGTGGTCTACGCGGCCGCGGGCGACGCCTTCGAGGTGCGGTCGGCGACCGGCCTGCATCTGACCGGCACCCGCTGAACGGCCGGCCCCCGCGCGGTCCGCCCGGCCTCCCTGCCAGGCCCGGCGGGCCCGGCGGGCTCAGCGCGAGGGCGTCCAGGGGCGGCCGTCCATCAGGTTGGCCAGCCCCGACCAGGCGAAGTTCATGAGGGTCGCCGCGTTCTCGCGGCCCGAGGAGGCGGCCGTGCCCCCGAGGGCGCGGCCGGCCAGCGACTCGGCCGCGCCCACCAGTGCGTGGGCGAGCGCGGCGACCTCCCGCTCGGCCAGGTCCCCGTCGTCGCAGTCGGCGTCCCGCGCGGCCGCCGCGATCAGCCCGCGGACGAACTCGACGATCTCCGCGCGCATCGCGGCCACCTCGTCGGCGAACGGCTCGCCGACGGTCCTGGCCTGGCTGTAGAGGACGGTCCAGCCGTCGGGGTGCGCCGCGGTGTGCTCGAAGAAGCCCAGCAGCCCGCTCCACAGCTGCCGGTCCGCCGGGCCGTCCAGCTCGACCGCCGCGCGCACCGCGGCCTTCAGCGCCGCGGCCTCGCGCCGGATGCACGCGGTGAACAGGTCGTCCTTGGAGTGCAGATAGAGGTAGACCAGCGGTTTGCTGACACCGGCCGCCTCGGCGATCTCGTCCATGGAGGCGGCCCGGTACCCGCGTCTGGCGAACGTCGCGACCGCCGCGTCGAGCATCTGCTGCTCCCGTACCGCGCGCGGCACCCGCTTCCCCTGGGCTCCCACCGGCCCCACCTCTCCCCTCGGCCACCCCCGGGCAAGCCTATGAGACCGGAGCCGTGCCCGACGGCGGCGCCGACCGGCGCCGGAGGCGTCAGCCGCGCAAGGAGGCGTCAGGCCGCGGCGGGACGGGTCAGGCGGTGTGGGGCTCGCCGGCGGAGCGGGCTGCGTCGTCCGCCTCGTCCTCCTCGCCGGCCGCGGCGGCGAAGTTCGCCCGGGTGCGCTCGACCCGCTGGGAGACCTGGAGCGCGGCCCTCTCCCGTACGCCGCGCAGCAGCACCCAGCTCAGCGGGGCGGAGACGACGAGTGCGAGCAGCCCGACCCACAGGTAGTTCGAGTCACCGAGCCCGGCCGGCAGGATCCGCAGCCGGACGAGTCCCCAGATGACCCCGAAGCTGGCGACGATGAGGCCGAAGCGCAGTGCGGTGTAACGGAGCATGCGTCCAGTGAAGCACGGCGTCCGGGGCCGGCCGCGCGCAGGGCCCCGCGGGCCCCCGGCGCCCTACAGGGTAAGCAGCATGACGATGTCGTCGCGGTCGTCGCCGGGCGCGACCCGGATCGCCGCCGGGACGCGGCCGACCTCCTTGTAACCGCAGGTGGCGTAGAACATGTCCACGCCGGTGCCGCCGCGGCAGGTCAGCCGGATCGCCTCGATGCCGTGGAAGCCGCGCGCGGCCTGCTCGACGGCGGCCATCAGCGAGCGGCCGTAGCCCCTGCCCTGGCGGCCGGGGTGGATCATGACGGTGTAGAGCCACAGCCAGTGCGCCATGAGGCGGTGGCTGTTGTACGTCAGGAAGGCGGTCGCGACGATCCGGCCGTCCTCGTCGCGGCCGACCAGCAGCCGGCGCTGCCCGGCCTCGACGGCGGCGAGCGAGCGGTCGAGGTCGGGCCGGACGTCGTCGGCGGTGACCGGCGGCACGAAGCCGACGGCGCCGCCCGCGTTGGAGACGTCCGTCCACAGCGCGAGGACGCCGTCCCGCAGTTCGTCGTCGAGCACCGGATCGAGCTGGCACGTAAGTGTCATAGATCCAAGGTAGCCATTACCGACATCGTTACCGACCCGTAAGGGCTGTCGCCCCGGTCACACCCGCATGGCCTGCGGCTCGTCGCGGCGCGCGCCGTCCGGGCCCGGGTACTCCTTGATGATCTCGTAGCGGGTGTTGCGCTCGACCGGGCGGAACCCCGCGTCCCTGATCAGGTCGAGGATGTCGTCCCTGGTCAGCTTGTTGGGCGTGCCGTAGTCGTCCGCGTCGTGGGTGATCTTGTACTCGACCACCGAGCCGTCCATGTCGTCCGCGCCGTGGTTGAGCGCCAGTTGGGCGGTGGACAGGCCGTGCATGACCCAGAACACCTTCACGTGCGGCACGTTGTCGAACAGCAGCCGCGAGACGGCGAAGGTCTTCAGCGCCTCCGCGCCGGTCGCCATGGTGGTGCGCGCCTGGAGGGTGTTGCGGACCTTGCCGTCCTTCATGTCCACGAAGTCGTGCTGGTAGCGCAGCGGGATGAAGACCTGGAACCCACCGGTCTCGTCCTGCAGTTCGCGCAGCCGCAGCACGTGGTCGACCCGGTGCCGGGGCTCCTCGATGTGGCCGTAGAGCATGGTGGCCGGGGTCTTCAGGCCCTTGGCGTGCGCCAGGCGGTGGATGCGGGACCAGTCCTCCCAGTGGGTGCGGTGGTCCACGATGTGCTGCCTGACCTCCCAGTCGAAGATCTCGGCGCCGCCGCCGGTCAGCGACTCCAGGCCGGCGTCGATCAGCTCGTCGAGGATGTCGGAGGCGGAGAGGCCGGAGATCGTCTCGAAGTGGTGGATCTCGGTGGCGGTGAACGCCTTGAGCGACACCTGCGGCAGCGCTTCCTTCAGCGCCTTGAGCGAGCGCGGGTAGTAGCGCCACGGCAGCGTCGGGTGCAGGCCGTTGACGATGTGCAGCTCGGTGAGGTTGTCGCCCTCCATCGCCTTGGCCAGCCGCACGGCCTCCTCGATGCGCATGGTGTAGGCGTCCTTCTCCCCCGGCTTGCGCTGGAAGGAGCAGTACGCGCACGACGCCGTGCACACGTTGGTCATGTTCAGGTGGCGGTTGACGTTGAAGTGCACCACGTCGCCGTTCTTCCGCGTGCGCACGTGGTGGGCCAGACCGCCCAGCCAGGCCAGGTCGTCGGACTCGTAGAGGGCGACGCCGTCCTCGCGGGTCAGCCGCTCCCCGGCGTAGACCTTCTCCTCCAGCTCACGCTTGAGCCCCGCGTCCATGCCGCGCCTCCTTCTGCCGAATCAACCGGATCGACCCTACTCCCCCGTATCCCCCGGCCCTCGGCCGCGGGCACTCGCGTCAGGCTTCCTCGGGCAGCGGCCCGACGCGGTTCTCCCACTTGGTGGAGAGCACGATCGTGGTACGGGTGCGCGCCACGCCCTTGGTGCCGGACAGCCGCCGGATGGTGTGCTCCAGGCCGTCCACGTCGCCGACCCTGACCTTGAGCATGTACGAGTCGTCGCCGGCGATGAACCAGCAGTCCTCGATCTCGTCCAGGTCGCGCAGCCGCCGCGCCACCTCCTCGTGGTCGGCGGCGTCGGACAGCTGCAGGCCGACCAGCGCGGTCACGCCCAGGCCCATCGCGGCGGGGGCGACGGTGGCCCGGTAGCCGGTGATCACGCCGGCCTGTTCGAGCCGGTTGATGCGGTCGGTGACGCTCGGGCCGGAGAGACCCACGAGCCGGCCCAGCTCCGCGTACGACGCGCGGCCGTTCTCGCGCAACGCCTGGATGAGCTGTCTGTCCACCGCGTCCATCAGAATGGACCCTCCCGTTCGTGCCGTGACTGCGCTGTCCGGACACGAATCTAAGGCATGAACAGGTCCGTGCCCTGCGCATCCATTCTTCGCGGGAGGAATTGCGGTCCGCCGGAGGCCGCGGGGCCGCGGCGGGGAGAGGCGGCGGGGGCGGTCAGCCGTCCGCGGCGCGGGCCGCGCCCAGCTCGCCGCCCCACCGGCGGTACAGCTTGTGCGGCACCCCCGCGGCGTCCAGCGCCCGGCCGGCCACGAAGTCCACCAGGTCCTGGATGTGCGCGGCCCCCGCGTAGAAGGCCGGCGAGGCGGGCAGCACCACCGCTCCCGCGTCGTCCAGCGCGACCAGGTGGCGCAGCGTCGGCCCGTCAAGCGGCGTCTCGCGCACCGCCACCACCAGCGGCCTGCGCTCCTTGAGCGTCACGGCGGCGGCCCGCTGCAGCAGGTCCTTGGAGAGCCCGAGCGCCACCCCGGCCACGCTCGCGGTGCTGGCCGGCACGATCAGCATGCCCTTGGCCGGGTACGAGCCGGAGGACGGCCCGGCCGCCAGGTCGCCCGCGGGCCAGTACCGCACCCCCGACAGGTCGGGGCCGGGCGCGAACCGGTCGGGCGAGCCGTCCGCGCCGCGGGCCAGCCAGCCGGCGAGGTCCTCGCGCCAGTGCCCGTCGCGGAAGGCGGTGCCGGTCTCGTCCAGCAGGGTGAGCCGGGCGGCTCGGCTGACCACCAGGTCCACCGCCTCGCCGGCCGCCAGCAGCGCGCGCAGCACCGCGGCGGCGTAGGGCGTGCCCGACGCCCCCGACACCCCCACCACCCACGGCTCCCGCCTGCGCTCCTCCACCACCTCACCCTAACTCCGGGCGACCGGCCGGTCCTGGCGGGCCCGCCCGGCGGAGGAAAACGGGAACCGCCGGACGCCTCGCGAGCGTTGTGCACAATAGGGGCATCGGACCGAGGGGGGATCTGATGGCGTACGGATCGACCGCACACCGCACGGCCACGAAGGACGTGCTGCTCACACCGCTGCGCGCCGGCGGCCGCGTGACCACAGCCGCCGCGCTGATGCTCGGCTGGGTGGCGCTGCTGTGGGCGCTGGAGGCGATCGACACGATCGCCGGACACCGGATGGACTCCTTCGGCATCGAGCCGCGCAAGCCGTCCGAACTGCTGGACATCGTGCCGTCCGCGTTCACGCACTTCGGCTTCGCCCATGTCGCCGCCAACAGCCTGCCGCTGCTGGTGCTCGGCTTCATCGCGGCGCTGCGCGGTATCGGCCGGTTCCTGGCCGTGGCGCTCACCGTCATCGTGATCGGCGGCCTCGGGGTGTGGCTGGTCTCCCCCGCGCACACCAACACCGCGGGCGCCTCCGGCCTGATCTTCGGCCTCTTCGCCTACCTGCTGGTGCGCGGCTTCGTCGACCACCGCCCGCTCGACATCGTGGTGGGCCTGTGCGTCGGCGTGTTCTACGGCTCCATCCTCTGGGGCGCGCTGCCCACCGCGCAGGGCGTCTCCTGGCAGGGTCATCTCTTCGGCCTGGTCGGCGGGGTGGCCGCGGCGTTCCTCTTCAGGGAGCGCACGGCCGCCGTCACCGCCGGGCCCTGACAGTCGCTCCACGGTCGCCCCACGGCCGCCCACACCGCCGTCAGGGGCCGATGTCACGGACCGCGTCGCCCCGCCCCGCCTGCCGGTTCCCGGCAGTGAAGAGGCCCGCGAAACTCCGTGAATACCCGAGTGAGAGCACAGCCTCCCCACAGCTACGCTCTACCCGTCCGTCCGCTCGTCATATATTCCAATTGGCCAAGGAGTTCGACATCAACAGCATGCGCAAGACCCTCGCCGCCGCCGGAGTGGTGGCCCTCATAACCGCCGGGTCCGCCGCGTGCGGGACGGACAAGACCACCCCGCAGGGCAAGGTGAGCAACGCCTTCCAGAACCTCGGGAAGCAGAACACCGTGTCCCTGGGCCTGGGCTTCGACGGCTCGGCGGACCAGATCTACGCGGCCCTCAAGGGTGAGGACGACTTCACCCAGGCCGACGCGAAGATGCTCTCGTCGCTCAACCTCTCGCTCGGCGTCACCTCGAAGAAGTCCTTCAGCGTCCTCGGCAAGACCCAGTCCACGCAGGGCGGCGCCGTCAGCTTCGCGCTGACCAGCGAGGAGTCCGGCGGGAAGGCGCTGGCCGAGATCCGCGTCGTCGGCCAGAAGCTGTACCTGCGCGCCGACGTCAAGGGCCTGGAGAAGCTGGACACCAGCAGCTCCGCCGCCTCCGACGAGGCCCAGTTCAACCAGTTCCTCGCCCAGGCCGACCAGCTGCCGTCCTCGCTGGACTCGGTGAAGTCCGCGCTCAAGGGCGAGTGGATCAGCATCGACCCCAAGGCGTTCACCGAGTTCGCCAAGAGCATCGCGGGCGGCGCGGGCGCGGGCAGCGACGGCGACAGCGCGTCGCCGCTCGACGGCATCCCCGGCGCGCCGAAGCTCGACCCCGCGACGGTGAAGAAGCTCGTCGCCGCGCTCAAGGCGTCGCTGTCCACCAACGTCACCTACAAGGACCTCGGCAGCCGCGACGGCGCCGACCACATCCTGGTGTCCGCCCCGGCCCGGCAGCTCGCCAAGGCGCTCGGCGACAACCTCACCCCGGTCCTGAAGGACATCCCCGGCTTCGACGCCAAGGACCTCCAGGACACCAGCAGCGTGCCGAACAAGACGCTGTCGGTGGACGTGGCCGTCAAGAACGGCGACGTCTCGGCGATCACCTTCGACATCGCGCAGCTCGACGACCAGGCGCAGGGCAAGCTCCCGCTGACCGTGACCCTGGACGGCAGCGCCAAGCCGGTGACCGCCCCGGCGGGCGCCAAGGTGGTCAACCCGCAGGACATCATGAGCCTGGTGATGTCCAGCATGGGCCAGGACTCGTCGGACGGGTCGGGCACCTCGGACTCGTCCTTCGACGACTCCTCCTTCTGAGCCCCGCGCCGATCGGTCGGTGACCGCGCGGTCCCGGCGCTACCAGCCGAGGCCGCGCGCCACCAGGTCGCACAGCGCGAACAGGAACAGCGTGATCCCGATGACGCCGTTCACCGTGAAGAACGCCCGGTTCAGCCGGGACAGGTCGTGCGGCTTGACGATCGAGTGCTCGTAGAGGAAGGCCCCGGCCACCACGGCCAGGCCCGCCCACCAGAAGCCGCCGGCGTGGGTCGCGACGCCGTACCAGACCAGCAGGCCGGTGGTGACGGCGTGGCAGACCCGCGCGCCGTAGAGGGCCGCGGGGATGCCGAAGCGGGCCGGCACCGACCGGACGCCGTGCGCGCGGTCGGCCGCCACGTCCTGGCAGGCGAAGATCAGGTCGAAGCCGCCGATCCAGACGCCGACCGCCAGCCCGAGGATCACCGCGTCCCACGACCAGGAGCCGGTGACGGCCAGCCAGGCGCCGATCGGGCCCATCGCCTGCGCGACCCCGAGGATGGCGTGCGGGTAGTGGGTGAACCGCTTGCCGTACGGATAGACCACCATCGGCACGACCGCGATCGGCGCGAGCGCCAGGCAGAGCGGGTTCAGCAGCGCCGCCGCGCCGAGGAAGACCACCACCGCGACCAGCGCGCCGGCCCACGCCGAGCGCACCGACAGCGCCCCGGTGACCAGTTCACGCCGGGCGGTCCGCGGATTGCGCGCGTCGATCTCCCGGTCGATGATCCGGTTGCAGGCCATCGCGAAGGTGCGCAGGCCCACCATCGCGACGGTGACCAGCAGCAGCGTGCCCCAGCGCACGTCGCCCTTCTCGCGGAACATCGCGGTCAGCGCGGCGATGTAGGCGAAGGGCAGCGCGAACACCGAGTGCTCGATCATCACCAGCCGCAGGAACGCGCGGACTTTGCCGTGGGGCCGGGGCTCGGACTCGAAGAGGTCCGGGGTCGTCGCGCTCACAGGCCGTATTCCTTCCACCGCTTGGTCACCCGTTCGGCGGTCTCCGGGTCGGAGAGCACCATCTCGGGCCAGCCGCCGTCGCGGGTGTAGCCCTCCTCGGGCAGCTTACGTGTCGCGTCGATGCCCGCCTTGCCGCCCCAGAACTGCTGGTACGAGGAGTGGTCGAGGTGGTCCACCGGGCCCTCGACGACGGTCAGGTCGCGGGCGTAGTCGGTGTTGCCGAGCGCCCGCCAGGCGACCTCGTGCAGGTCGTGCACGTCGCAGTCGGCGTCGACCACCACGATCAGCTTGGTGAGCGACATCATGTGGGCCCCCCAGATCGCGTGCATCGTCTTCTGGGCGTGCTTGGGGTACTTCTTGTCGATCGAGACGATCGCGCAGTTGTGGAAGCCGCCCGCCTCCGGCAGGTGGTAGTCCACGATGTCCGGCACGATGATCTTCAGCAGCGGCAGGAAGAACCGCTCGGTGGCCCGGCCGAGCGGGCCGTCCTCGGTCGGCGGCCGGCCGACCACGATGGACTGGAAGAGCGGCCGCCTGCGCATCGTCACGCAGTCGACGGTCAGCGCGGGGAACGGCTCCTGCGGGGTGTAGAAGCCGGTGTGGTCGCCGAACGGCCCCTCCGGCAGCGTCTTCCCCGGCTCCAGCCAGCCCTCCAGCACCACCTCGGCCTGCGCGGGCACCTGGAGCGGCACCGTCTTGCAGTCGACCAGCTCCACGCGCTTGCCCTGCACGTAGCCGGCGAACAGGTACTCGTCGATGTCCGCGGGCAGCGGCGCGGTGGAGGCGTAGGTCACGGCGGGCGGGCAGCCGAAGGCGATGGCGACCGGCAGCCGCTCGCCGGCGCGCAGCGCGGCCTGGTAGTGGCTGCGGCTGTCCTTGTGGATCTGCCAGTGCATGCCGATGGTGCGGCGGTCGTGCCGTTGCAGCCGGTACAGGCCCAGGTTGCGCACCCCCGTCGCGGGGTCCTTGGTGTGGGTCAGGCCCAGGTTGAAGAAGGAGCCGCCGTCCTGCGGCCAGGTGAAGAGCGCCGGCAGCCGGTCCAGGTCGACGTCGTCGCCGGTGACCACCACCTCCTGCACCGGCGCGTCGCCGGACTTCACCTTCTTCGGCGGCACGTGCACCATCCCGGCGAGCTTGCCGAACGCCTCGCGGACCCCGACGAAGCCGTGCGGCAGCTCCGGCCTGAGCAGCCCGGCGATCCGCTCGCCGATGTCGGAGTAGCTCCGCAGGCCGAGCGCCTTCAGCATCCTGCGGTCGGTGCCGTAGACGTTCATCGCCAGCGGGGCGTCGGAGCCCCGGACGTTCTCGAAGAGCAGGGCGGGGCCGCCGGCCTTGTTCACCCGGTCGGTGATCTCGCCGACCTCCAGGTACGGGTCCACCTCGGCGGTGATGCGCCGCAGGTCGCCGTCCTTCTCCAGGGCCCGCAGGAAGGATCGGAGATCGTCGTAAGCCATGCGCCCAGTCTTCCATCCCGCGCAGGGCCTACGCTGGGGGGTCGTCGTGGGGGCGGCAGGAGCCCCCGCCGTGCTTCCTAGGGGGAGTTGCCGTCCATGCTGCGGTATGCGCCGTATCTGGTGATCCTCGCGCTGTGGATCTACGCCCTCGTCGACTGCATAGGCACGCCAGAGCGGCAGGTGAGGTTCCTGCCGAAGCTGGCCTGGCTGATGATCATCGTCTTCTTCGGCTGGATCCTGATCGGCCCGCTGGCCTGGCTGGTCGCCGGCCGCTTCCGGTACGCGACGCCGCCCGGGGGCGCCACCGCGGCGCAGTGGCGCGGCGAGCACCGGGAGGACGCCCGGCCCGAGGACCGGCATCCGGCGGCGCGGCGGGGCCGGCACCCCGCGCAGGGGCGGGAGCTGCCGCGGGAGGAGTGGATCGCCCCGGACGACAACCCCGAGTTCCTGCGCTCGCTCGGCGAGGCGAACCGCAGGAACCGGGGCGACGACGCCGAGTGAGTCAGACCCCGGCGTAGGAGTGCTTGCCGGTGACGAAGATGTTCACGCCGTAGTAGTTGAAGAGGAAGCAGGCGAAGGCCACCAGCGCCAGGTAGGCGGCCTTGCGGCCCTTCCAGCCGGCGGTCGCCCGTGCGTGCAGGTAGCCGGCGTAGGCGACCCAGGTGATGAACGACCAGGTCTCCTTCGGGTCCCACTCCCAGTAGTGGCCCCACGCCGCCTGCGCCCAGATCGCGCCGGCGATGATGGTGAACGTCCACAGCGGGAAGACCAGCGCGTTCATCCGGTAGGCGAACTTGTCCAGGGTCGCCGCGGCCGGCAGCCGCCGCATGACGTCGCCCCAGCGGCCGCCCTGCGCGCGGCCCGCGGTCAGCGCCACCTCGTAGTGGTCGCGGAACAGGTAGAGCATCGTGCCCACCGCGGCCAGGTAGAACACCGCGCCGGAGATGATCGCGCAGGACACGTGGATCCACAGCCAGTACGAGTGCAGCGCGGGCACCAGCTGGTCGCTGGAGGTGTAGAGCACCGACAGCGCCAGGCCCAGGTCGAGCAGCACCGTGGTGGTCAGGAACAGGCCGATCCAGCGGACGTCCTTCTTGAGCAGCAGCAGCACCAGGTACGCGCCGACCGCCACCATGCCGAAGGTGGTGGAGAACTCGTACATGTTGCCCCAGGGGGCACGGCGCACCGAGGCGGCGCGGAAGACGACGCCGCCGAGGTGCAGCATCCAGGCCAGCACGGTGAAGGACACCGCGATCCGGCCGTAGAGGTCGCCCTTCTCGGTGCCGCCCGCGGCGCCGGGGCCGTCGGCGATGCCGCGGTCGCTCGCCGAGGCCCGGGTGACCACCGTGGGGCGGACCGCCACGGGGCGCTCCAGCGTGGTGGTGCCGGCCGCGCCGCGCCGCACGACCGTCACGGCGGCCGCGGTGCTCCCGGCCTGCGCGCCGTCCGCCCGCCCGGCGTCCGCGGCGAGCGCGGCGGACTGCACCGCGATCCGGCTGCGACCGCCGAAGACCCACTCCGCGAGGTGCGCGAGGAAGGCCAGCGCGTACACGAACATCGCCGAGCGGATCAGGTAGTTGCTGTAGTTCGCGAAGTTCTCGTTGACCGCGGCCGCGATGATCACGCGCGCGCTCCTTCGTCGTCAGGCAGGGGGGTGGGGTCTGCGGGGGACTCGTCCGAGGGGGCGGACTCGTCCGGGGCCGGGGGCCCGGGGGCGGCCGGCGGTTCGGCGTCGTCGTCGGGCCGGGGCGGCGCCGCCTCGGCGAGCTGCTGCGCCACGTCGCCGAGTTCGTCGGCGATCCGGGTCGACTCGCTGCGGCCGAGGCCGCCCATCTCCACCACGGTGGCGCCGTCCTCGCCGCGCACCGCGCGGACCCAGATCCGGCGGCGCTGGATGAACAGCGAGCCCATCAGGCCGAGGATCGCGGCGGCGCCGCTGACCAGCGCGCCGGTGTTGCCCGACTGGTGGGAGACGGTGAAGCTGGCCCAGGTGCTGACGCCGTCGAAGGTCAGCGAGCCGGCGCCGTCGGGGAGGGTGAACTTCGACCCGACGCCGAGCGCGACGCCGTTGACGCCGGTCTTGGTGTCGAGCTTGAACTGCTTCATGTGCGTGGTGTCGAGCTGGTACACGTTCTGCGCGATGCCGGCGTCCATGCCCAGGTCGCCGTGGAAGGCGTTCAGCCACAGGATCGGCTGCTCGAGCGTCGGGAAGAGCGACATCGGCCCGACCGAGGTGTCGCCGGTCGGCGTGAAGTAGCCGTTGAAGGCGAGCTGGACGGGTTTGCCGTGCTGGTCCACCGCGTCGGGGACCTTGACCACGCCGCTTGACGTCAGGTTGGTGTCCTGCGGCAGGAACGGCACCGGGCCCTGGAAGGCCACGTTGCCCTTCGCGTCGCGCACGGTCACCCTCGGCGCGTAGCCGTGCGAGATCAGGTAGACCTTCTCGCCGCCGATGCTCAGCGGGTGGTTGACCGAGATCGAGCCCTTGACCGGGGTGCCGTTCGCGCCGTTCCAGTAGTGGATGTTCGCCTGGAACTTCAGCGCGGTGCCTCGGTCGGGGCCGGAGGCCGAGTACTTCTGCTCGAAGCTGTCCAGGTGGAAGCCGAACGGCTGCAGGTCGTCGGCGCCGTAGAGGGTGGCGCCGTTGAAGTCGTCGTACTCGGTCAGGTTGTTGACGAAGCCGTCGCCCTGCACCACCAGCCGGCCGCCCTGCGCGCCGTACAGCGAGGTGACCGCGAAGGAGATCAGCAGGCCGAACAGCGCGACGTGGAAGAGCAGGTTGCCGGCCTCGCGCAGGTAGCCCTTCTCGCCGGCCACCGAGGCGCCGGTGGCGCTGACCCGGAAGCGGCGGCCGCGCAGCACGCTGCGGGCCGCTTCGGTGACCTGCTCGGGATCGGCGTCGGTGCGCCAGGTGCTGTACGCGGGCAGCCGGGTGAAGTGCCGCGGCGCGGCCGGCGGCCTGGCGCGCAGCTGCCCGACGAACTGCCAGCTGCGCGGGATGATGCAGCCCGCCAGCGACACGAACAGCAGGATGTAGATCGCCGAGAACCACGGCGAGCTGTACACGTGGAACATCCCGAGCCGCTCGTACAGCGGGGTGACGTCGGGGTGCGTCCGCTTGAAGGCGTCGACCTTGAGCTGGTCGGAGTGCTGCGGGATCAGCGACCCGGGGATCGCGGCGAGCGACAGCAGGAACAGCAGGATCAGCGCCACCCGCATCGAGGTGAGCTGGCGCCACATCCAGCGCGCCCACCCGAGCGCGCCCAGGCCCGGGGCCTGCGACAGCGTGTCGGCGGGAGCGGTGCTCAGCTGCGCGCCGGCCGCGCCCAGCCCTTCCTGCCGGTCGGCGTCGCCCTGCTGCGCGGTCTCGCCGCTGCGCGGGGCCCCGCCGTCGTCGTGCGTGATGCTCATGGGTTCAGACCCCTGGGGTGAAGCTGCTCGACCAGATCTGCATCTGGTAGGTGATGTGGTCCCACACGCCGGTGACGAGGAGCACCCCGACGGCGACGAGCATGCCGCCGCCGATCCTCATCACCCAGGCGTAGTGGCGCTTGACCCACGCGAACGCACCGAGCGTACGGCGGAAGGCGACGGCCGCCACGATGAACGGCACGCCGAGACCGAGGCAGTAGAAGACCATCAGCAGCGCGCCGCGGCCCGCGCTGGCGTCGCTGAGCGCGAGCGACTGCACCGCGCCGAGGGTCGGCCCGACGCACGGCGCCCAGCCGAGGCCGAAGAGCACGCCGAGCAGCGGCGCCCCGGCCAGGCCCATGGTGGGCCGGTAGTGGAAGCGGAACTCGCGCTGGGTGACGCCGCCGACTATCCCCATGAACGCCAGGCCGAGCACGATGGTGATCGCGCCGAAGATCCGCATCAGGGTCTGCCGGTGCTCCTGCAGCGTCCAGCCGAAGTTGCCGAACAGCGCGCCGGAGGAGACGAACACGGCGCTGAAGCCGAGCACGAAGAGCGAGGCGCCGGCCACCATCCGGCCGCGCCGGGCCTCGGCGAGGTCGGTGCCGGTGACGCCGGTCACGTAGGAGAGGTAGCCGGGCACCAGCGGCAGCACGCACGGCGAGAAGAACGAGACCAGGCCGGCGAACATCGCGATCGGGATCGCCGCCAGCAGCGCCCCGCTGATCACGGTCTGGCTGGGGTCGGCCGCGAGGACGGTCAGCGTGCCGGCGGCCATCTCACTTCTCCGCGGCGACGGGATCGACGATCTGGTGCAGCTCGTCCTCGCTGAGCGCCTTTAGGGCGCGCACCGCGATCCGCCCCTGCCGGTCGATGACCAGCGTGGCGGGCAGCGACTGCGGGTTCAGGCTGCCCTTGGGGAACTGCAGGATCAGCTTGCCGTACGGGTCGTACAGGCTCGGGTAGGTGATGCCGAAGCGCTTGTCGAAGCGGACCGCGTTGGACTTCGACAGGTCGCGGGTGTTGATGCCGAGGAACTGCACGCCCTTGGCCTGGTCGGCGGCGGCGACGGCGGCCAGGTTGGGGGCCTCGGCGCGGCAGGGCGCGCACCACGAACCCCAGATGTTGACCACCACGACCTTGCCCTTGTAGGCGGCCAGGCTGTCGGTGCCGCCGCTGACCGTGGTGCCCGACAGGGCGGGCGCGGGGTCGCGGTCGGCGGGCTTGACGGTGGTGATCTCGCCGTTGCCGCCGACGAAGTTGGAGCCGCCGGTCCCGGAGCCGGAGGTGCCGGACGAGCACGCGGCCGCGGTGAGCGCCAGCGCCGCGGCCCCGGCGAGCGTCGCGGCGCCGCGCAGCGGGCGGCGGCGGAGGGCGGCACGGAGAGGACTCATGTGAAAAGTTTCGCATGGCCCTTGTGGCACTTCGTCCCGCCCCCGACCGCGACCCCAAAAGCGGCAATTGCCCCAAGTAAGGATCGGGCCGCGGCCGGCTCAGGCGGCCACCAGGAACTCCTGCCAGCTGCCGGTCGGCTGCTGGCCGACCTCCAGCGTGCGGAGCCGGTCGAGCAGCGCCGGGTCCTGTGCGTCCAGCCAGTCGGTGAACTGCCGGAAGGAGACCATCCTGACGTCCTTGTGGCCCTGCGAGGCGATGTGCTTGAGCGCCTCCTCGACGGCGTCCATGTAGATGCCGCCGTTCCACTGCTCGAAGTGGTTGCCGATGAAGAAGGGCGCGCGGTTGGTCTCGTACGCCCGCTCGAAGCCGGCGATGTAGGAGGCGGTGGCCTGGCTCCGCCAGCCCGGGTAGTTGCGCGGGTCGGACTTGGTGGCGGCGTGGGACTGGTTGGCCAGGATGTTGTAGTCCATCGAGAGCACTTCGAACCGGTGGCCGGGGAAGGGGATGGCCTGCAGCGGGAAGTTCCAGACGCCCTGGATCTTGTCGGGCCAGACCTGGTTGCCGCCGGGGTTGCTGGTGTCGTAGCGCCAGCCGAGCGCGGCCGCGGTGGGCAGCAGGTTGTTCTGCCCGAGCAGGCAGGGGGTGCGGCTGCCGGTCAGCTCCTTGGCGTAGTCGAACGGCAGCGGGTCCTCGTCGTGCCAGCCGGTGTTGGTCTTCCACTGCGTGACGAAGGACACCGCCTGGTCGATCTCGCTCTTCCAGTCGTCCGGCGTCCAGCGGCCGACGCTGCCGCGTCCGGCGCAGAAGTGGCCGTTGAAGTGGGTGGCGATCTCGTGGCCGGCGTCCCAGGCCTGGCGGAGGTTGTCCAGCGTCATCCTGATGTGGTCGTCGGCGAGGTAGCCGATGTCCGAGGCGCCCAGCGGGCTGTTCGGCGGCGCGTACATCATCTTCTTGCTCTCCGGCAGCAGGTAGATGCCGGAGAGGTTGAAGGTCATGAGGGCGCCGTTGTCCGCGGCGAGCTTGAGGAAGCGGGGGAACAGGCCGTTGCCGACCTCGCCGGCGCCGTCCCAGGAGAAGATCACGAACTGGGGCGGGGTCTGACCGGGTTCGAGCCGGTCGACGACGGGCTGGTTGGGCTGCGGGCCGGTGTCGGCGGTGGAGCCGTCGCCGATCAGGCGAATCGATTTTGCGGGAGCGGCCTGCTGCCCGCTCGCGCCCGAGTGCTGCCCGGTCCCCTGCACGGACGGGGCCGCCCCCGCCTTGCCCTGCGGCTGCGCGCCGCACCCTGCGATCGCCGCTCCTGCCGCGGCTCCTGCGGTCGTCGTCAGCAATGCCCTGCGGGTCATGGCACTCATACCGTCCCCGATCCTCGCGGTTCCCCCGCCGAGGGGCGGCGAGCCACCACCTGAGCGGAGGATTAGTCATTCAATACGACGTTCACACGTTCCTCCTGGTGGCGACAAACAGGACGCGATCCGGCTACCGCCCCCCGGATGGCCGATAAGTATCACTGGGTTGCGCCTTTTCCGCCGCCCTCTCGCCTCCGGACCCTCGGGTCCGGGGCGCAGCCCCAGGGCGCGGCGCCTGCGCGGCGCGGCGGGACGGGGCCTGGGGGCGCAGCCCCAGGGCGCGGCGCCTGCGCGGCGCGACGGGGCCAGCCCCGAACCCGGGCGCAGCCCCGGCAGGGCGCGGGGCGGGCCCCGGCGCGCCGGGCGCAGCCCGAACACGGCCGCCCACACGGCGTCCATGCTGGCGGCTGCTGAACCGCTGGGCGCGGCGCCCCCGCGCCAACACGGGGTCACCGGGCGCAGCCCCGAGCCGGGCCCAGCCCCAGCACAGCGCCTGCACGGCGCGCCCTCACGAGTCCGGGGCGGCCCCGGACCGTGGGCAACCCCGGCACGGCGCGGCACCCGGCGCCAACACGGGGTCCCGGGCGAGCCCCAAAGCCCGGCGCAGCGTCCGCCGGGCAGGCCCCGAAGCCGGGCGCAGCCCCCAGCGCGACGCCCCGCGCCATCACGGGGTCGCGGGGCCGGGGCCCCAGAGCCGGGCGCAGCCCGAACACGGCCGCCCACACGGCGTCCATGCTGGCGGCTGCTGAACCGCTGGGCGCGGCGCCCCCGCGCCAACACGGGGTCACGGGCGAGCCCCAAAGCCCGGCGCAACGTCCGCCGGGCAGGCCCCGAACCCGGGCGCAGCCCCCCAGCGCAGCGCCCCGCGCCAACGCGGGGTCACGGGGCGCAGCCCCAGGGCGCGGCGCCTGCCGGGGGGTCCCGGCGCGCTGGGCGCCGCGCATGCGCGGCGCGACGCGCGCCCTCACGAGTCCGGGGCGGACCCCCGCGTCAACGCAGGGTCACGGGGCCGGGGCCCCGAAGCCGGGCGCAGCCCGAACACGGCCGCCCACACGGCGTCCGTGCTGGCGGCCCCCGAAACGCTGGGCTCGCCCGCACAGCGCGGCGCCCCGCGCCATCGCGGGGTCACGGGGCGCAGCCCCAGGGCGAGGCGGCCGGCGCCGGGAGAGGGTCACGGGGCCGGGCGCCGCGCCGGGAGCAACCTCAGCGGAGCGCTTACGCTCCGAAAGCCTTCGCCCCGCCCTTCTGGGCCTTCGCTCCCGCCCGCAGGTGGGCCGGTACCAGGTCGAGGGCCGGCTCGCTGTAGCCGACCGAGACGATCTCGTCGCCGCGGTAGGTGAAGCTCGTCAGGCTGGCCAGCGTGCACTGCCGCTTGCGCGGGTCGTGCCACAGCCGGCGCCGCTCGGCGAAGGAGCGCACCACCCAGATCGGCAACTGGTGGCTGACGCACACCGCCTCGTGCCCGCGTGCGGCGTCCCGGGCCGCGCCGAGCGCCGCCGTCATCCGCACCACCTGCTCGACGTACGGCTCGCCCCAGCTCGGCTTGAAGGGGTTGGTCAGGTACTTCCAGTTCGCCGGCTTGCGCAGGGCGCCGTCGCCGACGCCGAAGGTCTTGCCCTCGAAGCGGTTCAGCGCCTCGATCAGCCGCGGGTCGGTCGCCAGCTCCAGGCCGTGCGAGGCCGCGATCGGCGTCGCGGTCTCCTGGGCGCGCTCCAGCGGCGACGCGACCACGTACCGGATGTCGCGGTCGGCCAGGTGCGCGGCGACCCGGTCGGCCATCTCGCGGCCCAGCTCGGACAGGTGGAAGCCGGGCGCCCGCCCGTACAGCACCCCGCCGGGGTTGTGCACCTCGCCGTGCCGCATCAGGTGGACCACGGTCAGCTCGTCGCCGCCGCCTCCCTGCGTCGTACCGGTCATCCTCGACACCTCACCGTCGGTCATGCGCGGGCCTCCGCCGCGGCGCGGGCTGCTGCGGGCAGTGCGGCGGCGATCCGCTCCACGGCCCGCTCGTCGTGTGCGGTCGACACGAACCAGGACTCGAACGCGGACGGCGGCAGGTACACGCCCTGCGCCAGCATCGCGTGGAAGAAGGCGGTGTAGCGGAACGCCTCCTGCTGCTTGGCGTCCTCGAAGTCGCGGACCTCCTGGGCGGTGAAGAACACCGAGAACATGCTGCCCGCGGTCTGCAGCCGGTGCGCCACGCCCTCCTTGGCCAGCGCCCCGGTCACCAGCTCCTGGATCTGCCGCGAGACCGCGTCGACCTTCGCGTACGCGGCCGCGTCCAGCAGCCGCAGCTGGGCCAGCCCGGCGGCGGTGGCGACCGGGTTCCCGGAGAGCGTGCCGGCCTGGTAGACCGGCCCGGCCGGCGCGAGGTGCGCCATCACGTCGGCGCGGCCGCCGAACGCCGCGGCCGGGAAGCCGCCGCCCATCACCTTGCCGAAGGTCATCAGGTCGGGCCGCACGCCGTCCAGCCCGTACCAGCCGGCCGCGCTGACCCGGAAGCCGGTCATCACCTCGTCGGAGACGTACAGCGCGCCGTCGTCCGCGCACAGCTGCCGCAGCCCCGCGTTGAAGCCGTCCGCCGGCGGGACCACGCCCATGTTGCCGGGCGACGCCTCGGTGATGACGCAGGCGATCTCGCCGGGGTGCGCGGCGAAGGCCGCCCGCACCGCCGCCAGGTCGTTGTACGGCAGCACCAGGGTGTCGCCGGCCTGCGCGCCCGTCACCCCCGGGGTGTCGGGCAACCCGAACGTGGCAACACCGGAACCCGCGGCCACCAGCAGCGCGTCCACATGACCGTGGTAGCAGCCCGCGAACTTGACCACCTTGGTCCGCCCGGTGAACCCCCGGGCCAGCCGGATCGCCGACATGGTCGCCTCGGTGCCGGACGACACCAGCCGTACCTGGTCGAGCGGTTCGACCCTGGCCGTCATGGCCTCGGCCAGCGCGACCTCGCCCTCGCCCGGGGTGCCGAAGGAGGTGCCGAGGGCCACCGCCTCCTGCACCGCGGCGATCACCTCGGGGTGCGCGTGGCCGAGGATCATCGGCCCCCACGAGCAGACGAGGTCGACGTACTCGCGCCCGTCCGCGTCGGTCAGATACGCGCCGGCGCCGGACACCATGAACCGGGGCGTTCCGCCCACGGCGCGGAACGCGCGCACCGGAGAGTTCACGCCTCCTGGCGTCACGGCCGCCGCGCGGTCGAAGAGTTCCTGGGACACTGGTGCTTCGTACGGATAGCTCACGGGATTGCTCACGGACTCATGCTCTCAAATGCCGGGCGTTGCGCCGCAACGTCTCAACCCTGCATCTGAGACGATGATCGGGTTGCATGGTTGGGTCAGCGAATGGTCGGGTAGTGGAATGCAGCAGCGTGGTGGCGGACCGGGTGAAGGGCCTGGCGATCACGGCGATCATGGCTCCGAGGACCCCCGTCCCACCGGCAGGCGCCGCCGCATCCCGCAGGACCGACCCACACCGCACGAGCGCAGCACAGAAGACCGCGATCAAGAACACCACGAGCAACAGGACGCACACGGCGAACACCGCCCGGCGGGACGCCGATCGACCGCAGAAAGCAGGAGCAGGGGTGGCCGAGTGGGGGTGACCTACAAGTACTTCGGTGCACCCGACGGTGCCACGGCGGCACGCGTCCCGATCTCCATGCGCCCCGAGGAACTCGGCGGCGACGAACTCGGCCAGGGGATGTACACCAAGGTCAAGCCGGAGACGATGGCGGCGATGGTCCTCACCGGCATCGAGGGCATACCCCCGTCCAAGGTGCCGCCGCTCGAACTCGTCGTCCTGCACCCCGACTACGCCGTCGTCCGGCTGCCCGCCTCCGTCGTGGAGCCGCTGCGCACCGCCGACGAGGAGTCGCTGGGCGCCGCCGCCTTCATCTGGTCCACCGTCCCTGACCGGCGCGGCCCGCGCGACGCGTTCGTCATCTACCAGATGCTCCACGAATGGCAGGATTTCGCCCGCCGCTGCGAGGAGTCGGGCCACCAGCTCTACTGCCTGGTCTGGCCGTGACCCCCGGCGGACGCCGGCGCCGCCCTTCGTCCCCTTCGCCCGCTTTGCCTCTGGCGGATCGCCGCAACGACTCGGACACGCAGCTGGCCGCCCGCGGGCCGGCCGCCGGGCCGGGGCCGGGCCCTACGCGTCGAGGTGCGCGAAGGCGTCGGTGAGCCCGCGCTTGAGCAGGCGGGACAGCGGCCGCTCGACCAGCCGGTGCACCGCGTAGCTGAGCAGCAGGCCGCCCGCGATGAGCCCGGCGACCAGCACCCGGGCGTCGGCGCGGTCGCGCAGGTAGTGGATCGCGGTGGTGCCCGCCGCGTAGTGCAGCAGGTAGAAGGGGTACGTCAGGGAGCCCGCGGTCACCAGCCACTTCCACTGGAAGCGGTCGGTCGCGCCGAGCGCCACGCACACCATGAACGCCAGGAAGAGCGTGTAGACCACCAGCGCCCCGCGCCAGCTGGAGACGTGCTCGACGGTGTCGATACGGCGGCCCAGCTCGTCCTGGGCCATCAGCCAGGACAGCGCGAGGATGCCCCACAGCAGGAGGTCCTGCCCGAACCGGTACATCAGGAACAGCGCGAGGCCGGCGATGAAGTACCAGGCGCCGTCGGGGTCCGCGAGCAGCACCAGCGCGGGGAGGCCGGACACCGGCGCGAGCATGGCCAGCGCCCCCCACACGCAGCAGAACACCACGACCCTGCGGTAGGTGAGCCCGAACGCCACGACCGCCAGGAAGATCAGGTAGAAGCGCAGCTCCGACCAGAGCGTCCAGTAGACGCCGTCGACGTTCCCGATCCGCGAACCGGACTGCAGCATCGAGAGGTTGAAGAACGCCTGCCGCGGCGACGGCTTCGGCCAGATGGCCGGCCACGCGGTGAGCACGACGGTGGTGAAGACCACGCCGAACCAGTACGCCGGGTAGAGCCGGATCACCCGGGAGACGAAGAAGTCCCGCGGCCTGCGCCCCCAGCAGGACATGCAGACCACGAACCCGCTGATGACGAAGAAGATCTCGACGCCGATCCAGCCGTAGGAGGCGACCCGGAAGACGCTCGGCATGATGTCCGAGACCGGCCGGCCCCAGATGACGTTCCGCGGGCGGTCCACCCGGTAGGTGCCGACGTAGTGGTGCAGGGCCACCATGACGGCGGCGAGCAGGCGCAGCGCGTCGATGACGTAGAGCCGGGCCCGGCGCGGATGCTGCGGCGCGGCAGGCTGCGGCGCGGGCGGCTGCGGCGCGTCCGGCCGCGGCGCGGGCTGCGGGGTCAGGGCCCGCGGGTCCTCCGCGCGCGTCGGCCGACCCGGGTCGTACGGGGGCTGCGCGGACTGCGGGAGCCGCGGCGGGCCCGGCAGGCGGGGCGCCGACGGCGTGGTCCGCACCCCGGCGGGAGCGCCTCCCGGGACTGTCACCTTGGGGTGCGGCCAGTCGTCCGCCCCACCACCCGCATGCCTCATCAGCCGTCCCCATCAACCTGAAGAAAGCATCAAGCTACGGTAGTGACCCGAGACGGAAACGGGGCGATCCGGGCAATCGAACACGGTTAACGCAGACTTGGCCGGGCGCTCCCCGACCCGAAACCCGAAGTTCGCCGAATCTCCATCCCGCGCGCATCACGCCTGGTCGCGCCCCGTCACAGCGCCGCCTCCCGGCCCCGCCCGCACCCCATGGGATCATGGCGCAGGACCGGACACGCGGCCCGGCAGAGCCGGCCACGGCGGAAAGGCAGCCCCGTGCACGAGCAGACGATCGGCGACTACCTCGAACGGCTGGCCGCCCGCGAGCCGGCTCCCGGCGGCGGCGCCGCGGCGGCCCTGCACGCCGCCCAGGCCGCGGCCCTGCTCGCCATGGTCGCCCGCTACACCACCGGCGTGAAGTACGCCGCACACGCCGGACCGATCGCCGCGGTGATCGCCGAGAGCGACGAACTGCGCACCCGCGCGCTGCGGTTGGCGGCCGACGACGCCGCCGCGTTCACCGCGGTGACCGACGCCTACCGGCTGCCGCACGCCGACGACGAGGAGCGGGCCGTACGGTCCCGGGCCATCGCCGCCGCGCTGGAGGTCGCCGCGCGGCCGCCGGCCGACGTGATCATCGCCGCCGCCCGGATCACCGCCCTCGCCGAGACGCTGCTGCCGATCGGCAACCCGAACGTGATCACCGACGTCGCCGCCGCGGCGGAGGCCGCCCGCGCCGCGGCGACGACCGCCCGCGTCAACGTCGAGATCAACCTCGGCGGCATCAAGGACGAGACGGTCCGCGCCGAACTCACCGCGGCCGTACGGGACGTGGACGACATCGCGGCCCGTGCGGCGGCCGTCACCGAGGCCGTGCGCAAGGAGATCGCCCGATGAGCGGGCAGGAGCCGGCGGCAGCGGCCGAAGCGGCGCCGCTGGGCCTGTCCGGGGCCGCGCGCGCCGCGGAGCTGCGGGCCGAGGTGACCGCGCGCGTCGCGGAGTCGGCCGCGGCGGGCGTCACCGTGCGGCTGGCCGTGGTGGTCGCCACCGAGGACGAGTCGACCGCCTGGTACGTCCGGTCCATCGCGCGGGCCGCCGGCCGGACCGGCATCGCGTGCGACACGGTCACCCTGCCGCCGGACGCCACCGCGGACCTGCTCCGGGCGCGGCTGGCGGAGCTGAGCGCGGACCCGGCGGTGCACGGCGTCATCCTGCAGACGCCGCTGCCTCCGGGGGTGGCCGCCGCGGACGTGGCCGCCGCCATCGCCCCGGACAAGGACGTCGACGGCGCCAACCCGCTGAGCCTCGGGCGGCTGGCGGCCGGCCTGCCCGCCTTCGCGCCCGCCACCGCCGAGGCGGTCGTCCAGCTGCTCGACGCGCACGGCGTGCCGCTGGCCGGCCGTACCGTCGCGGTGGTCGGCCGCTCCACCGTGGTCGGCAAACCGCTCGCGCACCTGCTGCTCGACCGGGACGCCACGGTGACCGTCTGCCACTCGCGCACCGCCGAACTCGCCTCTGTCACACGGCAGTCGGAGCTGGTCGTGGCCGCCGCCGGGCGGCCGGGGCTGATCACCGCCGCGCACCTGGCGCCCGGCGCGGTCGTGGTGGACGTCGGCACCAACCCGACTCCCGACGGCGGCCTGACCGGCGACGTGGACGCGGAGTCCGTACGGTCGCGGGCCGGCGCGCTCTCCCCGGTCCCCGGCGGCGTCGGCCCGATCACCACGGCGCTGCTGCTGCGGCACACCGTGCAGGCCGCCGGGGCGGCCGCGGCGACCGGGGCGGCGCGGCCCGCCTGAGGCGGCCGGTCCGCGGCATGACAGATGTCATGCCGCAGACCGGATGTCCGGCTCTGCCGCGCGGCGCACGCCGCACGCGAGACTTCTGCCATGACGATCACCGAGGCAGTCACCGCGCAGCAGCCCGCCCCCGCCGCCACCGCTCCCGCCGTGACCGGGCCCGCCGTGACGCCGGCCGCGGAGAAGCCGGCCGAGTACAAGCCGATCCCGGTCGCCTTCTTCGCCTTCGAGGGCCTGATCGGCGCCTCCTACGACATCCTCAAGACCAGCTCCTACGCGTGGGTGGTCATCGCGATCGCCATCGCCACCAACATCGCGCTGGCCCGGACGGTGCTGCGCGGCCGGCTGAAGACGGCCCGCGCGATGCTCAAGGGCCGCAGGACCCGCAAGCTCGCCGTCGGCCTGATCGCCCTGCGGGTCGGGGTGCACTTCGTCTTCGGCGCGATCGGCGTGGCGGCCACCTCGCCCGCCGCCCACCTGGCCTTCGCGGTGGCGATGTGCGCGACGACGGTCGCGCTGCTGGCCTTCGACCAGAAGGTGATGCTGCGGGCGCTCGACGCGGAGGCGGCGCGGGCGTCGCGGGCCGCGCAGCCGGCGGCGCAGGCCGCCTGACCGGGTCCGGTCCCGGGCGCCGCCGCGGCCGCACCTATCCTTCGGTCAAGGACCGGCCACGACGGCCAGGACCGACCGGCACCGACCGGCACCGACCAGGAAGGCAGCACGACATGAGCCCCCGCCCCCGTACCGCAGTGGTGACCGGCGCGAGCAGCGGCATCGGCGCCGCGACCGCCCGCAGGCTGGCCGAGGCGGGCTTCCACGTCGTGCTCACCGCCCGCCGCGCCGACCGTCTCGCCGCCCTCGCCGAGGAGCTGGCAGCGGCAGGCCACAGCGCCGAGGTGCGGGCCCTGGACGTCACCGACCGGGCCGCCGTGGACGCCTTCGCGGCCGCCCTGGACTCCTGCCACGTGCTGGTCAACAACGCGGGCGGCGCGCTGGGCGCGGACCCCGTCGCGACCGCCGATCCGGCCGAGTGGCGCACGATGTACGAGGTCAACGTCCTCGGCGTGCTCCACGTCACCCAGGCCCTGCTGCCCGCGCTGACCGCCTCCGGCGACGGCACGATCGTCGTCATGTCCTCGACCGCGGGTCTGGGCACCTACGAGGGCGGCGGCGGATACGTGGCCGCCAAGCACGGCGCGCACGTCATCGCCGAGACGCTGCGGCTGGAGCTGAACGGGCAGCCGGTGCGCGTCGTCGAGATCGCCCCGGGCATGGTCAGGACCGAGGAGTTCGCGCTGACCCGGTTCCGCGGCGACTCCGACCGGGCCGCGGCCGTCTACGCGGGCGTCGACGAGCCGCTGACCGCCGACGACGTCGCCGACACCGTGGCCTGGGCGGTCACCCGCCCCGCGCACGTCAACGTCGACCTCCTGGTGCTGCGCCCGCGCGCCCAGGCGTCCAACTCCAAGGTCCACCGCAGGCAGTGAGCCGCAGGCAGTGAGCCGCGAGCGGCGACCTACGTGACGATCTCCAGCAGCCGGTCGCCGAGCACGGCGGCCGAGTGCGGGTTCTGGCCGGTGACGAGGTTGCGGTCCTCGACCATGTACGGCTCCCAGATCGGGCCGCGGCTGTACTGGACGCCGACCTTCTCCTTCAGGTCGTCCTCCAGCAGCCACGTCGCCCTGGCGGCCAGGCCGACCGCTTCCTCCTCCTCGTTGGTGAACCCGGTGACCTTGTAGCCCTTGAACGGGGACTCGCCGTGGATCCTGGTGGCGAGCAGCGAGGCGGGGGCGTGGCACACGATGAACAGCGGGTTGCCCGAGGCGAGTTGCGCCGTCAGCAGCCGGCCCACGTCGGCGTCGAACGCGAGGTCCGACATCGGGCCGTGTCCGCCGGGCAGGTACACCGCGTCGTAGTCCTCGAGGCGGACGTCCGACAGCTTCAGCGGCCGCCGCATCACCTCCGCGGAACGGATGACGGCCTCCAGCTCCAGGGCCCCGTCCTCGCCGCCCGCCATCGAGGGGCGCAGGCTCATCATGTCGACGTTGGGGGTCACCCCGCCGGGCGTCGCCACCACGACCTCGTGCCCGGCCTCCGTGACGGCCTTGTACGGCATCGCGAACTCCTCGGCCCAGTAGCCGGTCGCGTATCTGGTGCCGTCCTTGAGCACCCAGTACGTCGCTCCGCTCACGATGAACAGGACCTTCGCCATCGCATCCGCCTCCTCGTCACGCTCGGTGCAAACGACGCGGTTGACTCATTCAGCGTAGGCACCCGCAGGGCCGCCCGCATGCGGGCGGCCCGGCCGCTCGCGGGACGCGGCGCGCGCGAGGTCTGTCACGACGGGGCGGGAACTCGCGTCGGCGGGCCGAAGATCACCGCGACCAGCCCCAGGCCGACCGCCGCGCCGGCGAGCTGGGCGACGACGAAGCCGGCCAGCGAGCCGGGGGCGATGCCGGCGAAGGTGTCGGTGAAGGTGCGGCCGACGGTCACCGCCGGGTTCGCGAACGAGGTGGAGGAGGTGAACCAGTAGGCGGCGCCGATGTAGGAGGCGACCGCGACCGGCGCGAAGCGCAGCCGGTCGCTGCGGGCGAGGCCGAAGATCAGCAGGATCAGTCCGGCGGTCGCGACGACCTCGCCGAGCAGCAGGTGCCGGGCGTCCCGGTCGTGCGTGGAGAACCTCACCAGCGCTTCGCCGAACATCGCGTCGGCCACGATCGCGCCGCCGATCGCTCCGGAGAACTGCGCGAGCACGTAGACCGCGGCCTCACGCGCGGTGGCTCCCGAGCCGCCGCGGCGGCCGGTCCACCACTGCGCCAGGGTGACGACCGGGTTGAAGTGCGCGCCGGAGACCGGGCCGAGCAGCACGATCAGGACGCCGAGCCCGAAGACGGTGGCGGTGGAGTTCGCCAGCAACCGCAGACCGACGTCGTGGGTCAGCTCGGTGGCCTGGATGCCCGAGCCGACCACGACGGCCACCAGGGCGGCGGTGCCGACCAGTTCGGCCGCCGCTCGGCGCGCCAGCGGCGCCCGCGGCGGGGTCGCCCGGGGGGCCGGCTGCGGCACGGTGGCGGCGTCAGCGGGGGCGTCGGCGGCAGCGGCGTCGGTGGCGCTCAAGAAGGTCTCCGGGTGCGGGAAGGACGCCGCCCCACGAGGCCGGCGGACAGGCCGGGCCCCCGCAGGACGGGGCAGGACGGGACTGAGTAGGGCGGGACGGCGTCAGGACGGGACGGCGTCAGGGGCAGGAACGCCTGACGTTGTCGCGCTCGGTCTCCCGGGCGGTGGCCGCCAGCGCGGCGAACGATCCCGCGAGCCGCTCCAGGACCTCCGGGCGGAGCCTGTAGTAGGTGAACCTGCCGCACGGCTCGGTGTCGACGACCCCGGCTTCGCGCAGCACCCTCAGGTGGTTGGAGAGGTTGGTCTGGCGGGCGCCGGTCTCCTGCACCAGGTGCGTGGTGCACAGCGTCTCGCGGGCCAGGAGCGTCACGATCCGCATGCGGAGGGGGTCGGACAGCACCCGGATCAGATCAGTGTCGACTGACGTCAGCATGCGGTGATACTTTCACATCAGCGAGCGCTGATGCCAGCCCCGCCCGGCTCCTGGGGCCCGCACACCGGGGGCCGCCCGTCCCCCTGCTGGAGTGCCTCATGCCTGCTCCCGGCCCCGCCGCGGCTCCCGAGCCCCGCCGGTCCAAGCCGTCCGTGCTGTTCGTCTGCGTCCACAACGCCGGCCGCTCCCAGATGGCCGCCGCCTGGCTGACCCACCTGGCCGGCGACCGCGTCGAGGTCCGTTCCGCCGGCTCCCGGCCCGGCGAGGCCGTGAACCCCGCCGCCGTCGAGGCGATGAGGGAGGTCGGCGTCGACATCTCCGCCGAGGTCCCCAAGGTCCTCACCGTCGACGCGGTCCGCGAGTCCGACGTGTGCGTCACCATGGGCTGCGGCGACACCTGCCCCGTCTTCCCCGGCAAGCGCTACCTGGACTGGGACCTCCAGGACCCGGCCGGGCAGGGCGTGGCGGCCGTACGGCCCATCCGCGACGAGATCAGGGTCCTCGTCGAGGGGCTGATCGCCGAGATCGCCCCCGACCCGGCCGCGTGAGGCGGGCCCCGGTCCGGACGGACCGGGGCCCCTCACGACGCATGCCGAGACCGCGGCCTCAACCCTTCACGCACACCACCTGCTTGAGCTTGGCCACCACCTCGACCAGGTCGCGCTGCTGGTCCATCACCTTCTCGATGGACTTGTACGCGCCGGGGATCTCGTCGACGACGCCGGAGTCCTTGCGGCACTCCACCCCGCGGGTCTGCTCCTCCAGGTCGCGGGTGGTGTACTGCCGCTTCGCCGCGTTGCGGCTCATCCGGCGGCCCGCGCCGTGGGAGGCGGAGTTGAAGGCCGCGGAGTTGCCGAGGCCGCGGACGATGTAGGAGCCGGTGCCCATGGAGCCGGGGATGATGCCGTAGTCGCCGCCGCCCGCGCGGATCGCGCCCTTGCGGGTGACCAGCAGGTCGGCGCCCTCGTACCGCTCCTCGCTGACGTAGTTGTGGTGGCAGGAGATGACCGGTTCGAAGGTGACCTTCGCCTTGCGGAACTCGCGGCGGACCACCTCCTGGGACAGGGCCATCATGACGGCGCGGTTGTGCTTGGCGTACTCCTGCGCCCAGTACAGGTCGTTGCGGTAGGCGTCCATCTGCGGGGTGCCGCTGATGAAGACCGCGAGGTCGCGGTCGACCAGGCCCTGGTTGTGCGGGAGGCGCTGGGCCTCGCCGATGTGGTGGTCGGCGAGCTCCTTGCCGATGTTCCGCGAACCGGAGTGCAGCATGATCCAGACCGCGTCCTCGGTGTCGACGCACAGCTCCCAGAAGTGGTTGCCGGAGCCGAGCGTGCCCATCTGCTGCGCCGCCCGCTCGCGGCGGAACCTCACGGCGTCGGCGATCCCGTCGAAGCGCGACCAGAAGTCGTCCCAGCCGGCCGCCGCGCCGGTCGGGTGGCCGAAGAGCCGGCCCGGGTCGACCGGGTCGCCGTGCATGCCGCGGCCGACCGGGATCGCCTCCTCCACCTTGGAGCGCAGCCGGGACAGGTCGGTGGGCAGGTCGTGGGCGCGCAGCGAGGTCTTGACCGCGCTCATGCCGCAGCCGATGTCGACGCCGACGGCCGCCGGGCAGACCGCGCCTTCCATCGCGATGACCGAACCGACGGTGGCGCCCTTGCCGTAGTGGACGTCCGGCATGACGGCGAGGCCCTTGATCCACGGCAGCGAGGAGACGTTCCGCAGCTGCTGCATCGCGCCGCTCTCGACCGTGGCCGGGTCGGCCCACATGCGGATCGGCACCCGGACGCCGGGTACCTCGGTGTACGACATGGCTGTCCCCCCAGGACACGGTGGCGAAGTGGTGGTGGTGCGGGTGGAGAGGCCGGTACGGCCAGGATGCGCCCGGCCCGCGGCATATGCGAACGAGTCACCCGATCCACCGCCCCGGCAGGCGGTGTCGGTCTGACGTGCGGTAGACATTGTGTCCAGGGCTCGCTCACGCGCGCCAAGGATTTACCGCGGGGCTGACCGCGGGAGCATCCCGAACCACCGGAACCACCGGAACCAGAGAGGGGCGAGCCAGGTGCGGTCCACTCCCAGACGGCTGCCGGTCCGGGCCGGCGCGGCCGTTGCCGCCGCCCTCGCGGTCACCGTGCTCGGCGCGGTCAGCGCCTGCACGGCGGGCGGCGGCGGGTCGGGGACGGCCTCGGACGGCAAGTCACTGCCGGCCGGCGCGACCACCCCCTCGCCGCTGCCGCCGGGCAAGTACCAGACCCTGCCGCAGCCGTGCACCGCGCTGCAGAAGAACGTGCTGGAGCACATGGTGCCGGGCGCGAAGGACTACGCGGGCACCGAGTCGCTGACCTACGACACCGACCGCCGGGTCGGCTGCGCGTGGCGCCAGACGGCGCCCGACGGCGCCTCGCACGCGCTGAGCATCGACTTCGAGCGGGTGGTGTCCTACGACCCGGGCGTGAGCGACGAGGTCCAGGCCGAGCAGGACTTCGAGCAGCGGGCGCAGGCCGCGTCGATCTCGCTGACGCCGCTGAGCGGCACCCCGACGGGGGGCGCCACGCCGACCCCGACCGGCACCGGCGCGGGCGCGGCGGGCCCGGACGGCGGCACGGGCCGCCCCGAGAGCCCGGGGGCGACGGACGGCACCGGCTCCGGCGGCAGCCAGAACGACGCCGACCCGTCGCTCGCCCCGCGCCGCCTCACCGACGTCGGCAACGTCGCCTTCATCAACGACGTCGCGAGCACCCCGGCGGCCGGCCCGCGGCGCGTGGTGACGGTGGTCTTCAGGACCGCGAACGTCGTGGTGAGCGTCACCTACTCGGCTTCCGAGCCGGCCGGCGCGGCCACCCCGAACAGCGCCGACCTGCAGAAAGACGCCCTCCAGGCGGCCGGGCAGCTGGAGCGCAAGGTCGAGAAGTAGGCTCCGGGGCCGTCCGCGGCCCCCGCGGCCCCTTAGGGTGGATGGCCGACCACCCGCGGCCCGAGCAAAGGACCCACGGCACCATGGAACGACGTCGACGCACCGCCCCCCGCCTGGCCGGCGGGCTGCTCGCCTGCGCGGTCGTGCCCGCGATGCTGCTCACCGGCTGCTCCTCGGGCTCCGGCGGCTCGGACGCTTCCGACAGCTCCGGCTCCGCGAGCACCACGAGCGCGGGCGCGAGCGGCAGCACGAGCGCCGAGCCCACCCTGGCCGCGGTCAAGTACGCGACGCTGCCTGACTCCTGCAAGGCGGTCACCGCCTCGACGGTGGCCGCGCTGGTGCCGAAGGCGAAGAGCGCGCGGGGCACCGCCGCGAAGTCCTCCGACCCCGGCACCCGCGGCGGCTGCTCGTGGACCGGCAACGGCTCCGACGGCTACCAGTACCGCTGGCTGTCGGTGACCCTCCAGCGGTTCCCCTCCGACCCGCAGCTCGGCTCCGGCGAGAAGCAGGCGCAGAACTCCTACACCCAGCAGGCGGGCGCGCTCGGCCGGGTCAAGGGCGCCACCACGTCCCCGCTGACCGTGCCCGGCGACCAGGCCGTGTCGGTCGCGGGACTGACGACCGTCGCCAAGGTCACCTCGCAGAACGACACGGTGATCGCCCGCAGCGGCAATGTCGTGGTGCTCGTGGAGTACAGCGGCGCCGGTCTGGTCGGCAAGAAGAACCCGTCCGCGCGGACGATCATCAGCGGCGCCCAGCACGCCGCGGAGAACGCGGTGGCGGCTCTCGCGGCGGCGAACACGTAACAACTCCGGTCCCCACGCCCCCGTATCCGTCGTATCCGTACGTTTGTCCGACCCGGCTGATGCCCGCGCCGACACAGTCTTGTGGCAGTCTGGGGCGGCCAGTCACGGGGACAGGAACCCGCGGTCGCTGGGACCGGGGGCGAAGGGGCAGGAGGGGTCGCGGGTGGCCGCGATACGTTTGACCCGCACGCACCGCATACTCGTCGGCGTCGTCGTCGCGGGCGCGGTGGTCATCGCGGGGATCGGCTTCGCCGGCTCCTACGCGGCCGTGCGCACGCTCGCCCTGCACAAGGGCTTCGGCTGGTTCGCGAACGTCTTCCCGATCGGCGTGGACGCCGGCATCGTCGTCCTGCTTTCGCTCGACCTGCTGCTGACCTGGCTGCGCATCCCCTTCCCGCTGCTGCGGCAGACCGCGTGGCTGCTGACCGCCGCGACGATCGCCTTCAACGGCGCGGCGGCCTGGCCCGACCCGCTGGGCGTGGGCATGCACGCGATCATCCCGGTGCTGTTCGTGGTCTCCGTCGAGGCGGCCAGGCACGCGATCGGCCGGGTCGCGGACATCACCGCCGACAAGCACATGGAGTCGGTGCGGATCACCCGCTGGGTGCTCGCACCGGTGCCGACCTTCCGGCTGTGGCGGCGGATGAAGCTGTGGGAGCTGCGCTCCTACGAGGAGGTCATCCGGCGCGAGCAGGACCGGCTGGTCTACCGGGCCCGGCTGCGGGCGCGCTTCGGCGTCGCGTGGCGCCGCAAGGCGCCGATCGAGGCGATCATGCCGCTGCGGCTGGCGAAGTACGGGGTGCCGCTGTCCGAGACCGCGGACGCCGGGCTCGCCGCTGCGGGCATCGAAGTGACGCCGCCGGTACGGCAGTTGGATCTGGCGCCGGCCACGTCCGCCGAGCCGGCGCAGGTGCCGGCGGTGGAGCAGGCCGTGGAGCAGGCGGCGCAGCCGCCGCAGCAGGACCAGGAGCAGCCGGCCGCCGCGCTCACCGCGGCCGAGCCCGCCCGCCCGCACCCGCAGCTGCCGCAGCTGCCCCAGATGCCGCAGACGCCCCGGCCGATGCCGCCGCTCCAGCAGCAACCCCCGCTGACGCAGGAGCAGTTCGCCGCGCAGCGGCAGCTGTACGAGAGCTACGGCGCGGTGCCGCCCGAGCCGTGGCCGCACGACAGCCCGTGGTTCGCGGCCCAGCAGCAGGCCCAGCAGTACCAGCAGCAGGCCCAGGCGCAGCAGTTGATGGCCCCGGTCGGCCCGTACCAGGAGCGGCCGCTCGGCTACGGCGCCCTCAACGGCGTCAACGGCAACGGCAACGGCAACGGGGTCAACGGCAGCGGCGCCGACGGTGACGCCGTCAACGCCGCGCCGCTCAACGGCAACGGCGTGCCCGGCCCGCGGCAGCAGCCCCAGCACCAGCCGGCGCAGCCGCAGCCGCAGGAGCCGTACGCCCCGCAGCCCGCGCCTGCCGTCCCCGTCGTCCCGGTCCCCGTCGCCGCGGCCGTGCCCGCCCCGGAGCCCGAGCCCGAGGCGGACTTCGAGACCTACCCGGTGGGCGGCCTGGAGCTGCCCGAGGACGTCTCCCCCGCCGACGCGTACTTCGCGGCCTACCGCAACTACGTCCAGGAGCACGGCACGCTGCCCAACACCCGCCAGCTCGCCCGCTTCCTGCCGACGGTCTACAAGGGCACGCCGCCCGAGGAGCGCCAACTCGTCAGCGCGATAAGGGATCTGCGGTACCGCTACACCTCCGAGGCGAACGCGGAGTCGATCCCGTAGGACCGGCAGGCGAGGATGGACCCATGGGACCCGAGGAAACCGACGTCACCGCACTGATCACCCGGGCAGCTGCGCCCGATCCGGAGAAGCGGGCGGAGGCCGCCTTCGATCTGGCCACCGCGGTCACCGGCCGCGGGGACGACCCCGCGCTCGCCGCACTGATCCGCCTGACGCGCGACACCGCGCCCGCCGTCCGCGACCGGGCGGCCTTCGCCCTGGGCGCGCTGGCAGATGTGGACGGCCCCGCCGTCCGGGCCGCCCTCGCCGAACGCCTCGACGACGCCGACCGGGACACCCGGGAGGAGGCCGTGCGCGGCCTGGCGCTGCGACGGGACCCGCGCGCGGCGCCGCTGCTCAGGGAGCTGCTGGAGGCGGGCGCCGGCCCTGGGGAGGCGCACCCGCACACCGTGGAGGCCGCCGCGGTGCTCGCCGACGCCGCGCTGCTGCCGGCGCTCCGGCGGTATCCGCCGCAGGAGCCGGGGGTGGCCGAGGCGCTGGACGCCTGCGACCCGCGGCGGCGCGCGCTGCGGGACCGCGGCGCCGCCGCCCTGCTGGAGGAGGTGCACCGGCTGCTGCCCGGCGCGGACGCGGCGGTGTCCGCGCACCGGATGGAGGCCGCGCCGACGTTGACCATGACGGTCGCCGGCGACCCGCTGACCTGGAACGTGGACCGCCTGCTGGCGCGGGCCGACGGCGACCCGCTGCGGGCGGCCGCGCTGGTCGTGCGGGACGCCGGGGCCCTCCCCTCGGCAGACCGCACGGCCTAGGGTGTGTCGGGGGGGGGGCGGCCGGGGGGGGGGGCCCCCCCCCCCCCCCGGGCCGGCGCGGGGGGGGGGGGGGGGGGGGGGGGGGGGGGGGGGGGGGGGGGCGGGGCCGCGGGCGGGGGGGGCGGCCGCGGCCGGGGCCGGGGGCCCGGGGGCGGCCGGCGGTTCGGCGGCGTCGTCGGGCCGGGGCGG
>NZ_JAZEWV010000040.1:0-64272 GCF_036353415.1 Actinacidiphila polyblastidii
CCGCCCCGCCGTGCCGGCGTCAAGGCTCGCGGACCGGCCCGGCGTAGGACGGCCCGATACTTCGCCCACCGGGGAGCCGCCCGCCATGACGACCTACCTGGCCGGCTCGCGGGCGAGCGGCCTGGCCAGAACACAGGCCCGCGGTTACCTCGCCCTCTTCCGCGAGCGCACTCCCTCCGTGGCGTTCATCCACCGGGTCATCGTCGAGAGCGGCGACAGGGACCGGACCGCGCGGACGTCCGACCTCTCGGCGGCGAGGGGCGGAAGCGCGTTCAGCTCCGCGCGTTCAGCTCCGCGCAGGAGGCGGCGCTCGGCCGCGGCGAGGTGGACGTGGTGATCCACTCCCTCAAGGACCCGCCGACGGCGAACCCGCCGGGCCTGACGCTGCTGCCTCCGCCGGGGCGCGAGGACGTAAGGGACGCGCTCTGCGGCTGCATGCCGGCCGCGCTGCGGAAGGGGGCCCGCGTCGGCACCGGCGCGCCCCGGCGGATCGCCCAGCTGCTGGCCGTCCGGCCGACCTCGACGTCGTCCCGATCCGGGGGAACGTGCCGCCGCGGCTGAGGAAGATCGGGACCATGGGCCTTGACGCCGCGGTCCTGGCGGCGGCAGGTCCGCGGCGCCTCGGCCTCCAGGAGGCGATCGGCGAGCTGCTGCCCCTGGACCTGTTCCCGCCCTCCCCCGGGCAGGGCGCCCTGGGAATCCAGGTCCGCGCGGACGACGAGGCCCTTCGGGAGCTGCTCTCCACCGAGGGGGACCCTGCCGTCGACGCCCAGGTGCGGGCGGAGCGGGCGCTGCTCGCCGCGCTGCACGGGGGATGCGATGCGCCGGTGGGCGCCTGCGCGCGGTCCGGTCCTGACGGCTCGCTCACGCTGCACGCGCAGGTGACGTCGCTGGACGGGGTCCGGCAGGTGTCGGGGTCGATGGCGGGCGGAGCCGACGCGCCGGAGGAGCTGGGTGCGGCGCTGGCCGCCGAACTCGTCGGCCGGGGAGCGGGCTCGATCCTCGCGGACGTCGCGTCGGCGCAGCGGACCGGCCGCTGAGGACCTGTCACCGAGGTCCGGCCGCTGAGGTCCGGCCGCTGAGGTCCGGACCGTCGCGGGCGGCGGGGCCTCAGTGCGCGGGCGCCGGTTCGGTCGGGGTCTCGGCGGGCCGCGACCGGCGGATGAGCGCGCGGGCGTGCTCGACGTTGAAGTGGGCCCCGACCATGAGCGCCAGGTTGGACAGCCACAGCCAGACCAGGAAGGCGACCGCGCCGCCCAACGGCCCGTACAGCCGGTGGTAGGTGTCCATGCGCGCCGTGTACACCGCGAACCCCGCGGACGCCAGCAGCCACAGTCCGACGGCGACCGCGCCGCCGGGCGCCATGGTGCGCAGCGACCGGGTCCCGCGCGGGCCTGAGCGGAACAGCACCAGCACCAGCACGGCGGCCACCACCAGGAGCAGCGGCCAGCGCAGCCCGCGCCAGGCGGAGACCAGCGGCCCGGCGACGTGCAGCAGCGCGCCGGCCCGCCGGGACAGCTCGCCGCTGACGACCAGGCAGACCGTGCCGGAGACCAGCGCCACCAGCAGCGTGACCGAGGTGAGCAGGATGCGCGGGGCGGTGCGCCACGCCGGCCGGTGGTCCTCGACGCCGTGGACGTGGTGCAGCGCGCGGCGGAAGACCGCCGCGTAACTGCACGCCGACCAGGCGGCGCCGACACCGCTGACAACGGCGAGCGACGTCGTCGCGGAGGTGTCCTCGGCCATCCGCTGGAGGGTGTCGGACACCGCCGATCGCGAGGGCGCGGGCAGCAGAGCGGTCAGCCCGGCGGCCAGGTGGCTGTCGGACGGGCCGCCGGCCAGTCCGATCAGCGAGAAGGTCATGAGCAGGGCCGGGAACAGCGCGAGCACCGCGTAGTAGGTCAGGGCGGCGGCCCGCTCCGTGGCGTCCTTGTCCCATGCCGCGGCCAGCGCCCGGCCGAGCGTCCGGGCGAACCGGAAGAACCCCATCACCCAGCGTCCGGCGCGGCGGTGCGCGCCGACCCGCTCGCGCTCGCCCTCCCGCTCGCCGTCGTGCTGCGCCTCGCCCTCGGCCTCGTCCTGCTGCGCCCTGCGCGGATCGCGCCGGGCCTTGCGCTCGCGCCGCATCGTGCCGTCGCCAGTCGCCACGGGTACCCCTCACTGCCTCACCACTGGACGGACGGTCTGTCTCTCTGGCGTATGCCCGGTTTCCGCCCCGGCATGACCGCCTGCGGCACCGGGCATGCGTTCGGTTTGCGCCCCCTCCCAACTCGGCGCGATCCCCGACCTGTTACGGAGCGGTGACCATTGTCCTGCCAGGGCCGGGTAGTGGAGGGGCGAAGGAGGTGTGTCATGGACGCGCAGATGTCGGTGAGTCGTACACCCTGGTGGGCGCGGATCACCATCGGGGTGGTCGCCCTGGCTTTGCTGTTCTTCCTGCTGGGTCGGGCGAACCTGCTGCCCGGCATACCCAATCCGTTCGCCACGCAGGACAAGGACCGCAGCGGTCCGGTGCTGCTGAAGTCCATTCAGGACATGAACAGGTTCGAGGGCGCCAGCGGCAACTTCGAGGTGGTCGTCGACCTGCAGAAGGACGCGAAGTACCTGCCCGACGTCGTCAAGGGCAAGCGCACCCTGTACGTGGGCGCCGGCAGCGTCGACGCCTACGTCGACTTCGGTTCGCTCGGACCGGACGCGGTCAAGGTGTCCGACGACCGCAAGACCGCGGTGATCCGGCTCCCGCACGCGGCTCTGGAGCGTACGTCCCTGGACCCGAAGCACTCCTACGTGGTCTCGCAGGAGCGCGGGTTCTTCGACCGGGTCGGCGACTTCTTCGGCAGCAACCCGGGCAACATGCAGCAGCTCAACGTGCTGGCCGCGCAGAAGATCCAGGACGCGGCGAAGACGACCGAGCTGGGCGGCCGGGCCGAGACCAACACCCGGTCGATGCTGGTGCGCATGCTGACCACGCTCGGCTTCACCCACGTCAGCGTCGACTTCGGCCCGCCGCCGAAGACGTCCCCGACGCCGGCGCCGAGCGGCACGACCGCGGCGCCGACCACGACGTCCGGCTCGTAGCCGGTGTGACCGCGCGGCCGGACGGGTCCTCGGACCTGTCCGGCCGCGCGGCGTCGCGGCACGTTCGCCTGCCCGCCGTCAGGCGGTGGCGACTCCGTTCGTGTAGCCCCGCAGGTCGAAGGTGCCGAAGCCGTTCTGCACCGGGTCGCCGGAGTCGTTGACGCAGTGCAGGATGCCGCCGCCGCCCGCCCCGTTGAGGCAGACCGTCATCAGGTCGGTGAACACCACGCCCGGGGTGTCCGGGACCTCGTAGGCGCGGTCGGTGTAGATGTTCGCCTCAAGGTTGAAGAAGCAGTAGCTGCCGAGCCCCCAGGCGTGGTGGTCCCTGACCCGGTCGGCCACCTTGTAGGCGGCGTAGCCGTTGGTGGCGCCGTGCACCCAGGCGGACTGGGTGGGGACGTCGTACGGGTGCTCGTTCTGGAAGAAGTACGTCCGGCCGTGCTCGCCGTTCCAGAGCACCTCGTACTTCTGGTAGTGCTCGACGGCCAGGGCGTAGGCGGTGACGTGGTCGCCGTTGACGAGGAAGCCGGTGTCGGCCGGGTTGACCGCCCACCCGACGCAACCGTCCAGACCGTGGTCCGCGCGCCAGAGCCAGAGGTTGTCGCAGATGACGTCGTTGCTGTCGACCTGGACGCTGACGGTCGCGCCGCCGGGCAGGGCGCCGCCGATCCGGGCGTAGACGTCGAAGAGGGCGGTGGGGTCCTCCGTGTGCCGCCGCCGGCTGGGGCCGTGTCCGACCCGCAGCAGCACCGGGGTGTGCGCCGAGGCGGCCTCGAACAGCACGCCGGCGACGGTGACGCCGTCGACGTCGGCCACCTCGATGACGGTGTTGCCGTGCGTGGACTGCAGCGTCGCAAGACCCAGGCCCAGCACGACGGTGCCGGGGCGGTCGACGCGCAGCGGCGAGGAGATCGGGTAGACGCCGGGGGTGATCAGCAGGTGCTGACCGTGGTCCAGGGCCTGGTTGAGGGTGGCGGCGGAGTCTCCGGGCCGGGCGACGTGGAAGCGGGACAGCGGGATGTGGTGGCCCTCGGCGCGGCCGTGGGCCCAGGTGGTGCCGGTGCTGTCGCGGCGGAGCGCGGGCACGAAGACCTGGTACTCGCCGTGCCGGTCGACCGTCAGGAACGGCTTCTCGCGCACCACCGGGGTGCGGTCGACGGTGGTGTAAGGCGGCGTGGGGAAGGACTGGGCGGGAGCGCCCTGGACGCCGACGAAGACCATGTTCCAGTTGGCGCCGGTCCAGCTGCCGAAGGTGTCGTTGCGCGACAGCCACTGCTGCTGCGAGCCGGACTCCACCTGGCCGTCCACCACGCTGTCGGCGAGGAATCCGCCGCTGGACCACTGGTTGCCGGGCGGGCTCGGCCACAGGGTCATGTTGCCCTTGACGTGGACGCGGCGCATCGGGCCGGCCTGCGCGACCGCCCAGCGCTCCAGCCCGTCCGGCGGCACGATGCTCAGGTTCTCCGCGGCCCGCCAGAAGTTCTGGGTCCCGTTGCCCTGCAGCCACTGCGCGTCGACCGTGACGTGCCCGTTGATCACCACGTCGTCGGGGCTGTCCCCGAGTCCCAGGACGTGGGTGTAGAACCCGACGTTGATGTCGACGTGGTAGGTGCCGGGCCTGAAGGCCAGGGCGTAGCGCTGCGCGCCGAACTGGTTGGACTGCTGGGTCGCGAACACGGCGTCGACCTGCGCCTGGATGGCCGCGTCGCCCATGGAGGGGTCGAAGACCAGGACGTTCGGGCCCAGGTGCGCGGCGTCGCCGCGCCCGGACGGCGCGGCGAAGGCCGATTCTGCGGTGATGCCGCCGACCAGCGGTACCGCGGCGGCGACAGCCGCTCCGCGGAGCAGGGCACGGCGAGAAGGAATGAGGGACACGGCTCTCCCTGAGGCGAGGGGTGGGGAGGAGGCTGCGGTTGGTCCAAACCGCAGAGAGCGCTCTCAAGGGGAGAGTGAATCATCGGCGCAACGCAGCGTCAATAAAGGTGACCGCCCGAGAAGGCCGGAATCCGTCCCGGCCTCCCGGCCGGCGGCCGAGCCCCCGCCGAGCCCTCGTGGGGCCTCGCGGTGTGCCGCGGCGCGGCGAGCGCGGCCCGGCGCACCGTGCTGTACTGGCCAGGTGGATCGCAAGCACCCACTGGCAGGCATGACGCACCCTGGGCGGCCCGGTGGCGCGCCGGCGTCCGACGACGCCCGCGCCCGCGCCCGTCAGGCGGAGCAGGTCCGGGAGCGGATCAGACTCATGATCGAGATCACCGCCCGGGCCGGGGCGTACCGCAAGGGACTGGTCGCGGCGGCGCGGCGGCTCAGCCCCGAGGAGGCGCGGATCCTCTCCGACCTGGAGGAGCGGGGCCTCCAGGTCCCCCAACTGCACGACGTGCTGTGCGGCGGCCATGTGCTGGTGGACGACCCCTCGCTGTACGAGCGGTGGCGGTTCGACAAGCTCAGCCGGCCGCGGCTGTCCAGCCACCACCGCGACATCGACAAGACCCGCTACCCCGACATCGGGATGCGCGGTCAGGTGGTGCGCGAGAAGCTGCACGGCCGGACCGCGCAGGGCACCTGGGTGCAGCTCGAGAAGACCCCGGCCGCCTTCGGCAAGGGCAGGCTGCCGGGGCCCAGCGACGTGCGGCACCTCATCGACTACTTCACCTACCGGATCACCCGCAGCAACGTCGGCCCCTGGGGCCTGTCCCGGATGACCGAGCGCCGTCCCATGTACCTGGCGCCCGTGGTCGCGATGTCCACCTCCCTCACTCCTCCGGTCGCCCGGTCGCTGACCGCCGCGCTGCACCGGATCGAGGCCGACGACGACGTGACCGCGGTGTCGCAGGACCTGGCCGCGCGGTTCGCGCCCCCGGACCGCGCGGAGCTGTCCGGCGAGCTGGGCCAGGCGCTGACCGGCCGCCACGGCGGGCGCGGGCTGTTCGGCAACTCCGAGGTGTGGATCACCGAGACCCCGTCGCCCGTCGCGGCGGCCGTTCTCGGCGCGTACCGGCGGCCGCCCGGTGCGGAGGCATGGCAGACGGGAGGCCCTGATGGGTGACGAGGAGCGCGGAGCCGGCGAGCGGGCGCCGCAGACGCCAGGCGGACCGCCGGGTGCGCCCGGCCCCGGCGAGGCGGCGCTGCCGACCGGACTGGTCTCGGCCGTGGTGAACCTGGTGAACACCGGGCCGGTGCTGCTCGGGGCGTACACCATCGCGGAACTCACCGTCGTGGACGCCATCGTGGACTTCCTGGAGGCCCGCCCCTCGGACGAGGTGCTGGCCGAGGCGGTCCGCTCGCTGGCCGCGCGGCAGATGCTGCTCGCGGGCTCCGACAGCGACCAGGTGCAGGTGCGCGGCGACCTCGGCATCGCGGTCGCCTTCCAGCAGCGCGCCCGCATGGTGCTGGACGCGCGCGCCACCGGCACCGAGGCCGGCGAACCGTGGCGCGTCCTGCTGCTCCCCCAGCCCGAACGGATCTGCATGATGGTCCGCATCGACGCGCTGGGCGTCCACCAGATCGGCCTGTACCAGCTGGACGAGGCGCTGCGCATGCTCGTCGAGTGGCTGCCGGAGGGGTCCCCCGCGGACGACGGCCCGAAACTGGACTGCGACGCGCTCCTCACCGCGGCGGAGCGGTCCGCCCTGATCACCGTGACGCAGTACACCGCGCAGGGTTCGGCCGAGATCGCCGGCGAGAGCACCGACATGATCCTCGCCCGCCACGACGGCCGGCTGCACGTCCTGTCCCGGGACCCGCAGGACAAGGACCGGCTGCGGGCGGACCGTACGAAGGGCCGGGACGGCGTCCGCGACCGGCTCGCCGGACTGCTCGCCGAGGCCCTGTCCGACGCGGCCGCCGTCGGGTGACTCTCCCTACCGCCCGGTGAGGGGACGGCACCCCGCGGAACGCCCCCGCGGACAGTTCTCCCTGACGGCTCCTCATCCCACGGGGACGCGGAAGTCCGCCCTTCGCCCTCGCTTCATCCGGACATCGCCCGGTGACCATGCGCTGATCACCGGTCAGCGTCATGTTTCCGGCATGGCCCTCACCTCTCCGGCTCGCCGCCTGCTCACCGCCTCGGCGGTCGGCGTCGCCGTCTCGCTCACCGCCTCGCTCGCCGTCCTCGCCCCCGCGGCGCCCGCGTTCGCTGACTCCGACGCGGTGCCCACGTACGAGGTCAAGATCGACCTGACGACCGCGGCGCTCGACTCCTCGCACCACCCGACCTCGGCGGTCAAGTCGGCCTTCGGCATCAGCGGTTCCGCCAAGGCGCGGTCCTACGAGTACTTCGACACCGACGCGCTGGACTTCGACGCCCAGGGCTGGGACGTCCGGCTCCGGCACAAGTCGGGCTCCGACTTCGAGGAGAGCTACAAGAAGCGCTTCCCGGTGACCGGCGGGGACATCGACGCCGCCCTGGACGAGGCGAACGACGAGGGCTTCGACAGCGGCGACACCAACTACGACGCCGAGGTCGACTGGGGCTACTCCCAGCAGACGCTGAGCTTCAGCAACGAGAAGAGCCACAGCGGCAGCGGCTACTCCGGCACCTCGATGCCCTCCGCGAGCACCGGCCGCGGCTGGCTGGTCAACGAGATCCCCGGCAAGCTCGACGACTGGCTGGGCAACGGCTGGGGCTCGGACACCCTCGGCGGCTCCCGCGCGCACGGCCCGGTGACCTCGCAGGTCTGGTCGGGCGCCTGGGAGTCGTCCGACGACGCGAGCATCGAGGTGCTCCCGGTGAAGGCGGCCAGTGGGAGCGGCACCGAGTACGTCGTGGAGGTGTCCTTCAAGACCGACGCGTACGCCGACGCCGCGCAGCTCCACGCCGACGCCATCAGCGTCGCGAACGCACACGGCTGGCTGTACCACGGCGACGTCCTCAAGACCCAGCTGATCCTCGACCGTTACTGAGCCGCCCGAGCGGTCCGAGCCATCCGAGCGGTCCCGGCCTCGGCCGCCTCCGACAGCGGCGGCGTCAGGTCCAGGGCATCGCCGAGCGGTGGGCCCAGTAGGCCCGGGGAGGTTCGGCCGGGGCCGCCAGGGCCGCGAGCTGATCGGCCGTCAGCCGGACCGCCTCGGCGTCGAGGTTGGAGGCGAGCTGCGCGGTGGTCGCCGCGCCGGACAGCACGACGTCCGCCCAGGGCTGGTGCAGCACGGCGGCCAGCGCCAGGGCGTCGTAGGAGGCGCCGGCGGCGTCGGCGACCGGGGAGAGGACGCGCGCCAGGTCCGGATCGGGCGTCGCCAGGCGGCCGTTGGCGACCGCCTCCTTGACGATGACCGACCGGCCGGCCGCGTGGGCCTCGGCCAACGCCGCGCCGGCGGACGGCTCCAGCAGGTTCCAGGTCGCCTGGACGCTGCGGAACAGCGGCTCGCCGTCGACGGTGAGCGCGAGCGCGGCGCGGATGGCGTCGCCCTGCGCCGGTCCGCTCACCGACAGGCCCACCGTGACGCCCTCCGCGGCCAGTTCGGCGAGCCGGCGTTGCAGGGCGCGGTCGACGAGGACCGGGCTGCCGGGCGTCACCGAGTGCACCTGGTAGAGGGCCAGGCGGTCGCCGAGCAGCTGTCGCGTCTGCGCGAGCTGGCGCTCGTACGCGGCCGGGCTGTGGTCCTTGACCTCGTGCGGCTCGGCGTCGATCCGCCAGTCGGCGGTGTAGGTGTACCCCCACTTGCTGGAGACCACCAGGCCCGGCAACTCGCCGCGGGTGCGCAGCCAGTCGGCCAGGAACTCCTCGGCGCGCCCGTAGGAGCGCGCCGCGTCGATGTGGCGCACTCCGGCCGCCCAGGCGGCGTCGAGCAGCTCGTGGACACGGTCGCGCATGGCGTCCACGCCGCGGCCCGGCGGCAGATCGCGGTCGCGGCCGAGCGTCAGGTAGCCCGGCCGGCCCACCGCGGCCAGCCCGAGTCCGATCCGGCGGGGGGACGGTGGTGCGCTCACGCTGGGCACTCCTGTCGGTCGTGGCGGCCTGGTCCACGCTAGCCGCGGCCCCGCCGCCTGGGTCACCGCCGCGCCGCACCCGGGCGGGACGAGCCGGCGAGCCTCGCCGCCCCGGCCGGGCCGCCCCCGGCGCCGCGGCGGAAGGCGCGCGTGCGGGCGCGGGCACGCCGCGCTGATCGCGGCCCCGCGCCCGCCTCAGGCGCCGTCGGCCAGCGGCACGCCCAGCAGGGCCTCCAGCCGGGCGATCGTCTCCCGCGGCTCGCGGGCGTGCACCGTCGCCATGCCCAGCTCGGCGGCGGGCGCCAGGTACTGCTCGGTGTCGTCGACGAACACGCAGTCCGCGGCGGGAAGATCCAGCATCTTGAGCATCAACTCGAAGATCTCGGCGTCCGGTTTGCGCATGCCGTGCTGCTCGGAGATCACCACGGCGTCGTACAGCCGGTCGAGGTCGTAGCCCTCGTAGAGGTTCCAGGGCGCGAGTCCCACCGAATTGGAGAGGATTCCCACCCTGATGCCGGCCCGGCGCGCGGCGGCCGCCGCGGCGATCACCGACTGCTCGGGGCGCAGTCCGGCGAAGACGCGGCCTATCAGGTTGTCGGGCGCGATGCCGAGCGCCCGGCCCGCGTCGGCGTTCCACTCGGCCTGAGTGAGCGCGCCGCGCTCCAGCTCGTGGGTGCGCCGCACCATCTCCTGGTCCAGGTACAGGCCGGTGATCAAGGCGCCCTCCGGCAGCCCCTCCCCCTGCTCGAAGGCGAGGACGGCGGGCAGGAGGGGCGTGGTCAGCACGCCGCCGAAGTCCAGGACGAGGCCCTTGGGTCGAGTCATACCCGGACCCTACGGGACCGCGGGCGGGTGCAGGCCGCCCACCCCCCGCCGTGCGTCACCTGCTCGACCGGCGACATGGGGCGGCCGCGGCCTCGCACGACGATCGCGGCGACCTCGCGCCATACCCCTTCCACGTCGGGACGCGGCAGGACACCACAGGCTCGTCACCGACTTGACAGGTGACGAGCCTAGTGTGAGGCTTGGCTCGTCCGCACATGACGGAGCGCCCGCCACGGACCGACCGGAGGCTGATGATGAACATCAAGATCACCATGGACCGCGCCGTCCCCGTGGACAGCACCGCGACCGCCCGGCAGCAGCGGTTCGGCGCCCTGCCGCCGCGCATCACCTACGCCGAGATGACCGAGGAGAAGCCGGACGGTCCCCAGGACCGGGCCTCCGACGGATACAACCCCGAGGCGTCGTGGATGCACTTCTCCTGCCTCGCCCTGGACCTGGGCCTCTAGGGTCCGTCGTTCGGACCTGCGCGGCGCGCCCGTCGGGCGGGTCGCGCCCTCCCGTCCGGGGGGCACCGTCCTGCTAAAATGGCAGGGATCTTGATCGTCGGTCGAGCGAGTCGAGGAGCACGGACATGGCGGTGGACGACGACATCTCCGGGTGACACCCGGAACCGGTGAGCCACCGGCCTGCGCCCAGGAGCGCGGCCGTCGTGGCCGACCCGGCGTGTCGTTCACCTGTCCTCCGTTCGCCCCCAGGGCAGAGGTGTGTCCCTGCCCTCCCCCGCTACGAGGTCCTCTCATGTCCGACGCCTCCGTCGTCTGCTCCGGCCTGTCCTTTTCGTGGCCCGACGACACACCCGTCTTCGACAACCTGTCCTTCACCGTCGGCAGCGGCCGTACCGGGCTCGTCGCGCCCAACGGCTCCGGCAAGAGCACGCTGCTCCGGCTCATCGCCGGCGAACTGCGGCCCACCGCGGGCTCGGTGACGCTCAACGGCACGCTCGGCTACCTCCCGCAGACCCTTCCGCTGACCGGCGACCTCACGGTGGCCGAGGTGCTCGGCATCGCCTCGGTGATCCGCGCGCTGGACGCCGTGGAGTCCGGGGACGTGAGCGAGGAGCACTTCACCGCCATCGGCGACGACTGGGACATCGAGGAGCGCACCCGCGCCCAACTCGACCGTCTCGGCCTGGCCGGCCTCGACCTCGACCGGACGCTGCGCACCCTCAGCGGCGGCCAGGTCGTCTCGCTCGGGCTGGCCGCCCAGTTGCTCAAGCGCCCCGACGTGCTGCTGCTCGACGAACCCACCAACAACCTCGACCTGGACGCCCGCCACCAGCTCTACGACGTGCTCACCGACTTCGGCGGCTGCCTGCTGCTGGTCAGCCACGACCGCGCGCTGCTCGACCGGATGGATCGCATCGCCGAGCTGGACGGCGGCGAAACGCGGCTGTACGGCGGCGACTTCACCGCGTACGAGGAGGCGGTGCGGGCGGAGCAGGAGATCGCCGAGAAGAACGTCCGCAACGCCGAGCAGGAACTCAAGCGGGAGAAGCGGGAGATGCAGCAGGCCCGGGAGCGGGCCGAACGCCGCGCGAGCAACGCCGCCCGCAACCTCAAGAGCGCCGGCCTGCCCAAGATCTTCGCCGGGAACATGAAGCGCGGCGCCCAGGAGTCCGCGGGCCGGGCCGGCCAGGTGCACGCCGGCCGGGTGGGCGAGGCCAGGGCGCGGCTGGACGAGGCGGGGCGGTCGCTGCGCGACGAGCAGCGCCTCGTGCTCGACCTGCCGGACACCGACGTCCCGGCCGGCCGCACCCTGTTCGCCGGCGAGCAGTTGCAGGTGCGGCGCGGCGGCCGGGCGCTGTTCGCCGGCGAGGGCCTCGACCTGACCGTCCGCGGACCTGAGCGGATCGCGCTGACCGGACCGAACGGCGCCGGCAAGTCCACCCTGCTGCGCCTGCTCAACGACGACCTCGCCCCGGACGGCGGCCGGATCAGGCGGGCCGACGGGCGGATCGCCCACCTCTCCCAGCGGCTCGACCTGCTGGACCCGGGCCGGACGGTCGCCGAGAACTTCGCCGCGTTCGCCCCGCGGCGGGCGGAGGCGGAGCGGATGAACCTGCTCGCCCGGTTCCTCTTCCGCGGCGCCCGGGTGCAGCTGCCGGCCGGGGCGCTCTCCGGCGGCGAACTGCTGCGCGCCACCCTGGCCTGCGTCCTGTGCGCGGAGCCGGCGCCGCACCTGCTGCTGCTCGACGAGCCCACGAACAACCTCGACCTGGTGAGCGCCGGCCAGTTGGAAGGCGCGCTCGCCTCCTACCGGGGAGCGTTCGTGGTGGTCAGCCACGACGAGCGCTTCCTCGCCAGGATCGGCGTGAACCGCTGGTTGCGGCTGTCCGCAGGCGAGCTGACGGAGACCGCCGCCCCCGAGGGGTGAGCGGCCCGCCCGGAGCGGACCGCCGGCGGACCGGCCGGCGTCGGCGCGGCCCGCGGTGGGTGGCGCGCAGGTCGTGCGTCCAGGCCCCGGGGTTCTCGTGGGGCCCGAAGTGGCCGCCCTCCTCGTGGACGTCCACCTCGCGGATGTCGGCGGAGAACCGGGCGCCGCCCGCCTTGAAGATCTCCACGCGCTGTTCAGGGGTCTCGGCCCCGGCGGGGAGTCGCCAAGCAGGAAGGTGAAGCCGGTCGGCGCCTGGACATACGGCTCAAGGTCGTTGACAGGCGTCGGCGGGCAGAGGCTGGCGTTCTTGCAGGCGCCGCCACCGGCCGTCCGCTTCACCCCTCCCCCGCGCGGCGCCAGGCATGGCTCGTACCCCCTCCGCACGACGCTGCTTCCCCGGTCGTGCTCCGCGCCGGACGACCGGCGTCGGGGCGTGCGCAGACCGACCGGCCGCCGGGCCCGCTCAGCCGGCGCGGTGGCTCGGCAGCCGGTGCAGCTCGACGTCCGACAGGACGCCGGCGTCCGCGGTCGCGGTCATGTAGGTGCGGTACGGCTGGCGGCGGCGGTCGGTCGGCGAGCCGGGGTTCAGCAGCCGCAGGCCGCCCGCGGCGGTGGAGTCCCACGGGATGTGGCTGTGGCCGAACACCAGCACGCCGGCATCGGCGAACCGCTGCTCGCAGCGGTCCTCGCGCCCCCGCGCCGGGCCGGTCTCGTGCACCACCGCGAACCGCACCCCCGCCACCTCGGCCCTGGCCACCTCCGGCAGCCGGGCGCGCAGCCCGGGGCCGTCGTTGTTGCCGTGGACCGCGACCAGCCGCCGGGCACGGGCCGCGAGCAGGTCGAGCGTCGCCTCGTCCACCCAGTCACCGGCGTGGAAGACGACGTCGGCCGCGTCGACGGCGGCCAGCAGTTCGCCGGGCAGCGCCCGCGAGCGCGTGGGCACATGGGTGTCGGTGGTCAGCAGCAGGCGCACGGTGTACCGCCCTTCGTCGGCGCGACGACCGCCCCGGGGACCGGCGCGGTCCGCGCCGCCGGACCGCCGGTCGGTCTCCCTCCTTGTCCGTCCTACCGGACCCGCGCCGCCGGCCGCCCGCGGACCGGCCGCGCGACACGCCGCGTCCGTGGTCCCGCGCGCCGGCCGCCCGGAGCGCGCAGGCCGCACAGAACGCGACGCCGCCGGCGGGCGGGACCCCGGTCTCCGGGGCCGCCCGCCGACGGCGTCGGCGGATCGAGCGGGCTCGCTCAGGGCGGGCCCGGTTTCGCTACGCGGTCGTACCTCCCGGCGAGGGGCTCGCCGTAGGGGTCACCAGCGGGTGGTGCGACGGCGCCGAGGGGTGGTCGGCGAGTTGCACGGTGGCCGTCGCGGGTGTCCGCGAGGACGCGCCCGTGGCGGTGACGGAGTACCGCCCGGGACGCGTGCCGCGCGGCACGTCGAGGGACGTGTGGAAGGTCCCGTCCGCCGCCGCCTTCACCGTGACGGTCGCCGAGGGGTACGTGCCGAGCCTGACGGTCACGCGCTCCCCGGCGGTGAATCCCGTGCCGGTGACGGTGACCGAGATCGCGCCCTTGCCGCCGGAGACCGCCGACGCGGCCAGCGACGGGTGCGCCGCCTCGCGCGAGACGGTCACGGTGAAGGTGCGGGTGACGCTCGACAGCGTGTCCCACGCGGTGACGTGCACGGTGTAGGTGCCCGGCTGCTGGTAGGTGTGCTGGGCGCTCAGCGCGCCGGACGCGCCGACCGTGACGTCCTCGGGCACCGAGCCGTCGCCCCACTGGACGGCGGCATGGTAGCCGGCCGTTCCGGGAAGGCCGCCGCCCACCGCGCCGAGGTCCGCCGTCAGCGCGTGTCCCGCGGTGGACTTCTGGTCCTGCGGGGCGGTGGTCGTCAGCGCGGCGGCGGGGGTCCCGTCGTCGGCGACGGCGAACACGTGGATCCTGCCCGAGGTGCCGGGGTCTCCGGTCTGGAGGGGCAGGGTCACCGAGACGAGCGTCTTGCCCGCCGGGATCCGGTGCGGGGCGGTGGCGAGCAGGAACGGGTGCGCGCTGTCCTTGCTCGCGCCCTGCAGCCGGTACGCGGGCGCCGCGACGACGATGTTCCCGAAGGCGGGGGTGCCGTCGGCGTGCCCGCCCAGTGTCCAGTCGCTCAGCTGGATCGGGATGCCGGCGGTGCTGCCGTCGCTGAACGTCCCGGTGGCGGTGGTGTTCTGGTTGCCCTCGGTGCCGGCGCCGACGAACGAGATGCTCCCGGCGTCGGCCGGCAGGTTCAGCGCGATGGTGCGGCCGTTGCCGGTCGCGTCGTCGGGCTGGCCCGCGTCGGTGGCCGGCAGCGTGAAGTGCAGGTCGGTTCCCGGCACTTGCTGCTGCTTGCCCGGGGTCACGCCGGCGGCGGCCAGCGCCGTGCGGGAGTACCCGTAGCCCACGGAGTCGCAGTTCGCCGCGACCACGGCGTCGTCGCCGAGGCAGACGGTGTCGAAGGCCGTGGTGAGGGCGTCGGCCGGGGCGTAGGAGACGTCGACGCCGACCGTCGCGGAACCCTGGCTCTTGCCGTCGGTCGCGGTGACGCTCGCCTGGTAGTAGCCGGGCTTGGCGTAGGTGTGCGACCCGCTGACCCCGTACACGCCCCGCGAACTGCGGGCGACGACACCGGTGGTGGCGGCTGAGCCGTCACCCCAGTTGATCGTGGCCTGGTAGCCGGAGGCGGCGCCGCCGGCGAGGGTCGCCACCGGGACCGACAGCGCGACGCCCGAGGTGGCGTGCACCGCGCTCTGCGGCGCGCTCACGCTGACCGCGCCGCCGCCGAGCTGGACGTCGCCGCCCGCCAGCAGTTCGATCTCGGCGAGGTTGGTCTGCGCGGCTCCCGCGGTCCTGGTGACCGCCAGACGGAACTGCGCGAAGCGACCCGGCCTCGCGACGGTGAACGGCCTGGTCTGGTCGCGCCAGGGGAAGACCTCGCCGTGGCGGGAGTCCACCGTGGTCCAGGTGATCCCGTCGTTCGACCCCTGGAGCTTCCAGTCCTGCGGATCGCCGGTGCTCGCACCCGAGGTGAGGGTGTAGGTCGTCGGCGTCTGCTTGCCGCCGCGGTAGGCCCAGGTGACCTCGGGCGTGCCGGAGGCGAAGGTCGTCTGCGTGGTCGACGTGTCGTCGAACAGCTTCGACGCGTCCTGCCCGCCGTCGGCGGTCGCGGTGCCCAGGCCGGGGCCGGTGGTGTCCTGCAGCGGCTTGGGAGCGGTGCTGCCCTTGGTCAGGGACGGCGGGGCGTCCTTGCTGCCGGTGCCCCACGACGACGGGTTCGGGCCCATGGTGAAGTCGATCGTCCCGCCGTGCGCGAGCACCGACGAGTCGATGGACGTCTGCTGCTGCGCCTTGCCGTTGACCTTCAGGCTCTGCACGTAGACGTTCCTGGTGCTGTTGTCCCGAGCGTTGACGACGATGTCACCGCTGGTCCTGTGCACGGTCATCCTGGTGAACTGCGGCGATCCGACGGCCCAGTGGGACGAGCCGACCTGGAGCGGGTAGATGCCGAGCGAGCTGAGGACGTACCACGCCGACGACTCGCCGTTGTCCTCGTCGCCCGGGTAGCCTTGGCCGATCTCGTCGCCCACGTAGAGCCGCTGCATGATCTCCCGGACGAGCGCCTGGGTCTTGGCGGGCGCGCCGGCGTCGTCGTACATGTACGGGATGTGGTGCGACGGCTGGTTGCTCATGCCGAGCTGGCCCATCCGCACCGCGCGTGCTTCGAGCATCTCGTGGATGGTGCCGCCGTAGCCGCCGGGGTGGTCCGCGTTCTCCGGGGTGGCGAAGAACTGGTCGAGCTTCTGCTCCAGGCCCTTCTTGCCGCCGTACAGGTCGGCGAGGCCCTGACCGTCCTGCTGCGCGGTGAAGGCGTAGTTCCAGCCGTCGGTCTCGGTGTAGACGCCGCCCCAGTCCAGCGGGTTGCCGGCCAGGAAGTCACCGCTCGCGGTGCGTCCCTCGAAGAACTTCGTGTCGGTGTCGAAGAGGTTGACGTAGTCGCGGGCCCGCTGCAGGAAGTAGTCCGACTCCTCCTTGATGCGGGCGCGCTCCGACGTCGGCGTCTTCGGGTCCTTCGCGAGGGCCGCGCCCATGTTGCCGATGCCGTAGTCGCTGATGAAGCCTTCCAGCGCCCACGACACGGACTCGCCGGTGGTGGTGGGGGTGTAGCCGAGGAAGATCGAGGACTCGATGCCCTTGCGACCCACCTCGCTGCGCCCGGAGGCGACGGTGGCGTCCTTGACCGCGGCGTCGTAGGCGGCGAGCGGGTCGGGCAGCTTGACGCCGTTGAGGTACGCCTCGGCGACCGCGTTGTCCGCGCTGGTGCCGGTCATCAGGTCGGCGTAGCCGGGCGAGGACCAGCGGGCGATCCAGCCGCCGTCGCGGTACTGCTGCACGAACCCGTCGGCGATCTTCGCCGCGATGTCCGGGTACAGCAGGGAGTACGCGGGCCACACCGTGCGGTAGGTGTCCCAGAAGCCGTTGTTGACGTAGATCTGCCCGTCGACGACCTTGGCGCCGGTGGTCGTCGCCGTCGCGGCGCCGGCCGGCGCCGACACCGGGCTGGCGTACTGCCAGTGCGGCTGGGCCGCGGTGCCGGTGTTCTCCGACTGGGAGTTCGGGTACAGGTTCAGCCGGTACAGGTTGGAGTAGAGCGTCACCAACTGCGTCTGGCCGGCGCCGGCCACCGAGACGCGGCCGAGCCGCTCGTTCCACGCCGCGGTCGCGGCCGTGTGGATCTGGTCGAAGCTGTGGCCGGTGACCTCCAGGTCGAGGTTCTTGCGCGCCTGGTCGGTCGAGAGGAAGGAGGTGGCGATGCGCATCGTCACCTGGCGGCCGGCGGAGAGGTCGAAGGTCGCGGAGGTGGCGGCGGAGGCCGTCGGCGCGCGGTCGAAGGCGCCGGAGACGAACATCCGGCTGCGCCCCGCGGACAGGCCGCTGCCGTTGTCGACCCAGCCGGTGAAGGTGCCGTCGGCGCCGATGCTGAAGGTGCCGTTGAAGAAGACGAGGCTTCCGGTGTCCTGCCCCGCGGGGAAGGTGAACTCCATGATGCCGCCGTGGTCGGTCGGCGACATCTGCGCGACCAGGCCGTCCTGCAGCGTGACCCGGTACAGGTCGGGCCGCGCGGTCTCGTCGGCGTGGCTGAAGGCGAGCGCCCGGCTCGCCGGCGATCCGGTGAGCGAGCCGCCGCCCGGCACCGGCATCACCGACATCTGGTCGCGGTCGCCCATCCACGGGCTCGGCTCGTGCGAGATCGCGAGCCCTTGCAGCATCGGCAGGTTGGCCGCGTTGTTCGACTGCTGGTACGCGTACTCCCAGGAGTTGGACGACGCGTCGGTGACCGGCGTGAAGAAGTTGAAGCCGTTCGGCACCGCCGCGATGGGCAGGTTGTTGCCGCGCGAGAAGGAGCCGGAGGCGTTGGTGCCGCGGCGGGTGTCGACGTAGTTCGTCAGGCTGGAGCCGTCGATCGGGGTCGGCGACGCGGTGACCGCGATGTCGTCGACCCAGCCCTGGAAGCGGGTCGCCGCCTTGGCCTGCGGGTCGTCGTAGGAGAGCAGGACGCGGTCGATCGTCTTGCCGCGGGCGACCTTGCCGATCTGCGAGGAGACCGCGTTCCACTGGTCCGCGTAGAGCACCTTGGAGGCGCCCTGGCCGGCCGCGGTGAGCGCGTAGCCGTGACTGTCGACCGGCGACAGCGCGCTGAGGTAACTGCCGTCGGTGAAGTGCAGGTTCACGGCCGCGTAGGTGGACGGGTACTGGGCGTCCTGGCCGGTGAACTCGGGGAAGATCTTGTAGGACAGGCTGGTGTCCTCGCCGACCGGGATGTTCACGTCGAACAGCCGGTTGGTCGAGGACGAGGGGCCGTCCGCCTCGGCGCCGCCGGAGTACCGCAGCGAGGCGGTGCCGGTGAAGCCGGCGCTCGACTTCATGTTGTAGCCGCTGACCGGGCCCGTCCCGACGGCGCTGACCATCGGGGTGGCCGGGGGCTCGGTGTTCGTGCCGTCGCTGATGTCCCAGTCGGCGAGCTGGATCAGCGAGTCACCGGAGTTCGCGGTGACGTCGAGCCGGTAGTACGCGTACGCGGTGGTGTTGTCGAAGCTGAAGGTGTCGGTGGCGAATCTGCCGCTGAAGGTCACCCCGGTCCGCTTGTCCAGGTCCGTCCAGGCGCTGCCGTCGTCGGAGCCCTGGAGGGTGAAGTCCTTGGGGTCGCGGGTCGGCGAGTCGTTCGCGGAGGTCAGCGAGTACGTCACCACCGCGGCGGGCTTGGCCAGCTGGTAGTCGACCCAGCCGGTCGGGGTGAACGCCAGCCACTTCGTGGACGGGTTGCCGTCCTTGAGGTTGACGGCGACCTCGCCCGGCGGGTTCTCGGCGCTCGCGGTGACCGCGCCGACCTGGCCGAGCAGGCTGCCTGGCAGCCCCGAGGGGCTCGAACCGCTCAGGTTCTTCCGCAGCGGGTCGCCGTGCGCGTCCACCTCGGTGGTGCTCGCGGCGGGTTGCGGTTCGGACGACTCGAACGACGAGCTGAAGTCGCCCTGCGGCGCGGCCGCGTGCGCCGCCGGTGCGGCGGCGAGCGCCAGCGCCGGCAGCGCCAGCGCCGCAGCCGCGCTCACCCACCGTCTCAAGGACAGCAGGCGGGCTTGGGGGTGATGTGACACAACAGGGCCTTTCGGTACGGGAGATGCCGTGGGGTGCCGCGCCACGGCCGCTGCGGGGCGCGGCAGGCGGGGTACTTGGTTCATGTGACGACTCCACGAGCGGCAACGGGCTCGCGGAGGGCGCACCCGGAAGGAAATCGCCGCTAGCGTGAGCCCGATTGGACAACGTTGTCAAGACCCTTGAAGGCAGAGAGCCGATTCGCGGCGCGCAGGTCGGCCGGGTGTTCCGACCGTGCGGCGTGGCGCCGGGCGGTCCGCGTGGTGGGCAAGGGGTGGGTGCGGCCGCTTCCCCGCGCACGGCGCACGGCGGCCGGAGCCGGCCGGACCTGCGGACCGTCGGCGGGGGCACACCCGTCGGCACGCCGGGTTCCGCGGAACCCGGCGGGACGCCGCACCGTCCGCCCCGCCGGGGCAAGGGGCAGGTGGGCCGTACCGGGCTCTCGACTCTAGAGTGACCGTCATGACGACCAGCGGCGTGAGGAAGCAGCCGGTTCGCCCGTGGTACCTCCTTGCGGCCGCGGTCTTCGCGGTGGGCATGGCGGGCACCACCCTGCCCACACCGCTGTACGGGCTCTACCGCCAGGAGATCGGCTTCTCCGAGTTCATGGTGACGGTGATCTTCGCCGTCTACGCGGTCGGGGTGATCACGGCGCTGCTGATCGCCGGCAACTTCTCGGACCTGCTGGGCCGCAGGCCGGTGCTGCTCACCGGGCTGGTCCTGTCGATGCTGAGCGCGGTGTGCTTCGTCTTCGAGGGCGGACTGCCCGCGCTCTTCCTGGGGCGCCTGCTCTCCGGCTTCGCCGCGGGCCTGTTCAGCGGCGCGGCCACGGCCGCGGTGACCGAGCTGGCCGCGCCGCGGGACCGGGGCCGCGCCGCGTTCACGGCCACCGCCGCCAACATGGGCGGCCTGGGGTGCGGTCCGCTGCTCTCCGGGCTGCTGGCGCAGTACGCGCCCCATCCGCTGCGGCTGCCCTACCTGGTCCACCTGGGGCTGCTGGTCCTGGCCTGCGGAGCGGTCGCGGTGCTGCCGGAGCCGGTGGAACGCCCTGATCCGCGACCGCCGCTGCGGCCGCAGGGCATGGTGGTGCCGGCCCAGGTGCGGGCCGTGTTCGCGCCCGCCGCGCTGGCCGTCTTCGCCGGGTTCTCGGTGCTCGGCCTGTTCACCGCGGTGACGCCCGCGTTCGTCTCCGGGTACCTGGACGTGGACAACCTCGCCGTCACCGGCGCCGTCGTCCTCTCCGTCTTCCTCGGGTCGACGGCCGGGCAGTTGCTGACGAGCCGGGTCGGCCCGTCGCGCGCCCTCCCGCTGGGGTGCACCGTCCTCGTCGGCGGCCTGCTCCTCATCGGCGGCTCCCTGCTGGCGGAGTCCCTCGGCCTGCTCGTGGCCGGCGCCGTCGTCAGCGGGACCGGCCAGGGCATGGCCTTCCGCGCGTCGGTGGCGGCCGTCAGCGGCGCCGCCCCGCCCGAGCAGCGGGGCGCGACGATCTCCGCGCTGTTCACCGCGGCCTACGTCGGCATCTCCCTGCCCGTGGTCGGCATCGGCGCGGTCGCGGTGGCGGTGGGCCTGCGCGCCGCGGGCGTCATCTTCGTGGGCTGCGTGATCGTCATGTCCGGAGCGGTGGCCGTCCACCTCGCGCGCCGGCCGGCGGCGGCCTGAGCACGCTTCGGCCCCGGGCGGCGGGCCGCCGGGCACCGAGACACCGCCACCGGGGCAACGCCACCGGGACGCGCGGCGGACTCAGGCGCGCAGCGCGGCGAGGTGGTGGGCGCGGGCCTGGACGGCCGGCTCCAGGTCCGTGACCCGCTCGAACGCGAGGTCGCCGATCGTCCCTCGGCCGCAGGCCAGCAGGTGGACGGGACCCTGGTCCACCCGCAGCGACCAGGACGAGTCGGGGAGCGCGGCGAAGGCCGCCGGCGCCGTCGTGCCGCCGACCGCGACCGCGACCGGCTCGGTCGGCGCGGCCACGAGGGCGGCGGGCACGTCCGGGCGGAAGTCCTGCCCCGGCAGGTCGTGCCAGGTCGTCACCCGGACGTGCGCCAGGCCCGGCTCCCAGGGGCCGTAGATCAGCGTCACCGCCTGCAGGGAGCCGTCCACGCGATGGCTCTCCCCCAGCGCGCACGGCGAGAACCAGGGGCTCCGCAGCTCGTACACCGGATACGGCGTGTCCCGGAAGGACTGCCTCAGCTGCGCGTCGGCGGCTTCCTGAAGGAGCCTCACCCGATCGCCGGGCTCGCTGCGATGCATGCCTCCAGGGTGCCAGTGCGGGTCGGCCGCGGGTAGGGGACCTTCCGCGGGGGGCTCCGCGGGCCCGGCCGCCGCCCTCCCGTCCGTCCCCCGTCGGCCCGCCCCCTCGTCGTCCGCGCGGACAGGACCTCCGCAGGCCACGCGGCCCCACTGGCGGTCCGCTCCCCACCCGCCCCCGCCGTCCCAGCCGCCCTGGCAGGGATCGGCGTCCGCCCGGGACCGTAGGAGATTTCGTCACCGCGCCGGGGTCCCGGTGCGTCATCGTGGTAACGCATGCAGCACCGTGCCGGCTTGGAGGCGCCGTCCATGGAGTGGGGCAGGGGGAAGCCGCGCCGCCGGCCGGCGGATCGGCAGGCGGATCGGCAGGCAGCGGTCGACGCGCGGCCGGCGGACCACGACGCCGACGTCGTCTTCGAGACGGCGATCCACGCCGCGCGGACGCTGTGGCGCTGGGGGTGCTGGGTCCGGCTGGCCCTGTACGGCGCCGCGGCGGTGCCTGCGCTCGCGTGGTCTCCGGCGGCCGGCCTGCCGCGCATCGTGCTGTCGCTGCTGCCGGGGGCGTGCGGTCTGGCTCTCGCGTTCGGGCACAGCTTCTCCGAGAAGCTGCCGCTGCTCGCCCGGCTGCCCGCCGCCGGGCCGCTCGTGCGCCATCTGCTGAGCGTGCGGGAGAAGGCGTCGGTGGACGCCTCGGGGCTGCTGGAGGGCGTCGGCATCCTGCTGGCGACCTGGCTGTTCGTGGGGCCGCTCCCGCTGTCCGGCCTGCCCGCGCCGGCCCGTACCGCCGGGGTCGCCCTGTGCATCGCGTACAACTGGGACGCGGTGCTGCAGGCGGTGATCGACGCGGGCTGGTACTCCGTCACCGCCGCGCCGACGCGCGGGATGCGGGTCTTCCGCTGGTTCATCCCGCCGGTGCACGGCCTGCTCCTGGTGGCCGTCCTGTGGCCGTGGAGCGCCGCGGCGGCGGAGGTGCCGGCGGGGTTCGTGGCCGCGCTCACCCTGTCGCCGCTGCTGTTCTACGCGGTGTGGGCGATGTTCGCCGCCATGCTGCGGGCCGCGGTGCACACCGCCGTCGCCCAGCACCGGCTGGCCCGGTTCAACAGCGCCTCCGCCGTGCACAGCATGCTCAAGAACAGCGTCAGCGTGCTCGCGCGGTACGCCGAGCAGGACGATCCGCCGCCCGACCTGGGCCATCTGCGCTCGCTGTCCAGGGAGGTGCTGGTCGGCATCGAGGAGGCCCGGCAGGCGATCATGAGGGCCGACCCCGACAGCCAGTCCGGGTCCGTGCGCGAGGTGTGGATGCGGCTGGAGCCGCTGATCGCGCACGCGTGGCGGGGCCGGCACGAGGAGTGCGAGCTGTCCGGCGACGTCGACGTGCGGCTGACGAGCACCGACTACCAGCGGGTCCGGTCGCTGATGTCGGATCTCATGATGAACGCGCTCAAGGCCCAGGCGCGCCGGGTGCGCGTCGAGTTCCTGGTCCAGGACGCCGAGCGGCCCGAGCTGTGCCTGCTGCGGGTCTCCGACGACGGGGAGCGCTTCCCGCCCGGCGCGGCGCGCAACCCGCTGACGAGTCTGAAGGTGCAGGACATCCTGCTGGGCCGGTACGGAGGGGGAATCGACGTGGTGGACGACGGCAGGTGGAAGCACGTCGCGGCGCGCTGGGGGTGCCCGCCCGGCATCGTCCGGCCGGTTCGGGCCGCCCGGCCGGACGACTCACCGCTCGATCCGCTGCCCGATCCGCGGCAGCGGACCGCCGGCAAGGGGGCGTGAGCGCCGTGCGCATCATCGTCGTGGACGACGCGGTGGCCGCGGAGGACTCCCTCGCGCTGGCGCTGGCCACCGCTCCCGCGCCGGCCGACGGCCGCGCGCACCAGGTCATGGGCGTGCGCAGCCCGCGGGAGCTGCGGCAGCTCCTCGCCGTGGACCGCGGCTTCCAGCTGGCCATGGTGGACCTCGACTTCGGGCCCGGCAGCCCGGAGACCGGGCTGGTCGCGCTGCGGCTGCTCGACGAGGCCGGCATCCCCTGCGTGGTGTGGTGCGCGGACATCGACGAGAACCGGGGGCTGCTGCTGCTCGCCGCCTTCCACTACTTCGAACCGTGGGCGCTGGCCTCGAAGGCCGGCCCGATCGCCGACGTCACGGGGCTGGTCGCGGCGATGGAGCAGGGGCTGCGGCCCGGCCGCGGGCTGGCCGAACGCTACCGCCCGGCCCGTGGCGGCAGCGGCCCCTCGCTGCTGGAGCGGCTGGTCGGCAGCACCACCCAGCTGGACATCTGGCGGGCGCTGACGGTGTTCTCCTCGCGCCCGGAGGTCGCCGCCCGCGCCAAGGTCGCGGAGAGCACCCTCGACCGCTTCCTGCAGGACCGCTACGCGCCGATGCGGGAGGCGGAACACCGCCTGGTGGGCGCCTCCCCCGACCTGGAGCCCCGCACCGACGAGCGCAACCGGGCCCGTATCGCGCCTCTGCACGCCTTCGCGGTGCGGCACGCCAACTTCTTCCGCGACGGGGAGGTCGAGCAGATCGTGCGCGGCCGCTACCGGCGCGGTCCGGCGCCCGGCACCGGGACGGCGGCCCGGTGACGGTCCTCGGCGGCCTCGCCGCCCTGCACGGCGGCGGCCCGGCCGCGGCCGGGGTCCCCGCGTGGCCGGGTCCGCTGCGGCCGCTGCTGTCGGCCGGGCCGTTCGTCGCGGCGGTCGCGGCCTTCGTCATCTCGCCCGGCGTCCATGTCCTGCTCGCCGCCGTGCTGGAGGGCCGCCGCGTGCGGGTGCGGCAGGAGTTCACCGCGGTGGTGTACGGCGATCCGCTGCTGGCCGCCGCCTGCGGTCTGGGCGTGCTGCTCGCCCCCACGGGCCCGCCGGCGGCCATGGCGTGGGCGGCCCGTCCGCCGGGCATCCTGCTGCCGGCGGCGGGGTGGCTGGCGTACGGGGTGGTGCAGTGGGCCGGGGAGCTGCGCCGCGGCTTCTACACCTCCGCGCAGGCCTGGTCGCCGACCAAGATCTGGCACCAGCTCGGGGTGTACCCGCTGCTGTGGGCGGTGGCGGGCAGCGCCGGTCTGGCAGGACTTCTCAGCCCTGCGCACGGCGGTGGGCCGGTGGCCTGGCGATGGGCGGCGAAGGCGGGCATCGCGCTGTGCGTGGCCGGGTGGGCGGCGCTGAACGTGTACGACCGCGGCCACCCCCGGCTGGGCCATCCCCCCTTCGTCTGGCGCCGGTTGCGCCCTGCGCCGCGCCCCTGGCCGCCCGACTCCACGACGCTGCGGGCGAATCGGGCGGACGACCGGTACGACGGGCTCCGCAATGAGGACATCTCCTCACCTCCGCGGGGGGATATGAGCGGCATGTCGGGGAGATCTCGGGTCCGCCCGGACATCCCGGTCCGCACGATGGAAGTGTCACTGCCCCATGACCCACGACCCATGACAGGACCACTCCGTGAAAGGACGGTGGACAGCATGACGACACAGCGGGGGGACGCCGATCCCGATCGGCAGCGGGAACGGCACGACGCGCGGCGGCGGGTCAACCGGCTGCTGGCCGCCTTTCTGGCGGCGATCCCGTTCGCCGCCGTCCTCAACGTGTTGCAGGACTGGCTCGGCAACGGCATCTCCAGCTCGCAGACCGGCCTGCTGGCGGGCGTCCTGGCGCTGCTCGCCTTCCTGGTGTACGCCGCGATGACCGCGTCAGCCGACACCGCCGACGAGGGCCGGACGACCCGCGCGGCGCTGCGGGAGCTGCGCGACCACGTGGACGTCTCGTTCGACGAGTTCCGGGACCGCACCGGCGCGTACATCAAGTACCTGCCGGCGCGGCGCGGTCCGGAGTCGAACCACCTCCAGCAGGCCGAGGCGCTGTACCGCAAGGCGGGAGAGGTGATCGACAAGGCGCAGGACGGCGACGAGATCCTGGCGGTCAACTCCTTCGTCGAGGTCTTCCACCAGCGCTCCGATCCGGCGGTCGAGCGGCTGCAGGAGGAGTACCTGCGGCGGATCGAGAACCGGTTCCTGCACGGGGTCGCCTACCACCGGCTCATCCAGCTGCCGTCGCTCGACGTGCTCGACCGGCCGTCGGTCTTCCTCTCCGACTCCGTCGAGCCGAGCTACCTGCGGCACTACCGGCGCGTCATCAGCCTGAAGACCGACGCTCCCGGGCAGGGGGTGTCGCTGGACGCGGTCACCGCCAAGTACCCGATGTCGTTCGTCGTGGTGAAGCGGAAGAACAACGGACGCAACACCGGCGGCACCATCATCCTGCAGGTCAACGAGCACATACCGGTCAACGGCGTGCCGGAGTCCGCGCACTTCCAGCTCACCGGCATCCACATCGTCGAGGACACCAAGGGCGACGTGGTGAACCACTACCTCGACTGGTTCAGGGAACTGCAGCACGGCCAGCGGTCCCTCACCCACGACGACCTCCGTTCCCGGGACGACCAGCACCCCGTTGCCTGAAGGCCCGCCGTCCGAAGGAGACGCGACCGCCGTGGACCCCCACGAGCACCTGGTCCTGCGGCTGTTCACCCTCATCGACGGCCACGACTGGGAGGCGCTGCCCCAGCTCTTCACCCCCTCGGTCTGCTACGAGCGGCCCGGGTACGCACCGATCTGCGGCATCGCCTCGCTGCTCGCCTTCTACCGCGGCGAACGCGTCGTCGCGGACGGCAGGCACCTGATCCGCGGCTGCCTGGGCAGCGGCTGCGAGGTCAGCTGCTGGGGTGAGTTCAGCGGCGTCTCCCGTTCGGGCGAGCCGCTCCACGAGACGTTCGCGGACTGGTACTGGATCAGCGGCGGGCGGATCAGCAGACGCAAGACCTTCTTCTACCGGCCCGCCATCTGACGCCGCCCGCCGCCACCCGCCACCCGCCGGGCGCCGCGACGCCACGACGCGCCACGGAGATCCACCCGGCAGGCCGTAGGGCCGTAGGGTGGACGGGCCGTCAGGCGAGTGGTCAAACGGGCAGGGGGAACGATGTACGTGGTGACCGGTGCGACCGGCAATGTGGGCTCCGAACTCGTCGCGGCGCTCGCCGCGGCCGGACAGCGGGTGCGGGCCCTGGTCCGCACCCCGCGTGAGGTGCCCGGCGCCGAGACGGCCGTCGGGGACCTCAACCGCCCCGAGACCCTCGAGGACGCGCTGTCCGGTGCGCAGGGCCTGTTCCTGATGCCGGGCTACGAGGGCCTTCGGGACACGCTGGCGCTCGCCGCCGACGCCGGGGTCAAGCGGGTGGTGCTGCTGTCCGGCGGCTCGGCAGCGGGCGGCGACCTCACCAACGCGGTCGCCCGCTACATGATCGAGTCCGAGCAGGCGGTGCGGGAGTCCGGCCTGCCCTGGACCTTCGTCCGCCCCACCGCCTTCATGTCCAACGCCCTCCGCTGGAAGGACCAGTTGGCGGAGGGGGACGTGGTGCGGGTCGCCTTCGCCACGGTGCGCGCCGCGCCCGTCGACCCGTACGACATCGCGGCCGTCGCGGCGCGGGCGCTGATCGACGACGGCCACGAGGGCGTGATCCACGCGGTGTCCGGGCCCCGGTCGCTGCTGGTGGACGAGCAGATCGCCACGCTGGGCCGGGTGCTCGGCCGCGACCTGCGCTGCGTCGGCCTCACCGACGCCGAGGCCAGGGCCGAGATGGAGGCCGCCATGCCGGTCGCCTACGTGGACGCCTTCTTCAGCTTCTACGTCGACGGCACTCTCGACGAGTCACGGGTGCTGCCCACCGTCGAGCAGGTCACCGGCCGGGCGCCGCGCACCTTCGAGGAGTGGGCCCGCCACCACGCGGCCGCCTTCCGGCGGCCCTGACGCCGAGCCGCCTACCGGGGCGGGGGGTGGCTGCCGGCGGACAGGTCGCCGGGGTCGAAGCGGGCCTCGACCACCGCCAGGCGCTCGCGGGTCGCCTGAGCCGCGCCGCCGCCTCGGCGATGGCGCGGTCCGGCGGGCACCGGGCCGCGTCACCCGCTCGCAGAGTCGCCGATTGCGCCGTCCGGGGGTAGACCGGAGGGGTGGGACTGCCCGCGGCCGGCCCGACGTCGGACGCACAGGAGGTGACCGCGGTGACGGAGTGCGACGGAGCGCAGTTGCGCGTTTCCGCGTCTCCCATCACGTGGTGGAGGAGGAAGCGGCGGAGGATCTCGCACGCGAGGTGCTGAACAGCGGCACGTCCTTTCGCGGGCGGCTGGTGCGGGCCCGGCCCCCTGGCTTCCAGGGCCGCGGGGCAGGGCGAGGGCACGGCGTCCAGCGCCGCGCTGATCGTCAGCGAACCGGTCACCGACACCTTCCGCCACGGCAGTGCGCCGCTGACCCTGGGCCTGATCCTGGACCGCGGGCTGACCTGCGAGGTCGGCGACCACGGCGGTACGGCGCCGTATCTGCGGCCACCGGAGACGGGTGACGGACGACGGGAGACGGCGGGTGAAGGGAGACGGAACGATGACAGCGGACCGGTACGACGCGATCGTGGTCGGCACCAGCCAGGGCGGCCGGTTCCTCCCGGTCGAGCTGGCGAGGGCCGGCGGGAGGGTGGCGCTCGTCGAGCGCGGCCCGCTCGGCGGCGTCTGCGTCAACAGGGGCTGCACCCCGACCAAGACGATGGTCGCCAGCGCACGCCTCGCCCACCAGGCGCGGCGCGGCGAGGAGTACGGGGTGGGCACCGGCCCGGTGTCGGTGGACCTGGCCGCGGTACGGGAGCGCAAGCGCTCCATGGTCGCCGGCGCCCGGCAGAACTACGCCGGCCGGCTGGACCAGGACGGACTCGAACTGATCAAGGGCGAGGCCCGGTTCACCGCGCCGAAGACGCTCGACGTCGCGCTGACCGGCGGCGGGAGGCGGCAGCTCACCGCGCCGGTGGTCGTCGTCGACGCCGGCACCCGGCCCAGGCCGCTGGAGATCGACGGTGCGGAGGACGTCCCCGTACTCGACTCCACGTCGGTCATGGAGCTGGGTGAACTGCCCGAGCACCTGATCGTGCTGGGCGGCGGCTTCATCGCGGTGGAGTTCGGCCAGATGTTCCGCCGGTTCGGCAGCGAGGTCACCCTCGTCCAGCGCGCGCCGCGCCTGATGACCGCGGAGGACGAGGACGTCACGGACGAGGCCACCGCCATCCTGCGCGACGAGGGGATCACGGTGCTGACCTCGGCGACGCCCGTCCGGGTCGAGCAGGCCGGCGGCGGCCCGCTGCGGCTGGCCGTCTCCCTGCCGGACGGTGAGCGGCGGCTCGAGGGCTCGCACCTGCTGGCGGCCGTCGGCCGGGTCCCGAACACGGAGGCGCTCACCCCCGAGGAGGCCGGCATCGGCCTCGACGACCGCGGCTTCATCGAGGTCGACGAGCACCTGGAGACCGGCGTCCCCGGCGTCTACGCGATGGGCGACATCACCGGCGGCCCGGCCTTCACCCACTCCTCCTACGACGACTACCGCGTCCTGCGCGCCCGCCTCGTCGAGCACCGGCGGGCGAGCACGCGCGGCCGGCTCGTCCCGCACGCGGTGTTCATGGACCCGCAGCTGGGCCGCGTCGGCCTGACCGAACGCGAGGCCAGGGCGCAGGGGCGCGACATCCGGGTGGCGAGGCTTCCGATGAGCGCCGTCGTCCGGGCCCTGGAGACCGGCGAGACGCGCGGCTTCATGAAGGTCGTCGTCGACCGGGACAGCGGGCGCATCCTGGGCTGCGCGGTCCCCGGCAGCGAGGGCGGCGAGATCATGACCATGATCCAGGTCGCCATGCTGGGCGGCCTCACCCACACCGCCATGGCGGACGCGATCCTCACGCACCCGCTGTTCGCCGAGGGCCTGACCACCCTCTTCGAGATGTTCGACGACTGACGCCGGCGGAGGCCGGGGACAGCCGGCGGAGGCCGGGGACGGCCGGGGACGGCCGGCGGCCGGATTTGAGAGACTGGCCGGTATGGACATCGTCCGAAGGAACAACGTCAGCGTCACCGGCAACCCGGACGGGCCGACGGTGGTGCTGGCCCATGGCTTCGGCTGTGACCAGAACATGTGGCGCCTCACGGTGCCCGCGCTGGCCGAGGAGTACCGGGTGGTGCTCTTCGACTACGTGGGGTCGGGGCGCGCCGACCCGTCCGCGTTCTCGCAGGAGCGCTACGCCACGCTGGAGGGCTACGCGCGGGACGTGGTGGAGGTGCACGAGGCGCTGGACCTGCGCGACGCGGTGTTCGTGGGGCACTCCGTCAGCGCGATGATCGGCGTGACGGCCGCGGGGATGATGCCGCCGGAGCGGATTCGCGCGCTGGTGATGGTCGCTCCCTCGCCCTGCTACATCGACGAGGACGGCTACCGCGGCGGCTTCAGCGCCGAGGACATCGACGAGCTGCTGGCGTCCCTGGAGTCGAACTACCTGGGCTGGTCCTCGGCGATGGCGCCGGTGATCATGGGCAACCCGGACCGGCCGGAACTCGGCGACGAACTGACGAACAGCTTCTGCGCCACCGATCCGGACATGGCGCGCGTCTTCGCCCGCACCACCTTCCTGTCCGACTCGCGGGACGCGCTGAAGAACGTCCGGGTGCCGACGCTGGTCCTGGACTGCACCCAGGACGTCATCGCCCCCCGGGAGGTCGGCGCCTACGTCCACCGGGCGATCCCCGGCTCCACGCTGATCACCCTGGACGCCACGGGACACTGCCCGCACCTGTCCGCGGCCGGGGCCACCAACGCCGCCCTCACGCGTTTCCTGGCGGGCTTGCGGTGATGGCCCGCTCCGAGCGGCCCGACCCGCACGAGACCGGAGCGGCGGCCGCTCCGGGCGCGGCGTTCGCCGCGCTCCTGGAGGACAGCGCGGAGGAGCTGTACGACGGCGCGCCGTGCGGGTACCTGTCCACGCTGATGGACGGCACCATCGCGAAGATCAACGCCACCCTGCTGGACTGGCTCGGCGTGGGACGCGAGGAGGTGGTGGGCCGCAAGCGCTTCACCGACCTGCTGACCGTGGGCGGCAGGCTGTACCACGAGACGCACTTCGCGCCGCTGCTGCGCATGCAGGGCGAGATCAGGGGCATAGCGCTGGAGCTTCGGCGGGACGACGGCGGCCGGGTGCCGGTGCTGGTCTCCTCAGTGGTCAAGCACGGCACCACCGGCGAGCCGCTGCTGATCCGCAGCAGCGTCTTCGACGCCCGGGACCGGCGCGGCTACGAGGAGGAGCTGCTGCGCGGCCGCAAGGCCGCCGAGGCCGCGCGCACGCAGGCGGAGACCGACCGCGCGCGGCTGCAGGACGCCCTCGCCGTACTCCAGCAGTCGCTGCTCCCCGACGTCCTGCCGCACGTCCCCGGCATGGAGACGGCGGCGCACTACCACACCGCCTCCCCCGACCGGCTCGGCGGCGACTTCTACGACATGTTCCCCCTCGACGCCAAGCGCTTCGGCTTCTTCCTCGGCGACGTCTGCGGCAAGGGACCCCAGGCCGCGGCGCTCACCTCGCTGACCCGCCACACCCTGCACGCGGCGGCCCTGCACGACGCCGACCCCGTCGCCGCGCTCACCACGCTCAACACGGTGCTCCACGCCCGCTACGCCGGCGGCGGCGACCCCCGCTACTGCACCGCGATCGTCGGCACCCTCGAGACCGACCCGGCCACCGGGCAGGCCGCCGTCCAACTGGCGTCCGGCGGCCACCCCCCTGCCATCGTGACGCGCGCCGACGGCACGGCCGAGTTCCTGCCCACCCCGGGCGGCCTGCTCGTCGGCATCGTGCCCCACGCCCGTTTCGCCGGCGCCACGACCGTGCTCGCCCCCGGCGACACCCTGCTGCTCTACACCGACGGCATCACCGAGGCCCGCACCGGCGCGGACCGCAGCACCCTCTTCGGCGACGACGCGCTGCTCGCCTTCACCGCCGACCACGCCGGCCGGCGCCCGCACGCGGTGATCCAGGCCCTGGTCGGCCTGCTCGACAGTTTCGGCAAGGGCCTCGACGACGACACCGCCCTGCTCGCCCTGGGCGTCCCGGCCCCCGATCAGTACACGGAAACCACACCATGAGCCCGCTGAAGATCATCGTCAAGGACGCCGCCACCGGTCCGCTCCTGGAGCTCGTCGGCGAGCTCGACTACAGCACCGCCCCCGAACTGCGCGAGCTGCTCCCGACGCTGCCCCTCCAGCCCGGCCGGCGCCTGGTCCTGGACCTGAGCGGCATGGAGTTCTGCGACTCCAGCGGCATCACCGCGCTGATCGCCGCCCGCCACCACGCCCAGGCCGCCGGTGCGGACATCGCCCTCGCGGGCGTCCCCGCGCACACCCGGCGCATCCTGCACATCGTCGGCCTCGACCAGATCTTCGCGCTCCACCCCGACAGCGACACCGCCACCCGATCCTGAGCGGTCCCTTCCGGGCGTCGGGCTGCCGGCATCCTGCGGACGCGACGACGCCGCCGTGGCCCGAGGCCACGGCGGCGTCCGACGTCGGTCAGGCGGTCTCCTCGATGATGCGCGCCAGCTCCGGCGACCGCGGACTGAAGACGTCTAACAGGCCTATCGCCCGCAGACCCGGCACGAGCTGCCGGATCTCCGCCACGAGGTCGTCGTGGTCCCGGCTGCCGGGAGTCTGGCCGTCGAGCGCCTTGGCGTTGGCGACGAGAGCCGTGACAAAGCCCTTGCGCACCGTGACCCCGTTGATGACCGTGCTGTCGACGCCGGCCGGCAGCACGTCCTCAGGGCGAACCGCCGAACCATTCGGTGCAGACATGGTGTTCTCCTCTCAACCGTGGCTTGGATGTGCAGCTGTTCACTGACGCCACGGAGATCTCTTCTGTCCCGCCTTCCCTCCACCTCCGGTCTGATTCACGGCTTGTCGCAGTCCGCGGGCCAACGGGGAATCAAAGAAGGCCCTGCGGCGCTGTGACCTGGTGTGAAGAAGATCGGATTCCTCTCGTTCGGGCACTGGTCGCCCAGTGTGCACTCCCAGACGCGCTCCGCCGCGGACTTCCTGCGGCAGTCGATCGACCTCGCGGTCGCGGCGGAGGAGCTGGGGGTGGACGGCGCCTACTTCCGGGTGCACCACTTCGCGCAGCAGGCCGGCAGCCCGTTTCCGCTGCTGTCCGCCATCGGCGCACGGACGTCGCGGATCGAGATCGGCACCGGCGTGATCGACATGCGCTACGAGAACCCCCTCCACATGGCGGAGGACGCCGGCGCGGCCGACCTCATCTCCGGCGGCAGGCTGCAGCTGGGCGTCAGCCGCGGGTCACCGGAGCAGGTGATCGACGGCTGGCGGTACTTCGGGTACGCGCCTGCCGACGGGGAGAGCGACGCGGACATGGCCCGGCGGCACGCGGAGGGGTTCCTCCAGGTGATCGAGGGCGAGGGCTTCGCGCAGCCGAACCCGCGGCCGATGTTCCCGAATCCGCCGGGGCTGCTGCGCGTCGAGCCGCACTCCCCGGGGCTGCGCGACCGGATCTGGTGGGGTTCCGGTTCGAACGCGACCTCGGTGTGGGCGGCGAAACTGGGCATGAACCTGCAAAGTTCTACGCTGAAGGACGACGAGACGGGCGAGCCGCTGCACGTCCAGCAGCGCAAGCAGATCGAGGCGTACCGCGCGGCGTACAAGGACGCCGGCCATACCCGCGAGCCGCGGGTGTCGGTCAGCCGCAGCATCTTCGCGCTGACCACCGACCAGGACCGCTCCTACTTCGGCCGCGACCGCGACTCGCGCGACCAGGTCGGCATGATCGACGACACGACCCGTGCGATCTTCGGACGCTCCTACGCCGCGGAGCCGGACCAGCTGGTGAAGCTGCTCCAGGAGGACGAGGCGATCCAGGCCGCGGACACCGTGCTGCTCACCGTTCCGAACCAGCTCGGGGTGGACTACAACGCCCACCTCCTGGAGAGCATCCTCACCCACGTCGCCCCGGACCTCGGCTGGCGCTGACCCGCCGCGGCGCGGGACCGCCGGCCCGCCCCGAGGACCCACCCGGGTGGCGCGGGGTGGCGTCCGGCAATCCCGCGGGTACGGGCTGGTGTTCGGGCGGTGCCTGCCTCCGGGTGAACCGGCGTGTCCGGACCGGCGGCGCGGTCCGGCGCGATCGGCGCAGGCCACCGGCTCCTGCCGGGGCCGCGTGCCCTCCTCGGCGGCGTCCGGGCCGCTCGGGGGTGTTTTTCCGGCACCGTTGTGGTGGCATGCTTCAGGCCGTGGGCCTTTGACGGGCCTGCGATCGATCTGGGGGTAGCGCCTTGCCTTTCTGGTCCAGGACGCCAGTGGATGCGGACGTCGACGGTGCGCGGCTCGCCCGTGCGGCGGCCGTGTCGATAGAGGGCCTGCTGACAGCCCAGGGCGTCAGCTACGCGCAGCTGGCCGACCGGCTCGGGGTCAGCGAGGGGTGTGTGCACCGGATGCTCGCCGGTGAGGCGGACCTGACGGTGCGGTCGCTGGCGATGCTGGCCGAGGGCCTGGGCGCCCAGGTCGAGATCACCGTCTGCCCGATAAGCACCGGCGCCGGATCGGCCGCCGGCCGCGACGGCGTGCCCGGCGACCTCGGTGAGCAGCGAGGATCGTTCGCCGGACGCCGCTGATCCGGGTCCGGGTTCGCGTCCGGGTCGCGGTCCGGAGTCGAGGCCGGGGTCCGCCCGGGTCCGTCCGCGTCCGTACCCCGGATCGCGGTCAGGAGCGTGGGCCGGCAGGCGCCTTCGAACGCCGCTGCTCCGGGACGTGTTCGACCGCCGCCGCGTCGGGGGCCGCTTCGCAGCGGATGCGCTGGAGGGCGGGCTGCTCGCTGCGGCGGCCGTGCTCGTAGACCAGCGCGAGCACGAACTTCACGGCCTTGCGGGCTGATCCCGACGTGCGGTCGTACTCGTGCTGCTCGGCCATCGTGCGCCGCCGGGGCTCCTCGGGGGGATCGGTCTGCCGGCAGGCCGCGTCGATGCGGTCGTGGCACGCGGCGGCCTCCACCAACGCGGAACTCGCCGCGTCCAGGCGCTGTTCGGCGTCGGCGTACAGCTTGGGGTCGAGGCGCGGCTGGAGGTAGTCCACCGTCAGCGCCTGGACGAAGGACTGCATCTGCGTGAAGTCCTTGAACCCCGACAGCATCGCCTCGCACCACGCGGCCTCGTCCCGCCGCATCCGATCCACCAGACGGTCGGTGAGATAGGCGATCCCCAGGGACATCACCCGCGTCAGCGTCCGGCTGTGGTCGGCCGGCGTCTGCCGGGTGCGGGGGAAGACACCGGCGCCGGCCAGCACACCGGCCGCGGCCGCCGGCAGGCCGTGGGTCTGCGAGAGCAGGAGGGTCGTGGTCACCGCGACGGTGACGGTGGCGGCCACGACCGCGACGGTCAGGCCCACCGAGAAGCGGGAGCCGGCCAGCCGCCCCCGGTCCGCGAAGCGCCGCGCCAGGTTCAGCCAGCACACCGCGGCGCTGGCCGCGCCTGCCAGCCCCGCGTACTCCGCCGTCGCGGTGCCCGGCACGGTCACACCACGTCCGGCGGCCAGGCGCACGGCACGGCGGCGCGACCTGCCGGCCGCGGGCAGCCGTCCGGCACGCCTGTCCGCGCGGGCGGATCGGTGAAGCTGCTGGTGTGCTCCAAGGACACCCCCGTCTCACAAGGCCCCGCGAGGCGCCGCGCCGCCGGCAGCGACACGAGTCCGCCGCCGCCCGCGCAGGGCGTCCGAGGCTCACGACAGGCTGATTGCGGTCGGCGACCATGGTCACGCCCGGCCGTGCGCGACGGCCTGAGCGGGAATGCGCCTGTCCTCCCCGAACCTAGCCCGCCACCTCTCGGCAGGCCGAACACGCCACGGCCGCGTTCACTCCATCGAGAGCGCGGACCACGAGATCAGGTGACAGCCGGCGGGTGACGTGTGAGCGCTGACGGGTGACGGGGAGGCGAGCGAGGGCCACACGCGCCGAGGAAGGGTACGGGCGCGGCGCGGGTGCGGCGCCGGCGCCGCGCAGGCGCCGTGCGGGCGCGGTCCGGCGTCGCCGGGCCTGCTCACCCCGCCGGCCGGCCCGGCGCGGGGTTCTGCGCGAGCAGGGCCCGGCCGAGCGGCGTCAGGGTGTGCAGCACCGAGTTCCGCCGCCGTACGGTCGCCAGCAGCCCCGCCTCCCGGAGCACGGCCGCGTGCTGGCTCGCCGCGGCGGCTCCCGAGCCGATGCGGCGGGCGAGTTCGCCGGTGGTGCAGCCCTCGTCGAGGTGGCGCAGGCAGGCCGCCCGCCGCCGGCCGAGGAGCGCCTCCAGCGAGGCCGCCTGGCCGCCGCGCGGCGGCGCCCACCAGTCGGCGCCCCTGGTCACCGGGTAGACCAGTACGGGCGGCAGGTCGGGGTCGATCAGCGTGACCGGTGTCCGCCAGCAGAAGACGGACGGGACCAGCAGCAGCCCGCGGCCGTTCAGATGGAGGTCGCGGCGCACCGGGTAGTCGACGTCGAGGACCGGCGGCTGCCAGCGCATCGCGGGCCCGAGCCCGGCCAGCAGACCCTCGCTGCCGCCCGCCAGGAAGTCCCTCGCCCGACTGGAGCGGTCCGCGTCGACGTGCGCGGCGACGCGCTCCTCGTAGGGGGAGACCAGGGCCGCGTAGCAGTCCCGCAGCGTCCGGCCCAGCGCGTCCAGCACCTCGCGGTCGCCGCCGGCCAGCGGGTGCGCCCAGCCGGGCAGCCCCGGCAGGCAGCGCAGCTCGGACCGTAATCGGCTGCGCGGTACGGACAGCGCCGCGTCGATCCCCTGCTCCAGCCCGCCGAGGCCCAGCTCGGGGGTGAGGAAGTCGGGGAAGTCCCCTCGGGGCGGGGCGAGCGCGCGCAGCAGGCGGGGCTGCCACATGGGGAGCGCCCCCAGGTCGCGCCTGGCCTGCCGCCGCCAGGGCCCGAACACGGCCTCGCCCTGCGATCCGCCCAGCAGGGTCGTGGCGAGCACCAGCTCCCACAGCGGGTGCGGGCGTGGGGCCATGCGGACGCGGGCGATGTCCTGCGGGGTGAAGAAGAGCCTGAGCATGCGGCCTCCCCCTTGCCGGCGCACTCGTGCTGCCGCGGAGTATACGGAGCGCGGCATGCCCTGTCCCCCGCGCCGTCGGGACCGGTGGCTGCGACTTTCAGGCACGCGTGAAACACCTCGCCGCGCCCGGCGCCCTCCAGGAGGCTGGACGGCACGCGGGGCTCCACCCCGGAGCCCGGACGTCAGGGGGAACCATGCGCTCGATGAGAATGCTCGCCGGCGGCGCGGCGGTGGCCTGCGCCACGCTCGCCGTGACCTTCGCCGGCGTCTCCACGGCCAGCGCGAACACCGCGTACGGCTGCGGCTACCCGCAGGTCTGCTTCTACAAGACGCAGGCCCGGTGGAACGCGCAGAGTGGAACGCGGCCTACAAGGACGTCACCAGCGGCTACCAGACCCTCAGCTCGGCCGCCTTCGGCGCGTACTCCGTCTACAACTCCCGCAACGACGACGGCGCGCTGCTCCACTACACCAACGGCAGCACGCTGTGCCTGGAGCCGAACACCATCGTGTGGAACAACTCCTGGGTGGTCGACAAGATCCGCATCATGGACTCGCCGACCTGCTAGGCCGCGTACGGCGCGTCCCGCCGCCGGACCGTGCCGCGCGCCCGCCCCGGACCTCTCCCGGTCCGGGGCGTTCGGTCGGGCATCCCCCGGCCGACGGCCCCGCCGGGCGGGGTCACACCATTTCGGGTTGCGGTACGAGGCGCTGCGCGGGTACTGGTGGGGGCTCCTCCCGGGCGGTCGTTCGTAGGTAGCCGTAGATGACCGAGGCCGGGGCCAGGAGGAGGAGAGGGCCGAAGAACCACGGGTGCTCGGCCATCTGCTGGGGCAGGTAGCGGTAGGAGAGCAGCAGTGCGGTGAAGACGGTCGCGCCGTAGGCGACGAAACGGACGCCGGACCGGTGCCAGCCCGCGTCGTGGGCGCGCAGGGCGCCCTCGATCGTGAGGGCGAAGACCGCGCCTGCGACGAGGTCGACGCCGTAGTGGTAGCCGAATCCCAGGGTGGCGCTGAGGGTGGCGACCAGCCAGAAGGCTCCCGCGTACCGCAGGGCGCGCGGGCCGTTGCGGGAGTGGATGAAGATCGCGGTGGCCCACGCCGTGTGCAGGCTGGGCATGCAGTTGCGCGGGGTGATCGCGTCGAACGCCAGCGGGTGCGGGGCGCTGATGGGCGGCGCGGTGTTCGGCCACAGGTCGGCCGCCGCCCAGTGACCGCCGTCGGCGCCGTAGGCGAAGACCGGGCCGACGGTCGGGAAGATCATGTAGACGGCCGGCCCGATCAGGCCGATGACCAGGAAGGTGCGCACCAGGTGGTGGCGCGGGAAGCCGCGCTCGACCGCCACGTGGCGCAGCTGGTAGAGCGTGACGAAGACCGCGGCCACCGCGAGCTGTATGTAGACGTATTCGAGCAGATGGGACCCGACCGGGCCGCTCGCGTGGACGATCCGCCCGGCCAGCCAGGACGGGTTGCCGAGCGCGTGGTCGGCGGTCTCCGCGTACGGGTCGAGCACCGCGGGGCGGGTCTTCGAGGTGAGGAGCAGCCAGGTGTCGCCGGTCTTGCGGCCGGTCACCAGCAGCAGGCCGAGGCCCACGCCCTTGAGCAGCAGGACGCGTTCGCGTCCGGTGCGGCGCGTCAGGGCGATGACCGCGCAGCCGATGATCACCCACAGCGCGCCGTTGCCGAAGGTCGGCTCGGCCCCCACCGCCCACCGCACCAGCAGGAACGCGACGTCGATGCCGATCGCGGCGCCGAGCGCGAGGAACCGTTCCCGCCAGGTGAGCACGAGCATCACCAGCGCCATGCTGGCGTACAGCAGCCCGCCCGACTTGGGGGCGAATACCACCTCTTGCGCCTGTGTGGTGATCGGTCCCGGTATGTCGTAATGACGCGCCGCGATCTCCAGCGCGACCAGGAATCCGAGAGCCGCCACGCTCACCGCGGTCCACAGCCGGACGCGCGGTCGGCGCCACAGGGCGAACGCTGTTCTGTTGTCTGTCCGCGAGGGTATTCGCGATGCCTTGGATATCAATGTGGAGTCGATTTGTTCGATTTCGTCTGCATGGGTCGCACTTGGGTCGGACGACGCCGTTTCCGGTCGGGGGCGGGCGAGCACGGCGGTCACCACCGTAAGATCGAACATGTTAGCGGAGTGGTGCAACCGGGTTTTCCCGGTCGACGCCGCGAAGCCGGTCCCGGTTCACGCTGCGGCGAGCAGGCGAGCGCTCTCCGGCGCACCGCTGCGGGCCCGCCGCCGACGTGAGGGGCCCGTGGGAGGGGGCCGGCGCCCCGGGGCGCCGCCGCCGGACGGCCAGCGCCGCGACGCGGCCCGGCGCAGCAGGTACCGCAGCGCGAATCCGGCCACCCGCGGACCGCAGGGCGACCAGGCGGTCGTCGGGGCCTGACCGTGGCAGGCGGCGCGCGGCGATCCGCGCGTCAGGCGCGTGCAGACGGCGGGTTCCCGGGGGTGCGCCTCAGGCGCCCGGCAGGAAGAGGCAGAAGAGGTGTCCGTGCGGGTCGCGCATGACGCGGACGTCGTCCTGCGGCTGGTGCTCCTCCACGGTCGCCCCCAGAGCGGCCGCGCGGGCGGCCTCGGCGTCGAGGTCGTCCACGAGGAGGTCCAGGTGCGCCTGCATCTGCTGGACGCCGGGCCGCTGCGGCCACACCGGCGGCACGTGGTCGGGCTCGTACTGGAAGCTCAGCCCCGACCGCTCGCTCTCCGGGTCGCGCAGCCGCACCCAGTGCGGCTCCCTGTCCATCTCCGCCCAGCCGAGCAGCGCTCGGTAGAAGTCCGCGAGCGCGGGCGGATCGGGGGTGCCGAGAACGACGGCGCGGAAGGTCACGGTCATGCGTCCATCATTACCGGTCGACGCCGGAGCATGCCGCCCGCGGCGCCGGTTCACCCCCGGGATGGCGCACCCCGCAGGCGCGGCCCGCCAGCGCGCCGACCGCCAGCGGTGAGCTGACGAACACCAGGGCCAGCGGGACCAGCAGGAGCGCGGGCGCGTCCGACGTGTGGACGTCGGGATCGCTGTGGACCACCACGTCGAGAACCCAGAGGAACGGTCCCACCGCCGCGCACGCCGCCAGCGTCCAGTAGGCGCGAGCCCGTCCGAGGAGCGCTCCCAGCGCCAGCGAGACCGCGGAGCCGCAGGTCACCATGGTCGCGATCATGGTGACCCCGGTCAGATCCACGACGCCCGCGGCCGTCGGGATCCAGGGGCTGGCGGCGATCACCCCCGCCCACAGCAGGCATGCTCCGACGAGCCAGGCCACGCGCCCGGCCGTGGACCACTCCTGACGCGCCGTCATGCGTCCCACCCCCGCCTCCCGTAGCCCCGACGGCATTCTCGCACGAGTTTTGAACACGTTCAACTAGTGGGCGCCGACGCGGAGTCGGGCCCCACGGGGCCCTTCACCCGCCGAGCGGCCGCCGGACGACCGCGGAGTTCACCCAGATGGCCGCGCCTACCGGGCGAGCGCGCGGACAGGGGCTCAGTGCACGGTGCGGTCGAAAGATCAGATGCGCTCGGGAAAGCAGCACGCCGTGCGGTGCGGTGTCCGGTCACGCCGGGCACCGCACCCGGACCTCCCCCCAGGCCAAAGCCTTGCTCCGCGCCACCGGCCTCGGCGAAGATCGCCCCGTGATCAACCTCCGCTCCCTGTCGCCGCGTTTCCGCTTCGACCCCCTCGCCCACGGCCTGCCGCCGCGTGAAGTGCTCGACGCCCGGCGGCACCGGCCGCCCCTGCCCGCGTACCGGCTCAAGGAGGCGCAGGCCATCGCCGCCGCGGCCCGCCAGGACGGCGACTGGCAACCGGCGGCGGCGTACGTGGCGGCGGCCGGCGACGACTGGGACGACCGGTGGCGCCGCGCGGAGTTCCTCCAGGCGGTCGCCCGCGACGAGGACGGCTGGGCCGACGCGTGGGTGGACGCATGGTGCCAGGCGCAGCCGGAGGACTGCGACGCCGCCACCCTGCACGCCTCGCTGATGGTCCACAAGGCCTGGCGGATCCGCGGCAGCGGGTACGCCCATCAGGTCCCGTACGCGCGGATGGCACAGTTCAGGGCGCTGCTTCCCGCCTCGATCGAGGCGGCCCGCCGAGCGGCGCAGCTGGCCCCGGAGAACCCGGGCCCGTGGGTCGTCATGGTCACGGCCGCGCGGGGGGCGCGGTACTCCCCCGACGACTTCCAGCCGTTGTGGGCCGAACTCACCGCCCGTGCGCCGCACCACTACGAAGCCCACTGGCAGGCCCTGCAGTTCTGGTGCGCCAAGTGGGCGGGCTCCGACTCGCTGATGCTCCGGTTCGCCGAGCAGGCCGTGGACTGCGCCCCCGAGGGCAGCCCGCTCGCGGCGATGTACCTCCACGCCCTCCAGGAGCTGAAAGAGCGCCACGGTTCGGTGCGCCTTACCCGCGGGCGCAAGGCGTTGCTGGCGCGGACCGCCGCGTCCCTCGCCACCGTCCCCGCCGACGACGAACGCATGCCCCCGGTGCGCCACCTGCTCGCGTACCACCTGGGCAGGGCCGGCCTGCACGACGCGGCGCTCGACCAGTTCCGGCTGATCGGCCCCTACTGCGGCGCCGAGCCCTGGAACGGCGGGGGCGATCCGGCGAAGGTCTTCGACCAGGCACGGGCCAGGTCCGCCCGCTGGGCGAGGAACCCCTACCCCGGCCCGGACGGCCCGACGGCCACCCGCCGTGCGGACGTCCGGCGGGTGCCGGACACGCACTGGTAGTCCGGACGCGCAGTGGTAGTCCGGACGCGCAGCGGTGGAGGCGCCGCCTCCCCGTCTCCGGGGGCCGTCAGCATCCGGTGGCATGGCGATACGGGGGCGGGGGCGGCGGCGGCTGGGCGCCGTGGCATGGGTGGCGGTACTGGCGGCGCTGTGTGCCTCCGGCCCGGAGCGTGCGGCGGAGGTCGGCGCGGCCTCCGACCTCGGGCCGCTGCCGGCAGACCGCTACGCGTCCACCGCGCAGGACTACCAACGATCCGAGCGGGCGACGGCGTTGCCGGTCAGGCAGTGCATGGTGGGCCGCGGCCACCCGGACTTCCCGGTCGACGCCCGCTTCCCCGGCCGCACGGTCTCCGTCACCATGGTCAGCACGGACTACGGCGTCCTGGATCTCGGCGCCCCGCACCGCTGGGGCTACGGCTGGGACCCCGAGAAGCACTCGGCCGCCCAGCCGCAGGGCCGGGTCATGACCGCCGCCGAACGCGCGGCGCTGCCCGCCTGCGACGCCGAGGCGAGCCGGCGGCTGATGCGCGGCGTCGACGCGCGGGGAGCCTTGGCGTACGGGCGTATCCGGGCGCCCCAGGTCGACGCGCAGGTCGAGCGCGACCCTCGCGTGCGCGCGGCCTGGGACGTGTGGTCGCGTTGCGTGGCGGCGAAGGGATTCGCCCGCTGCCCCGACCCCGTCGCCGCGTACACGGACACCGCCTGGCAGCGCGGCAGCGACAGCGACACCCGGCACACACGGCGCGAGCGGGCCACCGCCGTCGCGGACGTCACCTGCAAACGCCTCCACCGCACAGCCGAGATCTGGCACGGCGTGCGGGCGCGGAAGCAGACCGCCGACATCGCCCTGCACCGCGCCGGCTACGCCGCGGGCCTGAAGGCGCTGGAGACCTTCCGGGCCACCGTCGCCGAGGTGCTGCGGAGCCTCGGCTGACGCCGTGACCAGCGCGTTCCCTACGGCGACGGCGGGCGCCGGGCCGCCGCCCCACCGCCGCGAAAAGGAGCGGCCCGCCGCGACCCGGGTCGGTAGCCTCACCGCATGGGAGACGGGGCGTGGTCGCTGAACGTCGTGGACGTCCCCCCGACTCGCCCACCCACGCTGTCCCCAGGCGTGCTCTGCCGGCCGCCGCGCTCGTCCGCCACCTGGCCGGCCGCGGGGCCCGGCCGCCGGCTCCCGGCGGGGCCGCGCACCGCCCGCACCCGTGAGGGACGTGCGGCGCGCTCCCCCGGTTATCCTGGCTCGCCCCGAAGAGACGAGGAAGACTTCACGATGAACAGCGCTGCGCCGTCCTTTCCGGAGCGGATGGAAATCTCCGGGGAGGGTCTCGTCCTTCGTGACTGGACGGAGGAGGATCTGGCGGCGATGCCGGAGCTGTTCGCGCATCCCGACATCGCGTACTGGACCCCGATCGTCTCGCCCTTCGACGAGGCGGCCGCCCGGGCACGGCTGGACCGGGCGCGGCAGCTGCGGGCGGAGGGCAGCGCCGTCCTGCTCGCGATCACCGTCGACGGCGGCGCGCCGCTCGGCGAGGTGATGCTGCGCAGCGCCCCGGAGGGCACGGAGCTGGGCTACGCGGTCGGCCCCGCGCATCGCGGCCAGGGGCTCGCGGCGCGCGCGGTGCGGGTGATGGCCGGGTATGCGTTCGAGCAGCTGGGCGTCGGCCAGGTGATCCTGGAGCTGGAGGCCGAGAACGCGGCGAGCGTCGCCGTGGCGGCCAAGGCAGGGTTCGCGCTGCTCGACGTGCCGCTGATCACGGGCGAGGAGAAGGGGCGGCCCTACGCCCTGCAGACGTGGGGCCTCGACCGCCCCTGAACCCGGCCGCGTCCGGGCGGCGTCCGGGCCGCGGACGCGCGCCGGCCCGCACGCGGCCGCCGGCGCTGCCGGCGGCCGCTCTCAGGAGACTCCCACCGTCTGCCGCTCGGGGGCGATGACCGCGACGATCCGCTCGTCCTCGCGCGGGTAGGGCCGGCCGATGTACTTGTCCGCGAGCCGGTCGATGACCGACCAGCCCTCGTCCCCTTCGAGCCACTCGACGACGCGGCCGCGGATGACGACCGGCCGGAACGGGTCGTCGACCGGCGCGAGCGAGAGCGCGATCCGCGGGTCACGGCGCAGGTTGCGGGCCTTGCGGCTGTCCGGCCCGGTGAGGACCACCAGGCGGTCGTCGCCGTAGGTGCCGATCCACACCGGCACGGCGTGCGGCCCGCCGTCGGGCAGCACACTGGCGAGGTGGGCGATCGAGGTGCCCTCGCACACGCGGCGCACTTCGGGGTCGAGCATCGTGGTCATCTCCTGGCATGGGGTGCGGGCGGAGGTCCAGGGGCCGGCGGGTACGGCGTGGTCGTGCGGGGCATGGTCGGGCAGGGCGCTGACGCGTCTCGGAGTCCCCTCAGGAGACTCCACGAGCCTAACAGCCGGAGTTCCTTGAGGGAACTCCGATTGCTACCCTGGGTTCCATGCAGCGGACCGACTTCAGCAAGATGACCTGCTCGATCGCGCGCACGCTCGACGTCATCGGGGAGCCCTGGTCGCCGCTGATCCTGCGCGACATATGGGTCGGCATCACCCGGTTCGAGCAGCTCATGGCCGACCTGGAGATCTCCCGCAAGGTGCTCACCGAACGGCTGAACCACCTCGTCGGCCACGGCGTGCTGGAGCGCCGCCCGTACGACCGGCGGCCGCGCTACGAGTACGTCCTGACCCGCAAGGGCGCCGAACTCGTCGACCTGCTCATGGTGATGAACGGCTGGGGGAACAAGTGGCTCGCGGGCGAGGCCGGCCCGCCGGTGGTCTACCGCCACCACGCGTGCGGCGAGGTCGGCGCCGTCGATCTGCGCTGCGCCGGCTGTGGCGAGCCGATGCACGCCCACGACGTCGACCCGCTGCCCGGCCCCGGCGCGGCCGGCTGAGCCGCGTACGCTGCGGACGCGTGGGGCCGCCCCGGCCCTCCGCCCGCTCCCGAGGCGCGTCGCGCCTCCCCCTCATGGTCCGGAGTCGTCGATGGCCGTTCGCCGCGTCGTGCCCAACGTCCGGTCGCAAGCCGTGCCGGAGAGCCGGGAGTTCTACTCCCGGCTCGGATTCGAGGAGGTCATGGACCACGGCTGGATCATGACCGTCGCCTCGCCGTCGAGCCCGGCGGCGCAGATCAGCTTCATGGCCGCCGACCGGACCGCGCCCGTCACCCCCGACCTGAGCGTCGAGGTCGACGACGTGGACGCGGCCTACGCGGTCATGCTCGACAGCGGCGCGGAGATCGTGCACCCCTTGCAGGACGAGGAGTGGGGGGTACGCCGCTTCTTCGTCCGCGACCCCAACGGCCAGGTGGTCAACGTGCTGGGCCACCGCTGACGCACCGGCGGATCGGCGGTGGCGGCGGGCTGCGGGCTGCGGGCGGCTGCTGGTAGGAGTCGGGCATGACAGGTGATCTGTGGACGCCCGCGCTGTCGATGGTCGGTGTGACCGTGGGCGGTGCGTTGACGTATCTGACCCAGCGGACGACACAGCGGGCGGCGGACCGGGCCGAGGAGCGGAGAAGGGCCGCGGCGCTGGCGGAGGAGCGACGCGCCGAGCAGATCAGGACGGTGCTGGAGTTCATCCGGTTCGCGCTGGAGGCCGAGGGAGTGGCTCATGCACGGCCCGTCCGTTGGGAGGTCGGCGATGCGTGGTACCGGACGGCCAGGCCGGCGGTGGACGGCCTGCGCATAGCCGAGAACGGCGTCCGGCTGCTGTGCGCGCCCGGCCTCCACCGGCCCGCGGCGGCCTACGCCCGCGCCCTGAACGGGTCGGTCTGGCAGGAGGGGGACGACGAGGCGAGCGTGGCCGAGCGCCTGGAGCCGTTCAAGGCGGAGTTCCTCGCCGTCGCGCGCCGTGCGCTGACCTGACGCCGCAGGCGGCAGGCCGCAGCCGCCAGTCCTTTCCGCGAGCGGCGCGGCGAACAGGCGGACGGCGCGGTCCCCTGTGACGTGCGCGCCGGGAGCGGCGCGTGCTGGTCTGCCCTGGGCCTCCAGCGGCTCTTCGAACGCGGCATCCTCAACGGCTCCCCGAAGGGGTGAACGGCGGCCGCCGGCGCCGGAGACGGCCCGCCGCCGCGGCGACCGGCGCCTCGTACGGCGTCAGGCGCCGCGGCCCGCGGGGGCGCCGGCGAAAGGACCGGCGGCGAACACCAGCTCGGCGAAGCGTTCGCCGATCCGCAGGTGGGCGGCGGTGTCGGGGTGCAGCCGGTCGGGCAGCGGCAGTTCGGCGTGGTCGGCCTCGCCGTACAGCTCGCGGCCGTCGAGGTAGTGGAGGTTCGGGTCGTCGGCCCTGCGCTGCGCGACGATCCGCGCCAGCTCCTCGCGGACGGCGGTGAGGGTCAGCTTCCCGTACGCGCGCTCGGCCGGATCGCCGGTGGCGAGGAAGGCCACCTCTCCGGTCGCGATCGCGTCGAGGTCGAAGCCGGTCGGCCCCGGCGTGTCCTCGTGGATGGGGCACAGCAGCGGCGAGACGACGAGCAGCGGCGTTTCGGGGTGCCCCTCGCGGACGGTGTCGAGGAAGCCGTGCACGGCCGGGCCGAAGGCGCGCAGCCGCAGCAGGTCGGCGTTGACCAGGTTGATGCCGAGTTTGAGGCTGATCAGGTCCGCGGGGATGTCCCGCAGCGCGCGGGCGGTGAACGGGTCGAGCAGCGCACTGCCGCCCAGCCCCAGGTTGATCAGCTCCACGCCGCCGAGGGCGGCCGCGCGCGCCGGCCATGTCGCCGTCGGGCTCGCGGCGTCGGAGCCCTGGCTGATCGAACTGCCGTGGTGCAGCCACACCTTGCGGCCCCGCTCCGGCGCGGGCAGGACCGGAGCGTCGGTGCGCAGGGCGAGCAGTTCGGTGGTCTCGTTGTGCGGCAGCCAGATCTCCACGTCCTTGTCGCCGCCGGGCAGCCCGGTGAAGCGGGACGTGCAGACCGGGCCGGCCGTCGATTCGGCGGTGCCGGCGCCGAGGTCGATGGTGAGGGTGTCGCCGCCGTAGGAGGTCGCCTGTCCCGCCGGCCGGCCGTCGACGAGCAGGTCGTAGACACCGTCAGGACGCGGCGGCGCCCCCGCGTAGACCCGCTTGACGGGCACCGTGTCCAGCTCGACGGCGGTGGCAGCGGTACGGAAGGCCAACCGCACGCCGGCGGGCTGCGACTCGGCCAGCGCGAGCTGCGCGTCCGCGCACTGCGCCAGCGCCCGCGCAGGCAGCCGGTGCGGCAGCACACCGCGCTCGGTGCGCTCCAACTCGACTGCTCCCCGCAGGAGTTCCTCGGTAATGGGCGTGGTGGTCCAGGGCTGCTCTTCGGTGGGCATGGCCTCAGTCTGTTCCTCGGAGTCGTCGGATGGTGCGGACCCGGCTCATGTCGGCGCCCGGATCATGGCAGACCCGCGTCATGTGGGACCGGGCCGGGGCCCGGCGAAGCGCCTGGGCGAGGTCTCCGGGCGGCAGGCCCGGAGCGCCGGCCGCGCCCGCTGCCCGCCGATCCGCCGGCGGCGGGCCCGGGGCACGCCGCCGGGTGAGCACGACGCCGCCGCCGACCGCCTGGGACGACACGCTCAGCCCGTACACCCGTGCGCTGCCGCCCGGTTCGGTGCTCGCTCGGGCCCGCCCGGCGGATCTCGCCGGAGGGGCCCGAACGCGGCACGCTCAGAGCTTGAGCATGAAGGAGAAGCCCGCGGAGACCCTGCCGGTCAGCCGGTGCGCCGACACGAGTTTCCCCTCGCCGATCAGCCGCTCGACCTCGGCACGCGAAAGGCCGAGCCCTTCGGCGATCAACCGGACCGGCCGGACCGGGACGCGCGCCGCGAAGTGCACGGACACCTCCAGGACCTCGACGTCGCGGTGGTCCGGTCCGCCGGCGTCCAGGCGCCAGGCGCCGGACCAGTCCAGGGCGACGGAGTTGCGGCGCCGTACGCCCGGGTCCTGGAGCAACTCGGCGGCCAGGCCGGGATCGTTGGCGTGCGCCCGGTCCAGCAGCCGAGGAGGCACGGCACGCACGTGCACCCGCTCCAGGACGGTGAGCTTCGCCGTATCCCCGCATCCGGCGCAGAGCGCGAGGAGCCAGACGTCGAGGAGCTTGTGGTGCGCGTTGACGCGGAACTTGCCGTGCGCCCGGAAGCGCTCGGACGAGCACGCGTGGCAACGGCGCACGATGAGAGGCAGGCAGGTGGGAACGACCACCCAGACATGTGACACAGGGGTACACCTGTTCGATGAGAAAGACCGCAGCGAAAAGAAGCGCGGCGCCCGGGGGCGACGCGCGACCGAACAGCGCTAGGTGTGTCTCAACAGGTGTACAACGGGCGTCCTTTGCCCAGGCGACAGGTGCGGCTGCACGCTATCGGCGCGCGGCGGCGGGGTTCCACCGGATTACGCGGGCTCAGCCGGCCTTCGGCGCGGGCGGGTCGAAGCGGACCGGGGCGGTGAAGTGGGCCCGGCGGGCGGCGCGGCGGAAGGTGGTGAGGGCGGCGGGACCGGCCAGCAGGATGGCGACGAAGTTGGTGACGGCGCGGCCGGTGTCCCAGCCGAGCGAGGTGGTGGCGTCGAACACCAGGTAGCGGTGCCACTGCTCGGTGAACGGCAGACCGGGCAGGTAGGCGAGGGAGCTGGTGGGGTCGAGGGAGAACGGCCAGAAGGAGAGGTTGAGCAGGAAGCCGAAGAGGTAGCCGGACGCGGAGCCGTAGCCGGCGAGCATGAGGATCTCGGCGCGGCCGCGGGCCCTGGGCAGCAGTCCGGCCAGCATGCCGACGAAGGCGCAGCCGAACATCTGGTACGGCATCCAGGGGCCGACGCCGCCGGTGAGCAGCGCGGAGGCGAACAGCGAGGTGCAGCCGAGGGTGAAGCCGAAACCGGGCCCGAAGACGCGGCCGGCGAGCACCAGCACGAAGAACACCGTCTCGATGCCCGCGGTGCCGGCGCCCAGCGGGCGCAGCGCCGCGTTGACGGCGGACAGCACGCCGAGCATGGCGAGCGCCTTGGCGTCGATGCCGCCGTCGGCGATCTGTGCGACGACGACACCGAGCACGAGCAGCAGCAGCACGCCGAAGATCAGCGGCGGCGCGTAGGAGGCGCCGAGCCGGCCGGGGGCGACGGCGAACGGCCAGAAGAACGCGACGAGTCCGACGAAGGCGGCGAGCACGATCGTCACCGAGGCGGTGGCGTGCACGCGTACGGCGGTGGTCCGCGGTTCGCGGGTCCGGCCCGCGCGGCCGGGGCGCAGCGGGTTCACTGTCCGGCTCCTGCCGTGGCGAGGGCCTGCTCGACCTGGGCGACGGTGAGGTAGGGCAGCGGCGCGAGGATCTTCGCGGTCTGCGGTGCGAACGCCGGCGAGGCCACGATGACGGCGGCGGTCGGGCCGTCGGCCACCACGTCGCCGTCGGCCATCACCACCACCCGGTCCGCGCAGGTCGCCGCGAACTCCACGTCGTGCGTGGAGATCACCACGCTGCGGCCCTCGGCGGCCAGGCCGGCGACGATCCCGGTGAGGGCGCGTTTGGCCTGGTAGTCCAGGCCGCGGGTGGGCTCGTCGAGCAGCACCACGCGGGGCGCGGAGGTGAGCTGGACGGCCAGCACGAGGCAGAGCCGCTGGCCCTCCGACAGGTCGCGGGGGTGGCTGTCCCCGGGGATGCCGGGGGCGAGCCGGTCCAGGATGCCGCGCGCGGTGTCCGGGGCGGCGGCCGACTCCCGGTCGGCCTGGGCGAGTTCGGCGCCGACCGTCTCCAGGTACAGCAGGTCGGTGGGCGTCTGCGGGACGAGCGCGACCTCGCCCGCCTGCGCGGCGGCCGGGGTGCGCCGCCGCAGCAGCCCGCGCGACCCGCCTGCGCGGCGCGGGACGCCCGCGGGCGGCGGGGCGGGCTCGTCGGTCCTGGGGGTGTGGCGGACCGTTCCGCCGTGCCGGGGACCCGCGCCGTGCAGGGCCCACAGCAGGGAGGACTTGCCCGCGCCGTTGCGGCCCATCAGGGCGGTGATCTGCCCGGGGAGCAGGTCGAGGTCGACCGCGCGGACGGCGATCACGTCCCCGTAGCGGACGGTCACGCCGGTGGCGGACAGCAGCGGTGCGCGCGCGGGGACGTCCGGCCTGACCGGCGGCACGGGCAGGCCGCTGAGCGTCTCGCGCAGCCCGGCGGCGGCGCGTCGCGCGTCGCGCACGGACAGCGGGAGCGGGTCCCAGTGCGCGAGGCGCCCGAGGTCCACGACGGGCGGGGCGACGGTGGCGCCGCGGAAGACGTCGGCGGGCGCGCCGTCGGCGACGGTGCCGTCGCCGGGCAGGTGCAGGACGCGGTCGGCGTACTGCACGACGCGTTCCAGCCGGTGTTCGGCCAGCAGGACGGTGACGCCGAGGTCGTGGACCAGGCGGGTGATCGCGGCGAGGACCTCCTCGGCGGCGGTGGGGTCCAGGGCCGAGGTGGGCTCGTCCAGGACCAGCACCCGGGGGTGCGCGGTCAGCACGGAGCCGATGGCGACGCGCTGCTGCTGCCCGCCGGACAGCTCGGCCAGCGCGCGGTGGCGCAGGTCGGCCAGGCCGAGGAGGTCGAGCGTCTCCTCCACCCGCTTGCGCATCACGTCGGGCGGCAGCGCCAGCTGCTCCATGGCGTAGGCCAGCTCCTCCTCGACGGTGTCGGTGACGAAGCCGGCCAGCGGGTCCTGGCCGACGACGCCGACGACGTCGGCGAGTTCACGCGGCGGGTGGTCGGCGGTGTCGCGGCCGTCGACGGTGACCCTGCCGGCCAGGGTGCCGCCGGTGAAGTGCGGCACCAGGCCGTTGACGGCGCCCAGCAGGGTGGACTTGCCCGCGCCGGTCCTGCCGACGACCAGGCACAGCTCGCCCTCCTCGATCTCCAGGTCCACGTCGCGCAGCACGGGCGCGGCGGAACCGGAGTACAGGACGCTGACGTGGTCGAAGCGGATCACAGGGCTGCCTCGTGTGCGGTGGGCGGAGCGGGGGCGGGGGCCGGCTGCGGGGCCGGGGGCGCCGCCGCGGACGCGCCGGCGCGGACCGGCGGCGGGGGCGCGGCGAAGGCGGCTGCACCGGCGAGCAGGATCGCCCCGGCGGGAAGCAGCGGCAGGGAGGGCCAGCGCAGCGGGTACAGCGAGGGGTCGAGGTCGCCGGCGTCGTAGCCCGCGGTCCAGAACAGCAGCACGGCCGCGGCGCAGCCGCCGAGCGCGACGGTCCACTCCGGCAGCCGCCACGGGTCCGGCCGGTAGCTGGTGCGGCGCACCCGGCGCCCGCCGAGCGCGAGGCCCGCGCAGCACAGCAGCGACCCCGCGGCCAGGGCCGGCAGGCCGAGCGCCCGCGGAGTGGTGCCGTCCAGCAGCCCGTACATGCCGGTGCACAGGCCGAGCATGCCGGCGAGCATCAGGGCGGCGGTGGTACGGCGTGACGCGCGGGTGGCGGTGCCGGCCCGCCCGTAGCCGCGGGAGTCCATCGCGGCGGCCAGGTGCAGCGACCGCTCCAGGGCGTCCTCCAGCACCGGGATGACGACGCTGCGCAGGGCCCGCATGCCGGTCGCGGGCGCACGGCGCAGCCGACGGGCCCGGTTGACCCGCTGGACGCTCTCGACGAGTTGCGGGGCGACGCTGAGCGAGACGGTCACCGCGACGCCCAACTCGTACAGCGCGCCGGGCAGGACCCGCAGCGCCCGCTTGGGGTTGGCCAGGGTGTTGGCCGCGCCGATGCAGCAGAGCAGGCACGCCAGCCGCAGCCCGTCGGTCGCCGCGGACAGGGTGGCCTCCAGGGAGACCGGGCCGCCGAGCTGGATGCCCGCGTACCAGGAGGGGGTGGGGATGTGCGGGAGACGGAACATGATGTGGTCGGCCGGTGTGATGCCGCTGGCGAACACGCAGCGGAACACCACGCGGATCGCGACGACGGCCAGCGCCATCCCGAGGTAGTAGCGGAAGCCGCGGGCCCAGGGCGCCTCGGTGCGCCGCTCGGTGACGACCAGGCCGAGGACGGCCAGGACGAGCGCGAGCAGCAGCGGGTTGGTGGTGCGGCTGACGGCGGTGGCCATGCCGATCGCCCACAGCCACCACGCGGCCGGGTGCAGGGCGCGCGGCAGCCGCCTGCCGGATGCGGTCACGGCCGCCCCGCGCCGTGCCGGCGCCGCCTGACCCGCAGGGCGATCCCGGCGCCCGCCACCGCCACCACACCGGCGGTGATCGCGAACGGCACCGCCGAGCCGGTGGAGTGGCCCGCCGCGGCGGTCGGTTCCGCGTCGAGCGCGCAAGGCGTGGCGGGCGTGGCGGACGCGGTTGCTGTGGCGGGCGCGGAGCTGCCGGGTGCGGTCGAAGGCGTGCAGGACGGGGTGGGGGTGGCGCCGCCCTCCGGCGCGCCCGACCCGGTCGAGGGCGCGCCCGAAGGCACTGTGGCGGAGGGGGACGTGGCGGAGGGGGACGCGGGGGTGGACGCGCGCGGCCTCCCGGGGGTCGCCGGAGCCGTCGTGGCGTGGGCGGGACGTGCGGGCGCGGTCGTGTGGCGGGCGGGCGTCCCCCCGCCCGAGCCGCCGCCGGAGGTGCCAGAGCCGCCGCCGGAGCCGCCGCCCGAAGTGCCGGTTCCGCCGGAGCCGCCGGAACTGCCGCCGGTCGGTGCCGTGTTGCGTGCGCGGACGGTGTCCGGGGAGAACGTCGGGCGGCCCTGCGTCCCCGTGGTGTTGGTGGCGCCGAAGGTCCACAGGTCGACGCTGCCGGGCTCGGGGTGGTAGCTCATCGCGCCGAGCTGGCTGTAGGACCAGGAGTTCTGCCCGGGGGCGGCGTGCCAGTACGACCAGTAGGCCGTCGCGGGCGGCGTCAGCACGCAGTGCTCCTGCGCGGACGCGGGGTACTGCTTGCCGCCCTGGTAACCGCCGTAGCCGATACGGCAGATGAACGCCGGTCCGTCGTGCTGGGTGCCGGTGGTCGCCCAACCGCCCTGGTTCAGCAGGGCGTAGCCGGTGGTGGGCGTGGTGCCGCAGGAGCGCAGCAGCGGTCCGCCCCAGTGGCTGAAGTCGACGGCGAGGATCACACCGGAGCTGGTCGTGCACTGTCCCAGTGGGAGCGCCGTGGCCGAGGCGGGCGCGGTCTGGAGGGCCAGGCCCGCGGCCACGGTGACCGCCAGCGCCGCGATCCAGGCGGCGAACCGCGCCGGGCGCCGCGCGGCGCCCCTTGCGGCGCGTGCGGGGGTGAGGTGGCCGATCACTGGTGCCTCCCGTGTGTCGCGGCGCGGCGTCGGGCGGCGAGCAGCACGCCGCCTGCGGCGAGCAGGGCGGCCGCGGCGGCCGCCGCGGTGAGCGCGGTGGTTCCGGTCGCCGCCAGCGAGCCGCCCGGCGAGGAGCCGTTCTCGGTCGAGCCGGCGTCGCCGCCCGACGAGCCGCCGGCCGACGAACCGGCGCCCGACGAACCGGCGCCGCCGGACGGCGGGTTGCCGCCGCTGGGGCTGATCGGTGCGAGCGCGTGCGTGAGGGTCGTCAGCGGGGTGCCGGCCAGCGCCGGCACGGCCTGGGTGGAGGACCGCAGGTCGGAGTCGCCGGCCGCGCCGGTGATCCGGAACCCGCCGTCGGTGTTCTGCGCCGACCGCAGGAACGCCTGCCCGTCGCGGGCCTGCTCGGGACGGACCCGGTCGGTGGCCAGCAGCGCCTGGACCGCCAGGGCGGTGGAGTTGCTGCTGACGCCGGCCGCGCCCTGGTAACCGCCGTTCTTCTGCTGGGCCTTGAGCAGGTAGCCGCGGGCGGCCGCCACCTGGTCGGCGTGGCCGGGCGCGAGGGTCAGCGCCTGGAGGGCGTAGCCGGTGGTGTCCACGTCCGAGGTGCAGTCGGCGGCCGCGGTGACCAGCGTGGAGGAGAATCCGCCGTCGGCGCACTGGAGTTGGAGCAGCCGCTTGACGGCCGCCGGCGGCACGGTCGCGCCGGCCCGGCTCAGCGCGAGGACGCCGAGGGACTGCGAGACGGTGGAGTACGCCTGGGAGAAGTCGCCGGCCGCGGTGCACGCGCCGTCGTCCGTGGCGGCCGTGCACACGTGGCCGGTCAGGGTGGTGATCAGGTCGAAGCCGCCGAAGTGGTGCGGGTCCTGCCCCATCGCCTCGGCGAGCAGCGCCAGCTTGGCGTCCGCTCCGCTGTAGGGGCCGGGGTACGCGGACGTTCCGGCGGGGTCGGCGTAGTCGGCGACGTGTCCGGCGAGGTAGCCGGTGACCTTGGTGAGCGGCTTGTCCTGGCCGCCGGTGGCGGCGAGCGCGAAGGCGAGGTCGGCGCTCAGGCCGTAGTCGGGGCCGTAGGCGTTCGACAGGTGGTCGCCGCCGGCCAGCTGCTTGACCAGGTAGGCGGAGCCCGCGGCGGCCGCCTTCTGGTCGGTGAGGTCGCGCAGCAGGGTGCCGAAGGAGGCTCCGGTGGCGCCGCCGGTGGCCTGGGTGGAGGCCCGCAGGTCCGAGCGGGTGTCGTCGCTGTCGGAGGCGACGCGGAAGCCGCCGTCGCCGTTCTGCTCGTGTGCGAGGAAGGCACGGGCCTTGGCGATCTGCGCCGGGTGGGCGCCGGCGTCCAGGCTGAGGCCCTGGACGGCGAGGGCCGCGGAGTTCACCGAGTCGCCCGCGGCGCCGTGGAAGCCCCCGTCGGCCAGCTGTGCGCCGGCGATCCATGCCGCGCCCTTGCCGACGGCCTCGGCCGCGGCGTCGCCGGGCACCAGGTCGAGGGCCATCATCGCCATCGCCGTGCTGTCGACGTCGCCGTCGTTGCTGCCGGGGATGAGGCTGGGCCAGGAGCCGTCGGCGTTCTGGAGGCTCTCCAGGTAGCCGACCGGTCCTGCCGCGTTCGCCGTGTCGCCGGCCCGCAGTTGGGCGATGACGCCGAGGGACTGCGAGAAGACGGACGTCGCGTAGGCGTAGCCGCCCCTGGCCGCGCAGCCGCCGGAGGCGTCGGCCTTCGTGCACAGCGTGCCGTCCAGCGCGGCGATCAGGTCGTGGCCGCCGTACGAACGGGGGTCGGCGCCGAGGACCTCGGCGGCGACGGCCTCCTTGGCGAGCGAACCGCCCTGCGCGTACGCGCTGCCGATCAGCGTCCAGTCGTCGATGCCGCGGCCGGTGCCGTCCTTGCCGTGCTGGAGGAAGTCGCTGACGCCGGCCAGCGTGTCGTCGGCGCCGCCGGTCGCGGCGAGCGCGAACACGCCGTCGATGGTCAGGCCGAAGTCCGCGAAGCCGGTGTGCCCGCCGGGCGTCGACTCGTAGGAGTGGCCGTCCACGAGGTTGCCGCGGTCGATGAGGTAGCTGACGGCCTTGGCCAGGTCGGGCGACGCGCCCGCCGAGCCGCCGCCGGGGGTGGTCGGGCCGGTGCCGGGCCCGGTGCTGCGCGGGGTGCTCGGCCCGGTGGTCGGAGGCGTCGTCGGCGCGGTGGTCGCGCCGTCGTCGTAGCGCAGGCTGCCGGGATCGGCGCCGGCGGCGGCCGGCAGGGCCGCGGTCGAGGCGTGGAGGTCCGCCGCGCCGCCGGCCGAGCCGTCGGAGGCGAATCCGCCGTCGGCGGTCTGCCGGGCGGCGAGCCAGGAGCGGGCTGCCGCCGCCTCGCCGGTGCGGCCGAGCACGGAGAGCGCCTCGGCGGCCGCGGCCGTGGTGGCGGTGTCGCCGGCGGGTGCGCCGTCGTGGGCGACGTGGCCGCCGTCGTCCGACTGCTGCTTGAGGAGGTAGGTCTGCGCCGTGGCCAGCGCGGCCGCGTACGGTCCGGTGCCGCTCGCGGCGTCGCCGGACAGCCGGTGCAGGGCCAGGACCGCGTCGGCGGTGGTGGCGGGGTCGGAGGCGCACTTCTCGCCGGCCGCGAGCATGGAGCCGGAGAAGCCGCCGTCCGCGCACTGCATGCCGGTCAGCCGGTCGATCGCGGCCTGCGGCACGGTGGCGCCGCCGCGGGCCAGCGCGAGCAGCGCGCGGGCCTGGGTGTCGGGCGAGAAGACGCCGTAGAAGTCGCCCGCCGCGGTGCAGTTGCCGAGGCTGCCGGCCGCGTCGCAGACGTGGTCGGTGAGGTCGGCGAGCAGGTTCCGTCCCGCGGTGGCGGTGGGGTCGCCGCCGAGGATCTCGGTGAGCAGCGCCAGGTTCGCGGCGGCGGCCGGCGCGGGGACGTCGACCGTCGGGTCGGGCAGCAGGTAGTCGCGGGCGTGGGCGGTCAGGTAGGCGTCGATGGCGCGGACGGTGGCGGCGGGTCCGCCGGCCGCGGCCAGCGCGACGGCGGTGTTCGCGGTGGCCGCGTAGTCGGTGGCGGAACCGTCGAACACGTGGTCGCCGTCGGTGAGTCGACCGGAGAGCCACCGCGCGGCGGCGGGCAGGTCGGCGCTCGCGCCGCCGCCCGGCGGGGTCGGCGGCGTGCCGGCCGGGCCGGTGCTCGGCGGGGTCGTCGGGGCGCTCTGGGCGCGGACCGAGGCCGGGGTGAAGGAGGGGCCGCCGGTGCTCCCGCCGAGGTCGGTGGGGCCGAAGACCCACGCCTCGACCTCGCCGTCGCCGGGGTGGTCGCTGGGTGCGCCGAGCGGGCTGTACGTCCAGGTGTCCTGCCCGGCGGGCGCGATCCAGTACGACCAGTAGGCGCCGGCCGGCGGGGTCAGCACGCACCCCTCGTCGGCGGCGGTGGGGTACGCGGCCCCGCCGTCGAAGCCGGCGTTGCCGATCCGGCAGATGAAGCCGGACCCGTCGTGGACGGTGCCGGTGGTGGTGAATCCGGCGGTGTGCAGCAGGTCCAAGCCGGTGGTGGGGTGGGCGTCGCAGCCGCGCAGCACCGGGCCGTGCCAGTGGCCGTAGTCGACCGCGACGACGGCTCCGCTGGTGGCGGTGCACGCGTCGAGGGGGTCGGCGTGCGCCGCCGCGGCGATCGGCAGCAGCCCGGCGGCCGTGCCCGCGACGGCCAGCGCTCCGGCCGTGAACAGGGCGAGGACGCGCGGCCGTCTGGGACGTCGGCGCTGGGCGGTACGAAGCACGGGTGGCCCCCCGGGTCGGCCGGCGGGGAGGGCGGGCCGCGGAGGTCGGACAGCCGTGCGCGTGCGGGCCGCCTGTCTTCCGCGCCGTAGTCCTCGACGGCGATGGTGACGTGGTGTCCAGCGCAGGTGGTCCGGCTCGCCCACCGGTGCGGTGGGCCCACGGTTGCGGGTCAGCGCCGGAATCGGACCGGCTTCCCCTGGTTGCTGAATCGGAAATGCGGTTCATCGCACCACGTCGTCCGGGGCGCCGTCAATGTGGCGGCACGTCAGCTTCGCCACGCGGGTCCGTCCCTTACGCGACGAGCCGGCGCCGGTCGTGGACGACGGCGCCGGCTCGCCGAAGGTCTGCCCGGTGCCCGTCACCGCGACCGGCACGGCCACCACGCCAGGCGCCGTCCTCCACGCCGCGCAGACCTTCGCCACGCCCACCGGCGCACCGGAGCCGGTGGGACGTCGAGCCTCGACGGCTCGGCCCTGACGACCGCGCCCCTCGGCGCCACCATGTGCAGGCGCTGCGGCAGCTGACCCGGCAGGGACCGTACGCACCGGGGCGGCCGTCGGACGCGGCGGCCGCCCCGGTGCTCGGCGAGCGGTGAGCGGTGAGCGCTAAGTGGTCAGCGGTCAGCGGTCAGCCGCGGGTCGCGCGGCTCCGCGCGAGCGCCGCCAGCGCCCCGGCCAGGGCGAGGGCGGCGACCACCAGCGCGGCGATGCCGAGGCCGCGCGCCGCGGAGTCGCTGCCGGAGGCGCTGTCCGCCGTCGCGGCGGGGGTGCTCGGCGCGGCGGGGGTGGCGGGCTCCGGCGACGGCGTGCCTGCGGCGGTGAGCGTGAGCACCGGCGCGGGGTGCTCGGGTTCGTCCTGGCCCGGCTGGGCCTGGTCGATCCAGCGGACCACGGTGCCGTCGGAGTAGGTCTGGAGCGCCTTGAACTCCAGGCTGCCGGTGTCGTCGGGGAGTTGGCCGAAGGCGACGTCGAAGTCCTGGTACTGGCCGGGCCGGATCCTCCCCCCGGTCCAGCTGACCTCGGACACGGCCTCGGTGATCGTCCCGTCGTCGGTGGTGATCGGCGTCTTGAGCTGGACGGTGGTGACCTTCGACGTCCAGCCGGCGACCGGGCCGACCAGGACGCCCGGGATGGGGTGGTCGGTGGGGAGGAACACCTGCACCCGGGTGGTGTCGGCGTGGTCCTCCTCGTCGGGCACCCGGAAGGTGAGGGTGCCGTCGGCGGCGCCCTTGGCGTAGCTGTCGGGGTGCACGGTGACGTGCGCGGAGGCCGGGCCGACGGCGGCGAGGAGCCCGCCGCCGGCGAGAACGGCGACGACGGCGGTCCTGCGCAGGGCACGTAGGACGAAGTGGCGCGGTGACGTGAGGGGCATGGCGGCAGACTCCGTACGGTCGATGAGGGCGTGGCGGAGTGCGCCGGCCGCCGGGGCGGCTCGCGCACGGGGGGTCAGGACCAGCGGAGCGAGGGCGGGCCGCGGCGCGTCACCAGGTGCCGGAGGAGGAGGTGCCCCTCGATGCGCGTCGCCCGCTCCCGCCGGACCGGGCGCACGGACGGCGGGCCGCTCGCCCTCGCCGGGCCGGTGCGCCACCAGGCGGCCGGAGCGGGAACGAGGGCGGCGGCCCGGCGCAGCAGCGCCCACACGGCCGCCTCGCCGCGCCGCAGCCACCAGGAGGCGGTCAGCGCCGCCGTCAGATGCGCAGCCGTCGCGTGGAGGGCCGTCGTATGAAGGGCCGTCGCGTGCGCGGCGGGATACGGCGCCGGCCCGCCCGGCATCCCCGGCATGCTCCACGCCGCCGGTCGGAAGCAGGCGGCGTCGAAGCCGACGTGCAGGCCCGCCTGCGCGGTGAGCATCGCGGCGCCGATACCCGGCAGCGACCGCTCCCGGCCGCACAGCACGCAGCACGGCGCGAGCACCGCGAGCCATCCCAGGACGTCGGCTCGCAGCGGTGGCATCGACCCCATCGCGAGCCCGTGCCCGAAGGCAGCGAGCAGCACGCACAGCACGGCGAACAGCGCTGCGCGCGAGACCCGTACGCCCGGCGACGCCCTCATGGTGCCGGGATCTTCCCACAACCGCGCTCGCGCCGGGGGGTGTTGCCCCATGGCCGCACGCCGGCCGGGCCCCCTCCGGGGCCGGCCCGGGGGTACCGGTCGGGTGCCCGAGGGTCAGTCGGCCTCCACCGTGCGCGGCGCCAGGTCGGCGGACCACTTCTCCTCGATCCGGCCGTACCGCCAGACCAGGAGGGCGATGAGCCAGGAGGCGAAGAACAGGCCGACGATGCCGTAGCCGGCGTAGTCGAGGTTGATCGAGGCGATCGACGCGAGCGGTCCCGAGGTGATGTCGGCCTGGTCGGCGAGCACGCCGATCAGCTCGATGCTGCCGATGATCAGGGCGACGGCCACCGAGATGGCCGTGATGGTGATGTTGTAGAAGACCTTGCGGACCGGCTTGGCGAACGCCCAGCCGTAGGCCGCGTTCATGAACACCCCGTCCAGGGTGTCCATCAGGCACATGCCCCCCGCGAACAGGATGGGCAGGACGAGGATCGAGTAGAACGGCAGGCTGAACGCGGCGGCGCCGCCGGCCAGGACGAGCAGGCCGACCTCGGTGGCGGTGTCGAAGCCGAGTCCGAACAGGACGCCGATGGGGTAGATGTTCCACGGCTTGCGGACCGACTTGGTCAGGCCGTTGAGGAACCGGTTCATGAACCCGCGCTTGTTGAGCTGCTCCTCCAGTTCCTGCTCGTCGAAGTCGCCGCTGCGCATCCGGCGGAAGATCTTGATGATGCCGACGAGGACGGCGAGGTTGAGGATGCCGAGGATCCACAGGAACACCCCGGAGACCGAGGCTCCGATGACGCCGGTCGCGGAGTGGAGGGTGGAGTCGTCGTCCTCGACCTGCCCGACGAGCGCCTTCACGCCGACCGAGAGCAGGAACGACAGCGCGAAGACGATCGTGGAGTGGCCGAGGGAGAACCAGAAGCCGACCGACAGCGGCCGGCGGCCCGGCTCCTCGCCCTTCGCCTCACGCTCGACGTTGTCGGTCAGGAGCTTGCGGGTGGCGTTGTCGACGGCGGCGATGTGGTCGGCGTCGAAGGCGTGCCGCAGGCCGAAGGTGTAGGCCAGGATGCCGACGCCGACGTTGAAGACCGGGTGGTCGCCGCCGAGGTGGTAGTGCTTCGGGGCGACGAGGCCGAACAGCACGCCGAACCCGACGACGTGGAGCAGCACGATGAAGCCGAGCATCCCGCCGAGCGATCTGCGGTCCTCGCGGCTCAGCGATCGCCGGAAGGCGCCCAGACGTTCGCCCAGCGACGGTTGTGCGGACACGTCGGCACTCACGATGTCTCTCCCCAAGGTGCGCCCATCAGCGAAAACAGCAAAGAGACTAGTCCGCGGCCGGGTCTTATCGCAAGAAGGTCGCAACAGCGAGGCCGTTGCGGAGAGGGTATCGCCGGGGGTGTCAGGGCGTCCGCGACGGCGCGGCGGACACGCGGCCGAACCTGTGTCCGCTACCTGTCGCTGCCGCTCCCGCCCGCCGTCGGCACGTCCTGCCGGGCGTAGTAGGCGCGCAGGGCCGCCTCGGCGCCGGAGCCGGTCGCGGCCATGATGCGCTGGAAGCGGGGCGAGCGCAGGTCGCCGGCGGTCAGGACGCGGGGGTGTTGGAGGGACGGCGGGCAGTAGCCGGCGCCGTCGGTGACGAGGGCGCCCGCGGGAGGTGCGGGCGCGCTGCCGAGGTTGAGGTAGGCGGACCCCGCGGTGCGGGCGCCGCGCCGGCCGCCGCGGTCCGTCCACTCGACGGTGAACCGCCCGTCGCCGCCGGCCCGTACGAGGAGGCTCGTCACGGGCAGCAGCTCCACGCGCCGGTCGTCGCGGACCTCGTCGGCCTTGTGGTCGTCGCCCGGCGGGTACGCGACCAGCACCGCCGACTCCAGCGCGGGATGCGCCCGCAGGAACGTACCGAGCGGACGGTCGGCCCCGAGGACCAGGAGCGGGCCCGGCCGGTCGCCATCCGCTTCGGCGCCCCAGAGCGTGGGAACGGCCGCGCCGTCGGCGACCGTCAGCCACGGCGCGTCCGCGACGGGCAGCGGGCCCGCTCCGGTCGCCACGACCGCGTACGGGGCGAGCAGCCTGCGGCCGGTGTCGAGGGTCACGGCGGTGTACTCCTCGAAGGCGTCGATCCTGGTGGCACGCACGCCGAGCAGGGCCTCGCAGCGCCCACTGCGCTCCAGGTCGCCGGCGATGGCCGCGGCCAGCTCCGGGCCGCTGGAGTGGCCGCCGACGACGTTGCCGACGACCCTGATGTGCCGCAGCTTCGCGCACAGGGCGTCCGCCTCGACCACGAGGGAGCGCGTGCCGACGCTCGCGGCCATCAGGGCCGCCGCGCATCCGGCCGGGCCTCCGCCGACGATGATCAGATCGGTGCTGACGTCCGAGGGTGCGGTCGCTGCCATGGGTCCATTGCAGCACCGCGGGCCCGCAGCCGCGGCTGTGCCCGAGGCCCGGGTCCGGGCGGAGTACGGGGCCGCGGCGTCAACCGGCGGCCGCGCGGGCGCGGCGGCCGCCGGCCGGGACGAAGGTGGCGGCGTAGACGGCGGTGGCCGCGGCGACGATGGCGAAGCTCGGCGGCAACCGCGGGACGGCGCAGCTCAGGCCGAGGCCGGCCCACATCTCGGCGACGGCCAGGCCCGCGGACAGCAGCAGGGCCGCGTAGGGCCGGGCGGTCATCCGCTGGGCGGCGCCCGCGGGGGCGGCGAGCAGGCCGAGGATCAGCAGCGATCCGACCGCCTGGGTGGCCTCGGCCGCGCACGCGCCGATCAGCGCCAGGAAGACGAGGCCCAGCAGCCTGACCGGCACCCCGCGGGCGGCGGCCACCGCCTCGTCGACCGACGCGAACAGCAGCGGACGGGCGACGACTCCCACCGCGACGCAGATCCCCGCACCGACGAGCGCCGCGGTCACCGCCTGCCCGGCGGACAGGCCGAAGATCGAGCCGAACAGCACGCCCACACCGGCGTTGCCGTTCCCGGCGCTGCGCGAGGTGGTGTAGAGGGTGAGGAAGAACGCGCCGAGGCCGAGGACCCACGAGAAAAGGTTGCCGATCGCCACGTCGTCGGCCCGCCCGCGCTTTCCGACCACGCCGAGCAGCAGCGCCACGCCGATCGTGGCCGCGTACAGGCCGATCCGCAGTTCGACGCCGAGCGCGAGCGCCGCCAGGGCGCCGGTGAACGCGACGTGGCTGAGTGCGTCGCCGGTGAACACCTGGGCGCGCAGCACCAGGAAGTACCCGACCAGGCCGGCCGCCGCGGCGATGCCGGTGCCGGCCAGCAGGGCGTGCTGGAAGAAGGGATGGCCGAGGGCGGGCGCCCAGCCGGGCGCCGCCAGCACGGCGTCCGCGGCGGAGGTCATGCGCGGCCTCCATCCGCAGGCGTGGGCGCAGGTGCGGGCACAGGCGCAGGTGCGGGCACAGGCGCGGGTGCGGGCACAGGCGCAGGAGTGGGAGCGGTCCGCGGCAGCCGGTCGGCGATGGGCCCGGCGAGGCGGGCCGCCAGGTAGCCGGCGAAGGCGAGGGTGGTCACCCAGAAGCCGACCGGATAGGGCGAGTAGTAGGCGACGGTCAGTCCGAGCCAGGTCACCGCGACGGCGAGCAGCACCGACAGGGCCAGCCCCCGTGCGGGCCGGGCGGTGAGCGCCTGGGCGGTGGCCGCGGGCATCACCAGCAGCGCGAAGACCAGCAGCGTGCCGGTGATCTGGCTGGTCCCGGCCGCCGCGGCGCCCAGCAGGACGAGGAACGCCGTGGACAGCAGCCGGACCGGCACGCCGCGGGCGGCGGCCACGTCCGGGTCCACCGAGGCGAAGAGCAGGGGCCGGCCGATGAGCGCCAGCAGCCCGAGCACCGCGACCGCGACCGCCAGCAGCACCCGCACCTGGAGCGTCGTGATGCCCAGGAAGCTGCCGAAGAGCAGCGAGGTCGTGCCGCCGAGCAGCCCCTTGTACAGGGCGGTGAACAGGAACCCGCAGGCCAGCAGGAACGCCTGGACCGTGCCGGTCAGGGCCGACTCCTGGACGCCGCCGTCCCGGCCGCCGCGCGGGACGGCGGCGATGACGAGCGCGGCGGCGACGCAGAAGGCGAAGTAGCCGTAGGTCGCGCCGACCCCGACGAGGACGGCGCCGGCGGCGCCCGGGAAGCCGACGACGGCCAGGGTGTGCCCGGCGAAGCTCTGCCGGCGCAGCACCATGAACCACCCCGTCACCCCGGCGACCACCGCGACGATCGTGCCCGCGCGGAAGGCGTTGACCATGAAGGGGTACGACCACATCTCCCGCACGTCGGACAGCAGGTTCCAGGACCAGCCCGCGGAGCCGTCGGCCAGGACGGTCAGCGACGTCACGACCGCCCGCCTCCCTGTTCGGTGCGCTGCCCGGTGCGCTGCCCGGTGTGGCGGTCGGCGTGGTGCGCCGGGGCCTCCGGCTGGCCGACCACCACCAGCCGTCCGTCGGAGGTGCTCAGCACCTCGACCGGGGTGCGGTACAGGCGGGTGAGCGTCTCGGAGGTGATGACCTCGGCGGGCGTGCCGCAGACCGCGCCGCCCTCGGCGAGGTACACCACCCGGTCCAGCCGGGACAGGATCGGGTTGACGTCGTGGGCGACCATCACGACGGTGACGCCCTCCTCGCGGCAGATCCGCCCGATCAGGGCGGCGACCGCGGCCTGGTTCGGCAGGTCGAGGCTGTCCAGCGGCTCGTCGAGCAGCAGCAGCTCCGGCCGCCGGACGAGCGCCTGGGCGATCAGCAGCCGCTGCTGCTCACCGCCGGAGCACTGTCCGATCGGTCGCCGGGCGTACGCCGACGCGCCGACCAGCTCGACCACCTCCTCGACGCGCCTGCGCGCCGCCTTCCGGCCGGCGGTCCACGGCGCGGGGAGGCCCCAGCGGTCGCCGTCCCAGCCGAGCCCGACGACGTCGAGGCCGCGCATCCGCAGCGAGGGGTCGAAGCTGCGCCGCTGCGGGAGGTAGCCGACCCGCTCCCCCGCCCGGCCGGGCGGCCGGTCCAGCACCCGCAGGCCGCCTTCCGCGGGCAGCACCCCCAGCAGCGCCTTGACCAGGGTGGACTTGCCCACCCCGTTCGGCCCCAGCACGGCCACGAACTCGCCCGCACCGACCTCCAGGTCCACGCCGGACCACAGGACGCGTCCGCCCACGCGCACCGAGGCGTCGCGGAGCGAGACCACCGAGCGCGGCGCTGACGACTGGGACGGCTGGGACGCCTCGGACGGCGCTCCGGGTGGGTGGGTGGCCGCCGCGCGGGCGGCCCGTGCCGCAGGGCGCACCGTGCTCACTTCCCGGTGGCCTTCGCCAGCGCCTGCTTCAGGCCCCGCAGTTCGCGGACCTGCCACTGCTGGAACGACGCGCCGGCCGGGGTGAGCGTCTCGGTCACCGTCGCGACGGGGATGCCCGCCGCCTCGGCCTCGCCGACCTGCCGCTGGATGTCGGGGGTGGCGTTCTGGCTGTTGTAGACGTAGACCTTGATCTGCTTGTCCCTGATCTGCCGGTCGATCAGCGACGTGTCGTGCGCCGTGGGATCGGTGCCCTCGCTGATCGCGCTCAGGAACGAGTAGGGGGTCAGCATCCTCAACCCCAGCCCGTCGGCGAGCGGGCTGACGATGGACTCCGAGGCGCCGATCGGGGTGCCCGCGTACGCCGCCCTGATCGCGGAGATCAGCCGGTCGTACGGGGCCAGGGTGCGTGTCTCGAAGGTGTTCCTGAGCCGGTCGAAGTCGGCGGCGTCGGCCGGGTCGATCCTCTTGTAGTCGGCGCTGATCCGCTCGATGACCTGGTGGACGTCGGCCGGCGAGTACCAGCGATGCGGATTGCCGCCCGGTTCGACGCCCACCAGGCCGCCGACCTCGAGAGCGGTGCGGCCGGCGGCGGGGTTGGCGGAGAGCAGTTTGCCCGCCCAGCCGTCGTAGCCGACGCCGTTGACGATCGCGTACCGCGCGCCGGCGACCGTACGCGCGTCGGAGGCGGTCGGCTCGTAGTCGTGCGGGTCCGCCTCGGGGTTGTCGATGATGCTGGTGACCTCGGTGTGGCTGCCGCCGAGCTGGCTCGCGATGCTCCCCCAGAAGTTCTCCGCGGCCACCACCTTGATGGTCCTGTGGCCCCCCGCGCCGCCGGAGGAGGCGGCCGGCTTCCCGTCGTCCGAGGCGCCGGAGGAGCCCGGCGCGGACGACGTCGAGCAGGCGGCCAGGGGCGCGGCGGCGAGCAGGGCGGCGACGCAGAGGGCGGCCGCCCGCAGCGGGCGGCGGACGGGGGGACGGGGGACCGCGGGACGGGACGGGACGGCCTTCATGACGCGGGGACTCCTTGACCGGGCCGGACCGCGAGGCGGGGACCGGCGCCGAGGGCTGGATGGACTGGCTCGCGGTCCCCACGCTAAATGGAAACGACTTTCAACTCCACCATCGAGATGTCGGATATGAAAATCGTTGCCATTCCTTGACCCGGGAGGGAGCGACGCGGGGTACGCGCGGCCACCTGACCGGCGAACGGCGGGGGGCCGCCCCCCCCCCGCCGGGGGGGG
>NZ_JAZEWV010000041.1:0-64033 GCF_036353415.1 Actinacidiphila polyblastidii
CCCCAGGGCCCCCCCCCCCCCCCCCACCCACGGCTCGGTTGCGTATCGGTTGAACGGAACCTCGAACAGCCTTTTTGCACCATCCCTCGGCCAACTGACTAGCGTACTGACCGAGGGCAATGGAGGTGCAAACCCATCCCTAGGGACCTCTGCCGGCGGCGACGGCGCATGAATAGGTCAAGAAGCGGGGCCCCGAGCTTCCTGCGCGCGGTTGAGCAGGTAATCACTGAACCGCTGAGCCTTGGTTGCTCTTTCCAGGATTACGCCTTCTTGTTCAAGGTAGGCCACAGACCATTCCTTGAGATTCCCAAACAGAACCTTGATCTCAGCTTCGTCCACTGCGGCATTTCTTGCGGCTAGTCGATGAAGCTGCTGTGGCCGACGAACAGCACTGCCATTCATCCGCTCTACGATAAGCATGGATAGATGGAACTTTAGGTTGCTTTTCTGGGACACATTCGCTTCTGCGGCGTCCGACAGAATAAAATTGTCTACCTGCCGTTGCAGCCTCGCGGCCCAAAGGTAGGTCTGCAGGTCGATGGATGAATTGAACACCAGGCGGTAGTCTTCGTCATTCTTAAGCAGCGAGGAAGGCTTTCCTCGTGATTTATCGGGGCGAGCCAGCCCCATGGCGGTGATCGATGCCCCGACGAACTGAATGCTTACAATCTTGGCGGGGTCCTTGCCGTCGTTCTTGTAATATCCCTTCCTCCTGTCGTAGTACCACCCTTGAGTCAGAAAGTAGTCTTCGATATTGCGTTGGACCTCGTCCGTGGCGCGCAGAGAGGCGTCTGTGATCGCGGTTTGGCGGTTCGTGGCCCTGATGACCATATCTCTGGTGGCAGCATCACCAGTGACGATAATCCGCACGAGTAGCATGCGCTCCTCGGTGTCGGTCGTATGGTCGCCCCTGAGCGCATCAAAGATTTCGTGACTGGTCTGCAGACCATTCACGATCTGAATATTTGACAGTGAATACGTCTTAGCTGTGCTGGTGGCTTCGCTGCAAAGTAGTGTGACGCCGTTGTTCAGCCACCAGAACTCGGGGCTGTCCGTTGATGTAAGGGATTGGCGGATCTCTTGATTCACCGAGACGTTGCCCTGATAATCCCTGACATTCCACTCGAAAAGGTGACGGCGGAGTCGACCGTTTTCATCAACGATCAAATTATAGTAGTCTCTCAACTTCACGAGAGCCACATGCGACCGTCCACTCGTGGCACTTTCTTGATAGTTCATGGCAAGGGTGTAAGGCGGACGCTCGTTGTATCTCGCCAGTAGCTCTTTATCGCCGAGAAGTTCCACCGAAATTGTTCGCGCGTCTGGAACCGAAGAAAGAATTACTTGCCTCAATGCCTGCAGTTTTGCCTCAAACTGAGGTGTGATGTCGCGCGAGTCTCCTGGAGCGGCATAAATTACATTCACGCTAATACGAGGGCGTCGCGTGAGCAGTTTTTCCCATGCATCACGGAAGACGCCGAAGCGTGCGAGTAGTGTGGGATTGTACAAAACGGCGAGGTCTTCCAGTGATAGCGACAGGTCTAGCAGTCGTCGCATTGTATTCTCGATCTTTTCCGCCACCTCCTCAGCGAAACTCGGCGTCCGCTTGGCTTGCACGACCCAAAGTTCCAGGTTCCTATCCTGGCCGAAATCGGCAGGGCGACTCGCCTCCGAAACAACGTCTGAGTCTTCATCTAGAAGTGTGTCATCGAAAAAGACATAGACTGAGTCGATGGCGCCGTCCTGCCCACCTCCCGCGATTCCTGCTTCGATGTCCTCAAGCCCCAACCCAAACGGCCGCAACGCCAACTCGGATGCAAATATCTCGAAGGCAGTTCCTCCGTCGACCGTAGGCAGGTTCTCCTCCTTCCAAGCGCCAAAGATCCGCATGATCAGCGTCTGTGCATTGCTGGGCATTTTCGGCATAAGATAACTCCACCTATAAGCTCATATTGTGCACCGAATGTACCATTGGCGTGCAGGGCTGTGCACTACTTTCAGTGTTTTGGCCTCGCTCCGAAAGGGCTCCGGGCGGAGCCCCCAGCCATCCTGGTTCTGGCCTTCGGTCGAGTCGTGGGAAGCTGGTACTGCCGTTGACGACCGGAAAAGGGAGGTCACGTGCCACAGGCCAGTCCGCGAGGTACGTACTTGCAGGTCTCTGAGTCTCTGCGTCGGCAGATCGAATCTGGGGGCGCTGGCGATGTCCTGCCGTCGGAGGCTGCTCTCATGAGTTCACACGGCGTCTCCCGCAACACGGTCCGTCGTGCTCTGAAAGTGTTGGAGGCCGACGGTGTCGTTGCGTCCGCTCCGGGTATCGGCTGGCGCGTCGTCCGCGGCGGAGACCGACGTTCCCTAACGGAACTCATGGCAGACCTGCTCGTGGAGGAATCTCTCTCCGTGGGCGACACGTATCCGTCGGAAGCGAAGCTGTGTGAGCGGTTCGGAGCCTCGCGGACCGCGGTGCGCCGTGTGCTTGCCCAGATGGAGGGAAACGGCCTGCTTGCCACGGTTCATGGCAAGGGACGCACGGTACGGGCTCTCCCCACTCCCACCTCCCGGCCGTAGCCTTGGCCGACATGGGACTGACTGAGTGGGCGTACTCGCTCTCTGAAGCGATGCTGTCTGAGCCGTTGCCGCGCCGTTGGGTGCACTCCCTCGGAGTTGCTGAGCGGGCCCGTTCGCTGAGCCCGATCCTGGGTGGCGATGCGGAGCTACTGGAAGCCGCCGCCGTGCTGCACGATGTCGGCTACTCGCCGGCCATCGCCGCCACCGGCTTTCACCCCCTGGACGGCGCCCGCTTCCTCCGGAGCCAGGAAGGGGCTGACGAACGGGTCATCCGTCTCGTTGCGCATCACTCTTGCGCCCTCCTGGAAGCCGAGGAACGCGGTTTGCGCCCAGAGCTGGAAAGCGAGTTCGAGCTTGAGCGCCCGGACCTGGTGGACGCGCTGCTGTACTGCGACATGACGACGACGCCGGACGGAACGCCTACGACGTCGGCCGATCGCGTCAGTGAGATCGTGCAGCGATACGGCCCGGACACAGTGGTCGGTCGCTTCATCCAGCGAGCCGCCCCTAACATTCACGCGGCGGCCGGGCGCGTGGAGGAGCGGCTGGCGCAGGCGTCGACCAGCGGTCAGCCGAGGTAGGGTTCTCGCCGCGTCTTGTCTAGGCCGTGCCGGATGCGCAGCATCATCGACGGGTGAATGTCCAAGCCGTCAAGGTCCGCTGGGTCGAACCAGCGGACCTCTTTGGATTCGCTGCTGGTGCGCAGAGAGCCGCCCACAGGGTGGGCGCGGAAGCAGATGGAGAACTGCTGCCGGACTTCTCCGTCGTCGTACGCGAGCACGTGCTCGGGATCGGTGTAGAGCCCGACGATGTTGTCCACTTTCACCCGTATCCCGGTCTCTTCCAACACCTCCCGGACCGCGGTGTCGGTGATGCGCTCGCCGATGTCATGGCCACCACCGGGCAGCGCCCACAGGTCGTTGTCCGTCTTGTGGATGAGCAGCAGTCGGCCGGCGCCGTCCTGGACAACCGTGGTGACAGACGGCACCACGGAGTTCGCCTTGGGCGCGTTCGGGTCCCGGAAGTAGTCGATGCGGCTCATTCAGTGAGTGCCTTCCCAATCGGCGGGCGAGGAGATCGGGCGAGCCGTCTGCCAGACGCGCTCAACGCTCTCAGCGTAGGCGTCGAACAACTCGCCGCCCGGCACACGGCGCAGGTGCAGGACGGGCGCCATGTAGGCGCCCACGCCGTAGAGATGGCCGTTGGCCAGCAACTCGTCATCGGCCCGGTAGATCGAGTTGTAGAGCGTGGTGTCGTGTAGGCGGAACTCGACCCCGGGCAGCCCGAAAAGCGGGCCGTAGTTCGTGAGAGCGTTCCGGATCTTCCCGGCCATCGTCACGCCGATGCCCTCGTCCTCACCGCGCACGGCTACAGCTTGGGAACTGGGCTCTCCGAGCATGAACCGGATCGGGACGCCGGCGGCGGACTTCTCTTTCACGATGCGGTGGAAGGAAGCGTCTTCGGTGAGCCAGAACCCGGAGTACACCAGCACATCGAACTGGCGTGTCGCCCTGGAGTACAGGTTTGTCCAGAGCGTTTGCATCACGACGGATCGGTGCGGGTACAGCCGGATCAACTCCGCGTTGCCGGATGCGGTGACCTCGGCCGAGGTGCGTTCGTCCGGCCACAGGTAGGAGACCTCGCACTTCAGCAGGGACGCGGTGGCGTACTGGAAGCGCCGATAGGGCTTGCGCTCTGGATCGTTGATCCAGCGCTCGACGGTCTTGGCGGCCACCCCGAGGTTGTCCGCAACCTCGTCGAGCGTCATGCCTAAGTCCACGATTGCGCCGCGCAGTCGCTCGTTTGCCACGTCAACCTCCGTCTATCCGGGACGACTTGGTACGACTTCACGCTAGCCAAGAAGGACCCGAGCCGTACAGGTACGGAGTCGAACGTCGCGCAGGCTGGCGGCAATCTGTAGGTACGTCGCGGCGAGGGGCTCGCCGAACTCCACGAAGCCGAAGGGCTTGACGGAGCGAACTTCCCTCTCCATGATGAGGAACAGGTAGTACATGTACCTCTCGTACGGGTCCTTGATCCGCACGAGTGCCGGACAACTCAAGAGCGTGATTCAGCGCAGCTCAACGGCCGTGACCGCACCGGCCGAGGCGACTGGAGACCAGCTGGCAGAGAAGGGGCTCGCGCCCTGACACCTCGGATCGCTCTTAAGACGGCGGCCCGTACATGGGACACGCAGCCGGCTCAAAACACCGCGTGGCTGACCTTGGCCAGCGACGACCCCTGGGAGGGATCTCTCCGGGGCGAGCAGGTCCACGCGTAGCTGAGATCCATCCACCACCGCCCCGGCAACCAGCCGTGAAGGGCGCCGCATCGAATGCGGCCCGGGGCACTCACTCACTCTCTCCCTTCAGCCCTCCTACCAGGAGTTTTCCGTATGGATGCTTCCACCTTCGCCGCAGTCTTTGCGGCGTTGTTCGTCGCCCACAGCATCGGTGACCACTGGGTGCAGACCCACATGCAGGCGCTGGCCAAGGGGCATCCCGGCTGGCCGGGACGTCTGGCCGATGCCCGGCACGTGGGCACGCTGACGTTGACCAAGCTGGCCGTGCTGCTGCCGGTCGCGGTGCTGCTGGACCTGCGCTTGTCGGCGCCGGCCGTGGCGCTGGGCCTGGCGGTGGACGCTGCGGCGCACTGGTGGGCCGACCGGCGCACCACGCTGGCGTGGCTGGCCCGGCTCACCGGTAAGAGCGACTTCTACCGGCTCGGTGCACCGCGGACCGGGCGGGATGACAACCCGTCGCTGGGGACCGGCGCCTACGCGCTGGACCAGTCCTTCCATCACTTGTGGCTGCTGGTCGCGGCCCTGGTCATCGCCCATTTCTGATCCGCCCGGGACGGCCGCCGCATCTCGCCAAAGAACTGCGGCCGTCCCGGCTCTCTGATCCCGCAACCGGAAACAGGAGTACCCCCATGCTGCCCCACAACTGGACCAAGGACGCCACCGCCGGCCTGCCCGCCGACATCACCGAGCCCACCGACGCCGAACTGGCCGCGCTCGAACACGAGATGCCGGTGGTTCTGGCGGAGGTGGAACTGCTGGACGTGCGGATTTCCCTGCTGGACCGGCGCCCGACCGACCTGGACCGGCGGCGCCTGCGCCGGTCGCACAACCGGCTGATGGCCGCCCGCCGCGCGCTGGCCAACACCGCCCGGGAACTCCCGGCGGGGGGTGCGGCGTGATGGCGACGCGGACCAAGCTGACCAAGGCGCAGGGCATCGTCCTTGCCGCTGCGTTCCTGCCGATGCTCGGTACCGCGTTCTTCGGCGGCCGCGGCACGTTCACCAACATCTCCCGCGCTTACGGCAGCGGCACCGCGATGGGTGCGGTCGCCGCTGGTGAGGGTGCGACGGCGGTGCTGGCGCTGGTGCTGATGGGGTTGACCATGCTGGGTCAGTCCTCTCCGCGCGTGATCCGGCTGGGCCTGTGGGCGCTGCCGGCCGCGGCGTCGGTGATGGCCGCGTCCGCTGCGCAGGACCCCGGGCGCATCGCCATCTATGCCATCACCCCGATGGGCATGTGCGTCTCGGCGGAGGGCATGGCGTTCCTGGCCCGGCGGATCGTGGTTCACCAGGAGGGCCGGGACGCCGAAGCAGAAGCCAAGGCCGCGGCCGTGGTGCGGGAGCTGGCCTACCAGCGCGCCGTTGCCGCCAACCACCCGGATGCGAAGGTGAAGGCGAAGGCGGACCGCGCGTCGTGGAAGCTGGCGCGGAAGGTCGGTGTCGGGGACTACGCGCTGGGTCTGCGGCTGCTGGAGGTGCAGCGCGAGCGCGTCACCACCGGCGCAGACGCCGCACTGGCCGCGATGTTCACCACCGCCGCACCCGCGATCGAGTCGACCCCGGACACCCCGACCGGTACCCCCGAGCCGACGGCCGCGGACGTGGACGCAAACCAGGAGGAATCTCAGCAGGGCACCGCAAATCAGTCGAGTAGTGACCTGCGGGAATCGACCCCGGAAGAGCCTGTCGAGTCGGGCGACTCGGAGCCTGCCGCCCGCCCGGTTCCCCTCCCCGCGGCCGGGCCGCGGCGTCGGCCGACCGGTCCGGTACCGGCGGCGGCCCGATCGCCCCGGCCGACCCGATCTCCGGAAGAACTCCTGAGCCAGGCGCGGAAGGTGACGGCGGACTGGGCCGATGGGGACCTGACGGCGGAGGCGATCCGCAAGGCGCTGCGCACGGCGCCGGCCAAGGCCCGGCTGCTGCGCGACACGCTGAGGGCTGAGCGGGCCGGGCTTGCGGCGGCATGAGCCGCTTCTACGACCCGACCGGCGCCCGCTACGGCATCCCCACCTTCCCGCTGGGGTGCGCGCCGGACGGCTACGCCACCCGCCGCCAACTCCGTACCCGGGGGCTTCGGCCGGGCGGTCAGCCGGTTGCCGCGCAACTGATGTGGCGTTCACGGAAGGCCCGCGGGGAGATCCGCGTGGCGTGGCTGTTCCGCCTTGACCTGGCCCTGCCGGTGCGTCCCATGACGGCCGGCCGGTGGGCCGCGCTCGCCGCGGCGATGCGCGCCCGCCGTACCTGCCCGACCTGCCGGCGGGATGCCGGATACGTCCTGCCCACCTCCCTCGGCATGTGCGTGCCGTGCGCATACCCCGAAGAACAGCGCGTCGCCTGAACCGTACTGACCTGGGAGAACGCGTGATCCGCACCCACCGAGATGACCCGCCGCTGACCGCCCGCGAGGCCGCCGCCATTGCCCGCATCACGGGTATGGCCGCGATCCGCCAGGGCCAGCTCACCACCCGGCAGCTCAAGCGCATTGACCGCATCATCGACGGCGCCCGCGAGCGCCAGAACAAGGCCCGATAGCTCTCTGATCAGCGCGTCCCTGCTTTTCGGGGGTCCGGCCGCCACCGTCCAAAGCCGCGGCCGGACCCCCTCCCTGTGCCCCTGACCTCCTGAGATGAGGAGCAGACCAACCGTGTCTGAGATCAACGACTTTGACCAGCCGGGCAGGCCGCCCGAGGCCGATCCGGACGACACCGAGCAGAACACGGCGGCCGTGCTGCCGTTCAAGAAGCGCACCGCCGGCGGGGAGCCGTTGGCGCCGGGGGAGGTCAAGCCCGGTGAGTGGCAGGCCGACCTGCCCGACGACACCGACACCGACGACGAAACCGCAGAGGTGACCGAGGGCGCCCCGGTGGACCCGCCGCGGCAGGTCTACCCGCCGTCCGTGGCGGAGTGGATGGCGGAGCACGACAAGGCGCGTCAGCCGGTCATCCCGGAGTGGGTGAAGCTCCCTGACCAGCGCAAAGCGGTCCGCAAGTGGGCCGTGCGGCACTACGGAACCGTCATCGGGTACCACGCGGTGCGCATCCCGTGCATCTACACGCCCAAGCTGCTCGCCTACGCCCCGCGCGGGGTGTGGCGGTGGTCGACGGCCGCCGGGCACTGGGTGTTCGACTACGAAGCCAAGCCCCTGCGGGCCGCGGCCGTCGCGGCAGAGGACGCCGGTGAGTACCTGCGCCTTTCCGCGGTGCGGGACGACCGGGTGCGGCTGCGCGGCATCATCGCCGGCCTGGTGGGCGTGGTCGGTCTGATCGCTGCGCTGGCGCTGTGGGTGATGGCACCCACGTGGATGCTGCTGCTGGCCATCGCCACCCTGACCACCACCCTCGGTGTCGCCGGGGCGCCGGCCGACCGGCCGCTGATCGACCGGGCCAAGGTGACCTTCCGCAAGCGCAAGCTGTCCTCCGACATCATCACCCGCGCCTACGCTGCGGCAGGTCTGACCGGCAAGGACACCGGGATCGCGTTCCCGCGTCCGATCGGCCGGGACGGCGACGGATGGCGCGTCATCGTCGACCTGCCCTACGGGAAGTCGTTCAAGGACGCGCTGGCCAAGCGTCAATCGCTGGCGTCCGGCATCGACATCGCCGCAACACAGCTCTTCCTCGATCCGGATCTGACCAGTGAGCGGCGGGTGTCGATGTGGATCGCCGACCGCGATCCGCTCGCCGTGCCGGCGGGCAAGTCGCCTCTGCTGGGTGCAACGCGGGTGGACTTCTGGCAGCCCTTCCCCTGGGGTGTCGATGAGCGGGGCAACCCGGTGATGGCCACGATGCTGTGGCTGTCGTTCCTGGTCGGCGCCGTGCCCCGGCAGGGCAAGACGTTCTCCGCGCGGACGATCGCGCTGGCCGCGGCCCTGGACCCCTACGTCCGGCTGATCGTGTTCGACGGGAAAGCGTCGCCGGACTGGCGGAAGTTCGCGCTGGTCGCGCACCGGATCGGCTTCGGCATCGTGCCCCGCAACGGCATCGACCCCGTGGAACACCTGGTGGCCGCCCTGGAAGAACTCAAGGGCGATGTCGAGGACCGCTACCACCGGCTCTCTGAACTGCCGCTGCACATCTGCCCCGAGGGCAAGCTCACCCCGGAACTGTCCCGGGACAAGAAGCTGAACATGCCGCTGACGCTCGTGGTGATCGATGAGGTGCAGGAATACCTCCAGCACCCCGTCTACGGGCAGGTCATCCTCGACCTGCTGGTCTACCTCGCACGCGTCGCCCCCGCCGTCGGCGTGAGCGTCATGCTCTCCACGCAGAAGCCCGACGACACCGCGTGCCCGCCCAAGCTCCGCGACCAGTGCCAGGGCCGGTTCTCCCTGCGGGTGGGGTCCTGGCAGGTCTCGGATGTGGTGCTGGGTGCCGGGTCCTACTCGGAGGGGCTGGACGCCTCGCGGCTGCTGAAGTCCCACAAGGGCGTCGGCATCCTCAAGGGCATGACCGACGACGCCGGCATCGTCCGCACCTACCTCGCCGACGGCCGGGACGCGGAAGCCGTCCTGACCAGGGCCAACGCCCTGCGCGAGGCTGAGGGAACGCTGACCGGGGATGCCGCCGGCGAGAAGGCGACCGTGCGCAGCGCGGACGCCATCCTGGACGACGTGGCGATGGTGCTGGGCAAGGCGGAGACCAAGGTGTGGTCCGAGACCATCGTGGACCGCCTGGCCGTCCTCAACGAGGCTGCGTATGGGGACTGGGCAGCGCTGGAAGGCCGCGCGAAGGCCGACCAGTTGGCCGCCGCGCTGAAGCCCTACGGCATCGCCACGGACCAGGTGTGGGGCAAGACCGAGGCCGGCAAGGGCGCCAACCGCCGCGGCATCGAGCGGCAGCACATCATCGACGCCATCACTCAGCGCAACAAGAACCGGGCCGGCAAGTAGCCCGGACGGTTGCTAGGTCTAGCGAGTCACCTCGCTAGACCTAGCAACCTCGCTAGCGACCCATCCGCTACCTGAGCAGGTCGCTAGTAACTAGCGACTGACCTGCGGAAACCCCGAAAACCTGCCCTGGAGACCCTGGTGAACCTCCCTGAGCTTGCTAGCGCACTCCTCCTGGTCGTCACTGTCGGTTACATCGGTGTGTGTGCGGCGCAGCCGTTCGCGCGCTGCCGCAAGTGCGACGGCATCGGCCACCTGATCAAGACCAACCGCCGCGGCAAGGTCCGGCGCGGGAAGGTCTGCCGCCGTTGCGGCGGACACGGCATCCGCATACGCCGCGGACGCCACCTTTACAACGCCTGGCGCCGCACCCACACCCGCGGCACCCGCTGACTCCCGGATCGGAGACCCCGTCATGGTCCTGTCCCTGTCCGCCGTGCTGCTCTTCGGCGTCGGCTCGTTCTTCGCCGTCCGCTCCAAGGCCACCAACATCGTGGCCGCCGCCGTGGTGTTCCTCTTCGGCTTCTACGCCGCGTCGTCCGGCCTGGCCGGACCCGTCGACCAGTTCATGACCGGCGCCGCCCACACCCTTGCCCAGATACGCGGCTGACCCCAAGGAAGGAACCGCCACCATGAACCCCTACACCCCGGCCGGCGTCAACGAGCCGATCGTGCACCGGCACTGGCTCGCCGACGCCGCACCCAAGGCCGCACCCGCCGTGGCCACCTCAACCGTGCTGATCCTGGCGCGGATCTGGAACGCCCACGGCGCGCAGCACTCCATCGGCGACGCCACCGTCATGAGCGTGCTCGCCGTCGGCGCCGCGTTCGCCGGCCGCGCCCTGGCCACCGGCGAGAACGGCGACAGCACCGCCGCCAGCATCGGCTTCACCGCAGCCGGCACCCTGGCCACCGCCGGAGTGGCCGCCTACTCCGACGGCCTTCCCCTGCCCCTGCTGCTCTGGTCGGTCGCCACCGTGCTGTCCTACGTCCTGGTCTTCCGCCAGGCCCGGGCGGAGCGACGTGAGCGGATCGCGTACGAGCGGGCGACGCAGGCCCGCCGCGAGACGCAGCACCACGTCGAAACCGTGGAAGTCATCCGCGCCCGCGCGCAGGTCGAAACCGCCCGCGAGGGCGCCGCCTACGCCAACGCCCTGACCGCCGCCATGACCGCCCGCGCCGCCCTGCCCGGCTACGACCCGGCTGTCGTCACGGCGGCCGGGCGCCCGGAGATCGCATCCGGGTCCCCGACAGGGCTGTAGATCCGCCCGGGACGGCCGCCACATCTCGCCAAAGAACTGCGGCCGTCCCGGCTCCCTCACCGCTCCCGAAGGAACAGGAGAAACCCCAGCATGACCCAACCCACCACCATCCCGCGACGGCCGATCCGGCCGCGTCTGCTGGACGCGTTCTGCTGCCAGGGCGGCGCCGCCGCCGGGTACAAGCTGGCCGGCTTCGACGTCACCGGCATAGACCTCAACCCCCAGCCCCGCTACCCCTACCGGTTCATCCAGGGCGACGCCATCGCCTACATCCTGGCCCACGGCGCGGAGTTCGACTTCATCCACGCCTCTCCGCCGTGCCAGCACGACTCCGAGTGCCAGCGCATCCAAGGACGGGACCACCCCGACCTCATCGCGCCCACCCGCGCCGCCCTCGAAGCGACGGGGCGGCCGTGGGTGATGGAGAACGTCCGAGGGGCAGTGCCCAAGCTCCGTACCCCGGTGATGCTGTGCGGGGCGATGTTCGGCATCGCCACCTACCGGCACCGGTACTTCGAGACAGGCGGAGGCTTCACCCTCACCCCGCCCGAGCACCCGCAACACCTCGCGCCGCAGGCCAAGATGGGCCGCCCCGTCCCCGACGGCTGGTTCGGCCAGTACGTCGGAAACTTCTCCGGCGTCGACCAGGCCCGCGCCGCCATGGACGTGCCGTGGATGAACCGCGACGGCATCCGCGAGTGCATCCCACCCGCCTACACCACCTACATCGGCCGCGCCTTCCTCGCCGCGACAGAGATGGGGGCAGCAGCATGAGCGACCACCTGCGCACCGCCCTCCGTGTCGCGTCCGGCGGCCTGCCCGTGCTTCCCCTGCGCGCCGGGAAAGTACCGTTCGCCAACTGCCCCGCATGCACGCACAACGCGTGCGGCGGCAGGCCGAACATGAAGACCCCGGGCCCGTGTGCGTGCCCCGCGCCGTGCCACGGGTGGGCCGCCGCGACCACCGACTCCCGTGTCGTGTCCTCCCCGGCGTGGACGCGGGCATGGCTGGACGCCGCGGCGCTGGCATACCACCCCGGCGGTGGAAGCCTGACCGTGCTGGACCTCGACAACGCAACGGCCATCGCGTGGGCACGCGAGACGCTGCCCGCCACACGGGCCCTGCCCACGACACGCGGCGAACACTGGCTCTACCGCGGCGTCATGCAGTCCGCCAACGCCGTGCGACCCGGCGTCGACATCAAGTCGACCATGGCCTACGCACGCTGGCTCGGTCCCGGCACCGGCAGCATGGCCGCCCTGCCCGATGCCGTGCGGGCGCTGGTCGTGAAAGCACCCGTCCCGGTCCGGCCGGTGGCCGCGTCTGCACCGGCCGCGGGCGGAGTCTGCCGGCACCGCACGCCCTCCTACTTGGAACGGGGCATCACGATGGCCGAGCAGGCCATCACGGGCGCGGCCGGTGGGGTGCATGCCACGGTCTACCGGACGTTCCTCGCGGTGCTGTCCGCGCACGGCCGGTGCGGGTGCCTGACCGACGCGCACATGGCGCGGCTGTTCGCCGCTGCGCAGGCCAAGGGCGAGAGCGTCCGGCACTGCACCGACGCGTGGACCAACGCCCGAACCCGATTGGGGGTGTGACCGGTGTCGGACGACGAGAAGAACCCCGCGCGCGAGGTCATCGCGGAGTACGCGCAATCGCACTTCCGGTACTTCCGCACCGCCGACGGGACCGTGTACGCGCAGAAGAACGGGCACCCGGTGGCCCGTCCGATCCGGTCGCAGGGCACCACCGGCAGCCACCGGCAGGAACTCATGGTCGGCCTGTTCCGCGACGGTCGCGGCGTCTTCAACGGCACCGCGCTGAAAGAGGCGCTGGACCTGATCGAGGCGCTTGCGCTGTATGAGGACACGCACGCCGTGCACATCCGCGTGGCCCCCGGATTCGACGGCGCCACCTGGCTGGACCTGGGACGCGACGACGGACAGTCGGTCCGCATCCACCCCACCGGGTGGGACATCCTCACCCCCGACCCCCGCGAAGTGTGCTGGCGGCGCACACAGCTCACCGGAGAACTCCCCCTGCCGGCCAAGGACACCGACAGCAAGGGAATCGACCTGCTTCTGCGGTTGTGCAACTTCGCCACCCCCGAGACCGAATGCCTCGCCATCGCGTGGCTGATCGGCTGCCTCGGACCCTCGGTTCCGGTGCCCGCGCCGTTCCTCACCGGGCCGCAGGGCGCCGGCAAGTCCACCGGCGGCCGGATGCTCGTTCGGATCATCGAGGGCATGAGCGGAGACCTGCGCCGGGCGCCCAAGGATGAGGAAAACCTGATCGCGGCCGTGGCTGCCGGTTGGGTGACGGCGCTGGACAACCTGTCCCACATGACGCCGGACCTGTCCGACGCCATGTGCTGCATCGTGACCGGCGCGGAGAACGTCAAGCGGGCGCTGTTCACCGACGGGGACGTCTTCCGCGTCGGCTACCGCCGGCCGCTGCTGCTGACCGGCATCGACGTGGGAGTCATCCGCCCCGACCTCGCCGAACGCCTCCTTCCCCTGCGGTTGGACCGGCCCGGCGTCCGACGGACCGAAGCGGAGTTGTGGGCGGACTACGCGGAGGCTCTGCCGGTCGTGCTCGGCTCGCTCCTGGACCTGACCGTCAAGGTCCGCGCCGCCACTGCAGAGACCCCCACGGACCTGCGCATGGCCGACTTCGCCCACCTGTGCGCGCAACTCGACACGGCAACCGGTCTCGGAGCGCTGGCCGCGTACCGGGCCACCTTGGACGACCTGAACGACGACGTGATCGAGGGCGATCTGCTCGCACAGACCGTCCTTGGCTACGCCGAAACCCTCGCCCCGGGCGCGGAAGAGCGGATGACGTCCACGGAGTGGCTGCAAGCCCTCAGTCGCCTCTACAGCGGCGAGGAGACCCGTCCCCTTCCTAAAGGGTGGCCGACGACCGGAAAAGTCCTCTCAGACCGCCTCAAACGCCTCCAACCCACCCTTGCCGCCCGGGGGGTGCTCATCGACGCAGGCCGCACCCGCGAGGGTCGCTATCTCGAAATGGTCCGCCCGCCCGGACCGCCCCCACCCGAGCAACAGGCCGCGTTCTGACCGCTGTTCGGGCGGACAAGCAAGAAGAGCACCACCGCCGCTGCGGCGCCGTGGTGCTCCTCTTGCTGTTCGGCCCCACGGGCCGCCCAAAGGTCGCGCCGCGCAGCGGCTCCTTCTTCACGCTTGAAGGCGCACCCGACCACTACAGACACCCCTTCTTTTTTCCTAAGTAGGGAGAGTCTGCGTCACAGCGTCACGCGATCTTGAAATACGGCCTCTGACCTGCGGCAAAGGGCGTGACGCAGACGGAAATCTCTGCGTCATCCTGCGTCACCTGCGTCACGCCGTGACGCACCGCGTGACGCAGCGGTGACGCAGCCCCGCCCCGCCGCGTCACACAAAACCGCAGGTCACGGGCCTAAATGACGCACGTGACGCTGTGACGCAGAAATCCGAACCTCGGACACATGCAGCCTGACCCAACCTTCGAGGAACCCCATGAGCCGAACCCGTTCCGCTCAACCCGACCCCCGCGCCACCCTTCGCGGAGGCTTGCCGGACCGGTACCTCACCGCCGACGACATCGCCGAAATGTTCGACGTGCCCAAGGAAACCGTCTACCAGTGGCGCAAGAAGCACACCGGACCGCCTGGGTTCCGCGTCGGAAAGCACATCCGCTACGACCCCACAGCCGTACAGCGCTGGGTCAACCAGCAGATGAACGCCGACGCCGCCTGAACAACTCACCACGCCAATCCCCAAGGGGGACGGCCGCGACCCGCGGCCGTCCCCCTTTCCGCGCTCACGGAAGGCATCACCTATGGCAGGCCACATCCAAGACCGCTGGTACACGACGAAACCCGGCCCTGACGGGAAGCCCGTCAAGGTGAAGACGGACCGCTACGGGACTGGTCTCCGCTACCGGGCCCGCTACATCGGGCCCGACGGTAAGGAGAAGTCCAAAGGGTTCCCGGACCGCCAACGACGCCTCGCCGAAGCCTGGCTCGCACAGACGAAAGCGGACATGGAGCGGGGCCAGTACATCGACCCGAAGGCGAGCCGCACCACGTTCCAGCAGTACGCGGAACGGTGGATCGCAGCCCAGACGAGCGACATCGCCACCCGCTCAGCCGTGGAGTCTCAGCTCAGGCTGCACGCCTTCCCGTACATCGGTTCCCGCCCGCTGGGGGCGTTCCAGCCGGAGCACATTCGCGCGTGGTCCCGTGAGCTGGAAGACGCCATTCCGGCAACCTCGTACCGCCGGGTCATCTTCGGCAGCGTATCGGCCGTTCTGACGGCCGCCGTCGATGACCGGCTGATTGCCAAGAACCCATGCCGTGCCGACTCGGTACGGGCCCCAAAGCCTGCCCCGGGACGCGTACGGCCGTGGGCCGCCGCTCGCGTGTTCGCCGTACGGACCGCGCTCCCGGAGCGCTATCAGGCGATGGCGGACCTCGGCGCCGGGTGCGGACTTCGCCAGGGCGAAATCTTCGGCCTGCCCGTCGATGAGGTTGGGTTCGGCACGGGTTGGCTGCACGTGGGCTATCAGGTGAAGTTCGTGCGGGGCAAGCTGCTCTTCGCCCCGCCCAAGGGCGGCAAGCTCCGGGACGTGCCCCTACCCGAGCAGGTGGGCGACATCCTCAAGGCTCATGCAAAGCAGTTCCCGCCGGCCGAAGTGACCCTGCCGTGGCTCACTCCCGGCGGGCCCCTGGTGACCAAGAGGCTGCTCTTCACCACGGGGGCGGGCAAGGTGATCCGCCGGAACGACTTCAACTCGAACACGTGGAAGCCAGCTCTGGTGGCCGCGGGCGTGCTGCCGAAGCCTGAGCGGGGCCAGTCACCCAAGTCATCGCGGGAGGACGGCATGCACGCCCTACGGCACTTCTACGCGTCGGTCCTCCTGGACGCCGGGGAGAACATCAAGGCACTGAGCCAGTACCTCGGGCACTCGGACCCGGGCTTCACCCTGCGGACGTACACGCACCTCATGCCGAGCAGCGAGAGCCGCACCCGCAAGGCGGTGGATGAGGTGTACCGGGCCGCCGCTCAAAAGCCTCACGGCCCACAGACGGCCCAGTAGGCGTGCGACGGGCCCCCGTTGGCGGCTAAGCCGCTGGTGGGGGCCCGTCTCTGCGCTACGGCAAGTGACTTCAACCAGAACTGAGCAGGGCCCTCACCGGACCCTCGCGGCGGGGCGGCAGCCCTACCCGCGGAACGCGTCGAGTCCGGTGAGCGCCTTGCCCAGCACCAGCTGGTGCATCTCGACCGTGCCCTCGTAGGTGAGCACGGACTCCAGGTTGGTCGCGTGCCGCATCACCGGGTACTCGAGCGAGATCCCGTTGGCGCCCAGGACGGTGCGGGCGGTGCGGCAGATGTCGATCGCCTCGCGCACGTTGTTGAGCTTGCCGAAGCTCACCTGTTCCGGGCGCAGGGTGCCCTCGTCCATCCGCCGGCCCAGGTGGTGGGCGAGCAGGATGCCCTTGTGCAGTTCGAGTGCCATGTCGGCGAGCTTGGCCTGGGTGAGCTGGAAGCCCCCGATGGGACGCCCGAACTGCTCGCGCTCCTTGGCGTAGCCGAGCGCCGCCTCGAAGCAGCTGCGGGCCGCGCCCATGGCGCCCCAGACGATGCCGTAGCGGGCGTGGTTGAGGCAGCTCAGCGGGCCGCCGAGGCCGGCCGCCCCGGGGAGCACCGCGTCGGCCGGCAGCCGTACGCCGTCCAGCACCAGTTCGCTGGTGACCGAGGCGCGAAGGCTCCACTTGTGGTGGATCTCGGGGGCGGAGAAGCCCGGGGTGTCGGTGGGGACCACGAAGCCGCGCACGCCGTCGGGCGTCTGCGCCCACACCACGGCGACGCCTGCGACCGAGCCGTTGGTGATCCACATCTTGCGTCCGTCGAGCACCCAGTCGGACCCGTCGCGCCGGGCCCGGGTCCGCATGCCGGCCGGGTCGGAGCCGTGGTCGGGCTCGGTGAGGCCGAAGCAGCCGATCACCTCGCCTGCGGCCATCGACGGCAGCCACTGCTCGCGCTGCTCCTGCGATCCGTAGCGGTGGAGGGCGTACATCGCGAGGGAGCCCTGCACCGAGACCAGCGAGCGGATGCCGGAGTCGGCGGCCTCCAGTTCCAGGCAGGCGAGCCCGTACTGCACCGCGCTGGCGCCCGCGCACCCGTAGCCGGTGAGCGGCATGCCGAGCGCGCCGATGGCGCCCAGTTCGCGGGCGAGTTCGCGGATCGCGGGCAGCCGGCCGGCCTCGTACCACTCGGCGACGTACGGCAGCACCCGGTCCCGCGCCCACCGCCGCACGGTGTCGCGGACCGCGCGGTCCTCCGCGCTGAGCAGGTCGTCCAGACCCAGCGGGTCGTACGGGTCGAAGGCCGGACGCGATCCGCGCGCGGCCGTCGACGCGGGGGCGGACGACGGCTGGGCCTCGGGCTCGGGCGCCTCGGATGCGGGCATGGCAGGACCTCCGGCCCAAAAACTAGCGGTGGTAATCAGCGGCTCGGCGCCGACGTTACGGCTCAGTCTTCCGCGCGTCCAGAGCGTACGGTCGCCGCCACCGGCTGGCGGCGCGCCGCGTCGGGCGCCTCGTGCGCGACCGCGCTGGCGCCCTGCCCGGCCTGAAGCCCGCACTCCATGACCCGGGGCAGCCGCAGCGCCGCGCACGCGCCGCCGAGCAGCAGCACCGCGCTGACCAGCAGCGTCATATGCATACCGTGGACGAAGGAGTGCCGGGCGGCGTGCCGCAGCGCGCTGCCGGAGCCCCCGCCGAGCCGGTCCGCGATGTCGTACGCCTCGCCGAGCGACCGGCCGGCCGCCGCGCTGTCGGCGGGGCTGACCCCGGCGGCGTGCGGGGCATAGGCGGCGTTCATCACACTGCCGAGCAGCGCTATCCCCATGCCCGCGCCGAGCTGGTAGGCGGTCTCGCCGATCGCCGCGGCGCCGCCTGCCCGGTGCGCCGGCGCCTCGCTGAGCATCGACTCGTACGCACCGAACAGCGTGGTCTCCAGGCCGAAGCCGAGCAGCACGAAAGCCGAGGTGAGCAGCCAGGGCCGGTCGTGCTGCCCCATCGCGGTGAGGGTGAGCACGGCGAGGGCGGTGAGGGCGAAGCCGGCCGCGACCATCCGGCGCGGCCCCCAGCGGTGCAGCATGCGGGAGCCGCCGAGCCCGGCGGCCATCGCCGCGAAGGTCAGCGGCAGCAGCCGCAGCCCGGTCTCGAACGGGCTCAGCCCGAGGACCAGTTGCAGGTACTGCACGGCGATCAGTTCCAGGCCGACCAGCGCCAGCATCGCGAGCACGATGCAGCCGACCGAGGTGGAGAACGCCGCGTTGGCGAACATCCGCACGTCGATCAGCGGGTGGGCGCGGCGGCGCTGGCGGCGGACGAAGAACACCAGCAGGGCCGCGCCGGCCAGCAGCGGCACGCAGACCGAGGCGTCGAGCGGGCTCGCGCCGCCGCCCAGCCGCTTGACCCCGAACACGCAGCCGAGCACACCGACCGCGGCGGTCAGCGCGCCGAGCACGTCCCACGGCCCTTCGGCGGAACCGCGCGACTCGGGCAGCAGCAGCCGGCCGAGCGGCAGCATCACCAGCATCAGCGGGATGTTGACGAGGAAGACCGAGCCCCACCAGAAGTGTTCGACCAGGAAGCCGCCGAGCACCGGGCCGACCGCCGCGCCGACGGCCGCGACCGCGCTCCACAGGCCGATCGCCATGGCCCGTTCGCGCCGGTCGGGGAAGACCTGGCGCAGGAGGGAGAGCGTGGCGGGCATGATCATGGCGCCGCCGGCGCCGAGCAGCGCGCGGGCGGCGATCAGGACGTGGGCGTCCGGTGCGAAGGCGGCGAGCGCGGAGGCCGCGCCGAAGAGGGCGTAGCCCATCAGCAGCACGCGCCGGCGGCCGATCCGGTCGCCCAGGGTGCCGAAGAGGATCAGCAGCGCGGCGGCGACCAGTGGATAGGCGTCCACGATCCACAGCAGCTGCTGGTCACCGGGGCGCAGGTCCTCGGTGAGCGCGGGCACCGCCACGTGCAGCACGGTCGCGTCGAGCGCCACGATGAGCAGGCTGACGCACAGCACCACCAGGACGGTCCACCGGCTCACCGGCCGCGCCATAGGCCCTACCTCCACGAACGACGGGTACGCCAGCGTACGGCAGGGTGCCGCGCCGGTCCGTGGCCCGGCTCACGGTGGGCGTGGCCCCGGCCGGGAAACCCCGAAGAAAGTCGAGGGAAATAAGCGATAAATAAGAAGACGACGATGTGAGTATCAACACCCGAACATAAACTCCATCCAGCCTTCGCATTCACGCCAAACCGCTGGTGCCAATGGGTTGGTGAGACGCACTCCACATCACATCGTCATTACAAAGCATGCCGTTCAGCCGACCTATGCCGTCACACGCTGTAACGTCGATTGAGTGCGTACCGATGAGAGGCTCCACCGCACGGCGGAGCGCCCGACCACCCGCGACCTGCCGCGGATGAGCCGAACACGCGTATGGCTGTTCGGCTTGACCCTGGCGGTCTACGTGGCCATCGTCGTGGGCGTTCTGACCACCTCCAAACTGGTGACGCTTGACTGGCAGGTCATGCTCTGGCGTCCCTACAAGCAATGGCCGCAAATCCACGCGTTTCTGGACTATTTCGTGGTTCTCGGCCAGCGTGGTCCCACCGCCGTGATGGTGCTCGCATGGCTCGGCTGGCGTTCCTGGCGCCACCGCACCCTGCATCCGTTGCTCGTGCTCGGCACCTCCCTGCTGCTCCTGAACATCACCGTGGGGGCCGTGAAATACGGCCTCGGACGGCTCGGCCCGCACTACGCGACGACGGTCGGGTCCGCGGAGATGTTCGCCGGCGGCGATATATTTCCCTCCGGCCACACCGCGAACGCCGTGGTGACCTGGGGTGTGCTGGCCTACCTGGCCACCACCCAGCGGGCCCGCAGGCTCGGCTCGGTGATCAGCGCACTGCTGGCGCTGGGCGTCGGCGCCACCACCGTCTACCTGGGCACCCACTGGGTCAGCGACGTCCTGCTCGGCTGGGCCGCGGGGCTGCTGATCCTGCTGGCGCTGCCGTGGTTCGAGCCGGCGATGGCCCGAACCGAGGCGTGGATCGCGGCCGCCTGGGCGCGCAGCCGGGCCCGCTCCGGGGCCTTCAAGGTCGCTCCGGCCCGCGTTCCGGCCCTGGTCACGCCGCGGATCGCGGAGGAGGGCGAGCCGGACCGGGAGAGCGTCGGCGCCGGGCCGCACGGTGCGACCGTCGCGCCGGTCGCCTCCACCGCGGCCACGGTCACCGCCAGCGGGGCCGCGGCCACGGCCGCGCCCCCCGCGGTCACCTCCACCGGGACCGGCGGCGGCGCTCCTGGCCTGCCCGCTCCCGGCCTGCCCGGCTCCGGCCCAGGCCCCTCAGCGCCGGGCGCCGGCGCCCCGCATGCGCCGGGCCGCCCGCCCACCGGGCGCAACGAGCGCACCCCGCTGACCCCTGCCGGCAGCCGCCGGCCGCCCGGCGAGCGTCCGCTGCGGCCCGGCCAGCCGCTGGTGCACCAGCCGGTACGCGGCCGGGGCCTGGCCGGCTGAGCCCGGCGGGCCGACCGAGGCCCGACGTGCGCCGCTGCGGCCGTCAGCCGAGCCAGCAGCGGCGCACCCGGCCGTCCTCGACGGCCAGATTCAGCCGCCCGGTGACGTACTCCAGGGTCACCACCGCGTCGTGCGGCACGCTGCGGACCGTGGTCCAGCCGTGCTCGCGGGCGCGGCGCTCCGCTTCCTGCTGCGGAAGGCCGAGGTAGGCGTCCGGATCGTCCTGCGGATTGCCGCCGGGAAAGTTCGCTTGCGCACCCATACGGCCACCGTAAGCGGGATCGGCGCGGGGCGGGGGCGAATGCCCGCCGGTCACTCTCCGCACATCCGAATTCCTGGTGCATCCACCCGCCGGATGCCTTCTCCACAACTTCCGCACAGGTTCCGCGCGGAATCCACCTGCCCTGCGGCCCTCAGCCGGACGTCGCCTGGCGGCGTCGCGCGGCCTTTCGCAAGGCGGCGCCCGCCGTGTCGGACACCGACAGGAATGCGCCGAGCGTCCGGCAGACCCCCGCGCGAAGAGCCGCCCTGGCACGGAAACCCGGCCGGGCGCGGTCGTCAAGCAGCGCCTGGAAGAGCCGCACGTGGCGGGCCGCGATGCGGGCCGGGTCGTATGCGGTGGAGGACTCCAGCGCGGCCCGGCCCATGGCCGCGCGCCGCTCGTCGTCCTCGATCAGCGACAGCAGGGCGGCCGCGATGGCCGCGACGTCGCGCGGCGGGACGAGCAGGCCGTTGACGCCGTCCTGGACGATCTCGCGCGGCCCCAGCGGGCAGTCGGTGGCCACCACCGGAAGGCCGGCCCGCATCGCCTCGACCAGGGTCATGCCGAACGACTCCATCGTGGAGGTGGCGGCGAGCAGCGAGGCTCTGGCGAGCTCCGGCTCCAGCGGGGTGACCGGGCCCGCCAGCGTGACGTGCTCGTCCAGGCCGAGTTCGGCCACCAGCGCGGCGAGCGCGGCCCGCTGCGGGCCGCCGCCGTAGAGCCGCAGGCTCCAGTCGGGGCGGGCGGCGCGGACGACGGCGAAGGCGCGGATCAGGTCGTCGTACCGCTTGGCCTCGGCGAGCCGGCCGGCCGCGACGACCACCGGTGCGGTGCGGTCCGAGGGCGGCGCGGCGGGCGCGGGCACACCGTTGGGCACGGCGGTGACCCGCAGGCCCGGCAGCCGGCGGCGGTAGACGGCCGCGTCGCCCTCGGTGGTGGTGGTCACCGCGTCCAGGCCCGGATAGGCGCGGCGCAGGGCCAGCACGAGCCGCGTGGAGTGCGTGTCGAGGGTGAGGTGCTCCTGCGCGACGCGGACCACGCCGCGGGGCGCCTGCCGGGCCAGGTGCACGTTGAGCCCCGGCCGGGTGCCGACCAGCACGTCGGCGCCGGGGTCGGCGAGCCAGCGGCCGATCAGCTCGTCGGTGAGCGCGCTGTACTCGCCATGGCGGCGATCGCCCGGCGGGAAGACGGCCGACGGCACGCGCCGCCGCGGGTCGTCCCTGACGTTGTCGGCGCTGTGCGCCCGCAGGTCCGCGAGAGGGTGCAGCCGCACCCGGGGGTCGTAGGCGAAGTCAGGCTCGTCGCGGTCCCGGAAGACCGACACGACCTGGACGTCGTGCTCGGCGGCGAGCTGCCCCGCCAGGGTGCAGGTGGTGCGGATGGTGCCACCGAGGCCGTAGGCGTTGTTGATGAGGAAGGCGATGCGCATACGAGTCCAGATCCCCGGCCGGGTCCCCGCGCATGGCGACGGCTGCTGCGGGCCGGCGGGCTTGCCACCGACCCTAGCAACAACCCTGCCGTTACCGGACGTTGACCCATCCCCCACCCGGCGAGCTCCGCGCCCCACCCCCGTGAGCCACCCGCCGGGCGGCGCGGCCCTCCGCGCCCCGGCCCGCCGCCTGCGCTCCGACGCGGGCAGCCGCCACCGGATGCCAGGCCCCGCCCCCGCAGCCGGGCAGGCCCTTCGCGCCCGAACCCCGGGGCTCTCGCGCCGCCGGGGCCGGCCTCCGGCTCCCCGCGCGCCGCGGGTGCCGCGGGTGCCGCGGGTGCCGCCCGGACACGGGGCTCTCCGGCGGCCGGCAGCCGGAGCGCGTCGCGCCCGCAGTCCTGGACGCCCGCCCTGAGCCTACGGCCCGCGCTCCGACGCGGTCAGCCGGCACCGGATGCCAGGCCCCGCCCCCGCAGCCGGGCGGGCCCTTCGCGCCCGAACCCCGGGCTTCTCGCGCCCCCGGGCGGGCCTGCGTGCCGCAACGCGGGTGCCGCAGCCGCGGTGCGCGGCCCACGTCGCGCCCCCGGCCTGCGGGCCGGCACCCGGGCACGGCCCTGCGGTGCGCAGCCCGCGACCTGCGGACTGCGCACCCCCGCCCGGGCGCGGGCGCTCGGGCCCGGAGCCCGACCGGTGAGGGCCCGGGTGGACCGGGCGGCACCCGGTGGTGCGAGCGTTCGGCCGGCAGGCCGTCAGGGCATGGTGAGGACAACGCCCGCCTGGAGCCGGTCGGGGTCGGGGCCGATCGCCTGCTTGTTGACGGCGTACAGCCGCTTCCAGCCGCCCCGTACGTGGGCGGCCCTGGCGATGCCGGAGAGGGTCTCTCCGGGCAGCACGGTGTGCGTGGCGCGGTTCTTGCCGTCCGTCTGGTCGGTGGCCGTCGCTGCGGGCCCGTCCACGACCTTGCCGGGGTCCGCGGCGGGAGCCTTGCCGGGGATCTTGGCGGGGATCTTGGCGGGGGCCTGGCCCGGCGCGGTGGCGCCGGTCTGCGGCGGCCGGCCGGCCGTTCCGCCCGCCGCGGGCGTGGTGTCGCTGAGGCGGAGCTTGCGCGAGCACACCGGCCAGGCCCGCCAGCCCTGCTCGCGCAGGACCGAGCGGGCGATGCTGATCTGGTGCGCGCGGTTCGCCAGGTCCGCTCGGCGGGCGTACCGCGTGCCGCCGAACGCCTCCCAGGTGGGCTGCCAGAACTGCAGGCCGCCGTAGAAGCCGTTGCCGCTGTTGATGTGCCAGTTGCCGCTGCTCTCGCACATCGCCAGGTCGTTCCACACGTCCGCCTCGACGGCGGGGATCACGCGAGGAGCCTTCGCCATCGCGCCCAGGGCGGTGTGCACGAGGGCGGCCGCGTCCTGCGGGGTTCCGGCGAAGGCGGTACCCCCGGGCGCGGCCTGACCGGCTCGGGCCGGGGGTGAGGCGGCCTGCTGCACTGGGGGCGCGGCCATCGCCGGCTGCGCGACGAGCGGCAGCAGGGCCGCCGCACCGAGCGCCGCGATGACCGTCGCCGCGCGGGCCGCGGTCGCGCTGGCGGTGCCCGGGGCGCGGCGAGCCGTGTGGATTTGACGATAATTCGACAGTTCGATCATCGGGCCACGCTAAGCACGCCCCCACCCCGCTCCCCCGGCACCACGTCCAGCCACGCGGTGTGCCCCACCCGGGTGGAGCACACCGGCAGCGCCGGCGGCAGCCCCGGCGGCACCGGCACGGCCGCCGCGAATCGCAGCCGTGGCAGACCGTGACTCCGACGGCGGACCGGCCGTTGACACAGTGCGCCGGGACACCCCCGGTCCGCCGGTTCCGAGCGTTCCCGATGCCTTCCTGAAGCTGTCCCGAGGCCGTCCCGACGGCTTCCCCCTTTCCTCTTGCGCGACCGCAGACCGCAGCACCGCACTCCCAAGGAGACCCCCGTGGCGCCCATGCTCGACGTGAGCGACGAGGTACGAGCCGAGATCGGCGACGAGGAGACCGCGCGCCTCCTCGCCGGCGACAACGCGCCGGGCACGTACGACTGCACCTCCTGCCGTACGCCCGGCGACACCGGCCAGGAGCGCACCAGCACGGTGCTGTTCGTCGGGGAGGAGACCGCGGTGCTGGCGTTCGCCCACGCCGCGTGCATCCCCTCGCAGGTCGTCCCGGTCGCGGAGGAGCAGTTGCAGGGGGCGGTGCGCAGCATCTCGGTGTCGTCCGGGCCCACCGGCGTCCCCGCGCCCGGCGCGTCGCCCCGGCAGCAGGACTTCCGGCCGCAGGACTTCCGGCCGCAGGACTTCCGCCCGCAGGAACCCGGACGGCAGCCGCCGGCTCAGGCGCCCGACGCCGCGCCCCGGCAGGCGGTGCTCGGCATCACCTGCGGCCTGATCATCGTCGAGGACCAGCTGTGCCCCGCGCTGGTCGTGGAGCCCACCGGGCCGGTCGCCCGGGTGGGTGCGAACGGCGGCGGGGACGACTTCCTGCCGCTGCTGATCGAGCAGGGCTTCGTACCGCAACTCGACCTGGACGCGCGGCCGTCGCCGCTGCCCGGCTGGTCGGTGCTGCTGGCGATGGGCCAGCTGCACGCGGTGCTGCAGCCCGGCCCGGGCGGCGCCGCCGGCACCGCGTGGTGGCAGGCGCACCAGCCGCTCCAGGTCAGCGACGGCTGGCGCGCCGCGGTCAGCCGCAGCAACGAGGTGTACGTGTACGCGGGCCCGCACGGCTCGATCGGCCGTCAGCCGCGCGAGGACCTGATGCGGGACGCGCTGGCCAAGGCGTGCTCGCGCGGGCAGCTGGTGGCCGCGACCATGCCGCTCGCCGGCACCTGAGCGCACCGCTGCTCCCCGGGGGCGCGTCCGGCGGCTGCCGGGCGCGCCCTCTGTGCGTCCGGGCCTCCGCCGACGAGGTCAAAGATCGGCAATTCAGCCGTGCGGCCCGCATCTCGGGGGCGGACAGCGTCGTTGGCAGTTACGTGCACTCCTTTGACGCCTCCTCCCCCCGGTCCCCCTACCAGCGCTACATCCCGTCGATGCGCAGCGCGCAGGAGTATGCGACAGGCAGCGGCACACCGATCTACGACGCGCTGTACTCCGAGTACCGCCGGCTCTTCCTGACCCTGCCCGGCGACCGCAGTGGTGAGGAGCAGCTGCACTTCAAGGGGTTCGCGGCCTGGCACGCGGAGTACCCGCCGTTCAACCCCGGCGGCCGGCACCGCGGCGAGGGCCCGGCGGCGCTGCCGCCGGGCCGCTCCGACAACCGGCTGCACTGAGACCGGCGGTCCGGTCCGGACCGGCCCAGGAACCGCGGGCCGTAGCCCGCAGCGCGGCCTACTTCTTGCGGCCGCGCTTCTCCCTGACCCGTACGGACACCTGGATCGGGGTGCCCTCGAAGCCGAACTCCTCGCGCAGCCGGCGCTCGATGAAGCGCCGGTAGCCCGCCTCAAGGAAGCCGGAGGCGAAGAGCACGAAGCGCGGCGGCTTGGTGCCGGCCTGGGTGCCGAACAGGATGCGGGGCTGCTTGCCGCCGCGGATCGGGTGCGGGTGGGCGGCGACCAGCTCGCCGAGGAAGGCGTTGAGCCGCCCGGTCGGCACCCGGGTCTCCCAGCCGGCCAGCGCGGCCTCGATCGCCGGCACCAGCTTCTCCATGTGGCGGCCGGTGCGGGCCGAGACGTTCACCCGCGGCGCCCACTGCACCTGGACGAGGTCGCGCTCGATCTCGCGCTCCAGGTAGTAGCGGCGCTCCTCGTCCATCAGATCCCACTTGTTGTAGGCGATGACGACGGCGCGGCCGGCCTCGACGGCCATGGTGATGATCCGGGTGTCCTGCTCGGCCAGCGTCTCGCTGCAGTCGATCAGGATCACCGCGACCTCGGCCTTCTCCAGCGCGGCCGCGGTGCGCAGCGAGGCGTAGTAGTCGGCGCCCTCGGTGAGGTGGACCCGGCGGCGGATGCCGGCCGTGTCGATGAACTTCCAGGTGATCCCGCCGAGTTCGATCAGCTCGTCGACGGGGTCGCGGGTGGTGCCTGCGACCTCGTTGACGACCACCCGGTCCTCGTTGGCGACCTTGTTCAGCAGCGAGGACTTGCCGACGTTCGGCCGGCCGATCAGGGCGATCCTGCGGGGCCCGCCCAGAGCGTTGCCGAAGGTCATCGCGGGCGCCTCGGGCAGCGCCTCCAGGATGGCGTCGAGCAGGTCGCCGGTGCCGCGCCCGTGCAGCGAGGAGATCGGGAACGGCTCGCCCAGGCCGAGGTTCCACAGCGTGGCGGCGTCCGCCTCGCCCGAGGGGCCGTCGACCTTGTTCGCGGCGAGCACCACGGGCTTGCCCGCGCGGCGCAGCAGCTTCACCACGGCCTCGTCGGTGTCGGTGGCGCCGACCGTGGCGTCGACCACGAAGACCACCGCGTCGGCGGCCTCGATCGCGAACTCGGCCTGCGCGGCGACCGAGGCGTCGATGCCGAGCACGTCCTGCTCCCAGCCGCCGGTGTCGACGATCTTGAAGCGGCGGCCGTTCCAGTTCGCCTCGTACGTGACGCGGTCGCGGGTGACGCCGGGGCGGTCCTCCACGACGGCCTCGCGGCGGCCGATGATCCGGTTCACCAGTGTCGACTTGCCGACGTTCGGCCGGCCGACGACGGCGAGCACCGGGAGCGGGCCGTGGCCCGCCTCGGCGAGGTCGTCGGCGACCTCTTCGAGGTCGAAGCCCTCTTCGGCGGCGAGCTCCATGAACTCGGCGTATTCGGCGTCGCCGAGCGCGCCGGTGTCGCCGTGGTCGGAATGCTGGTCCATGAGGTCTCTCCGTCGATCGAACAGTGGTGGCTGCCGCCGGTGGTGCGGGAGGCGGCAGCCGGTGTGGTTCAGCGGCCGGTGGCCTGCCTGGCGTCGGCCAGGTGCGCGGCGAGCCGTTCCTGGATCCGCACGGTGGCGGCGTCCAGCGCGGTACGGGTGCGGCGCCCGCTGCCGTCCCCCGCGTCGAAGGGCTCGCCGAAGACGACGTCGACCCGCGCGCCGAGCGGCGGCAGCCGCCGTGCCACCCGGCCGGTGCGGGCGGTGCCCAGCACGGCCACCGGCAGCACCGGGGCGCCGGAGCGCAGCGCGAAGTAGGCGAGGCCGCCGCGCAGCTCGGCGAAGTCGCCGTTGCCGCGGGTGCCCTCGGGGAATATGCCGAGCACGCCGCCGCGCTCCAGCACGCCCAGGGCGGCGCCGACCGCGGTGCGGTCGGCGCTGTCCCGGTCGATCCCGATCTGGCCGATGGAGCGCAGGAACGGGTCGAGCGGACCGACGAACGCCTGCTTCTTCACCAGGAAGTGGATCGGCCGCGGCGAGGTGCCGATGAGCATCGGGCCGTCGACGTTGTGGCTGTGGTTGCCGGCCAGGATGACCGGGCCCTGGGCGGGGATCCGCCAGGCGCCGAGCACCCGGGGCCGCCACAGGCCGTTCATCAGGCCGATGCCGATGCCGCGCGCGACGGCCGCTCCGCGCGGGCCGGGCGCGGGGCGTGCCTGGGACGTCACAGGGCCGCCCGCTTCTCCTCGACCAGAGTCACGACGCATTCGATGACCTGCTCGAGGGTGAGCTGGGTGGTGTCGACCTCGACCGCGTCGGCGGCCTTGGCGAGCGGGGAGGTCTTGCGGCCGGAGTCGGCGGCGTCGCGCCGGACCAGGTCGGCCTGGGTGGCCGCGACGGTGACCGCGCCCTTCAGCTCGCCGCTGCGGCGGGCCGCACGGGCCTCGGCAGAGGCGGTGAGGAAGATCTTGACGGTGGCGTCGGGCAGCACGGTGGTGCCGATGTCGCGGCCCTCGACGACTATCCCGCCGGCCGCCGCGACGGCCGCCGCGCGCTGCAGGTCGACCATCCGCTGCCGCACCTCGGGGACCGCGCTGACGGCGCTGACCGCGGCGGTGACCTGCTGGGTGCGGATCGGGCCGGAGACGTCCATGCCGTCGACGGTGATGGTGGGGGCCGCCGGGTCGGTGCCGGAGACGATGGCCGCCTTGCCCGCCTGGTCGGCGACGGCGTCGGGGTCGGCGACGTCCACGCCGTTGCCGAGCATCCACCAGGTGATCGCGCGGTACATCGCACCGGTGTCCAGATAGCTCAGCCCGAGCTTGGCGGCGACCGCCCTGGAGGTGCTGGACTTGCCCGTGCCGGAGGGGCCGTCGATCGCGACGATCACCGGTTCGACCGGATGTGACACAGCGGATGGCCTTCCTCGTGCACGGAAGCGGGGTGGGGGCGCCCCGGTGTCATCACCGGAGGCCACCGACAAGGTTACCGGCCCGCGGGGGCGCCGGCGCCCGCCCGGCTCCGGCACCCGCCCCTACTGCCGCAGCGCCCAGCCCCGCTCGCGCAGCGCGGCGGCGAGCTTGGGCGCCGAGCGCGGCTCGACCAGCAGGTTGACCAGGCCGGCCTGCTGGGCGGTGGCGTGCTCGATGCGGACGTCCTCGATGTTGACGCCCGCGGCGCCGGCGTCGGCGAACAGCCGCGCCAGCTCGCCGGGCTGGTCGCCGATGAGCACGGCGACGACCTCGTACGTCGTGGGGGCGGCGCCGTGCTTGCCCGGCACCTTGGCGCGGCCGGCGTTGCCGCGGCGCAGGATGTCCTCGATGCCCGCGGCGCCGTCGCGGCGCTTGGCGTCGTCGGCGGACTGCAGGGAGCGCAGCGCGGCGACGGTCTCGGAGAGGTCGGTGGCGAGGTCGGCGAGGACGTCGGCGACCGGGCCGGGGTTGGCGGTGAGGATGTCCATCCACATCGCGGGCTGCGACCCGGCGATCCGGGTCACGTCGAGGATGCCCTGCCCGCACAGCCGCACCGCGCTGTCCTCGGCGTGCTCCAGCCGTGCGGCGACCATGCTGGAGACCAGCTGCGGGGTGTGCGAGACCAGGGCCACGGCCCGGTCGTGCGCGTCCGCGTCCATCACGACCGGCACCGCGCGGCACAGTGCGACGAGTTCCAGGGCGAGGTTGAGCACCTCGGTGTCGGTGGCGGGCGTCGGCGTCAGCACCCAGGGGCGGCCCTCGAAGAGGTCGGCCGACGCGGCCAGCGGCCCCGACCGCTCCCGGCCGGCCATCGGGTGCGTGCCGATGTAGCGGCTCAGGTCGCAGCCGAGCGCCTCCAGCTCGCGGCGCGGGCCGCCCTTGACGCTGGCCACGTCGAGGTATCCCCGGCCGAGGCCGCGGCCCAGGGCGTCGGCGAGGCTGGTCGCGACGTGCGCGGGCGGCACCGCCACCACCACCAGGTCGACCGGCTCGTCGGGCACGCCCGCGGTGCCCGCGCCGAGCGCGGCCGCGGTGCGGGCGGCCGAGCCGTCGTGGTCGGTGAGGTGGACGTCGACGCCGCGCGCGGTGAGCGCGAGGGCGGCCGATGTGCCCATCAGGCCGGTTCCGATCACGAGCGCGGTCCTCATGGCACCAGCGTAGTCATCGCCGGGGTGCGCCAACGGCGCGGCCCGCAGTGCGAGACGGGCGCCCCCGCACCACGCCCGCACCACCCGTATCCCACCCGTCCCCTCACCCACGCGAGGACCGTCACTGCGGGAAATCCCCTGCTCACCGTCCGAAGCGCGAAAAGCCCGGCGCGGACGGCACACGCTGGCGATAATCGCCCTCATGCGCGAATCTCCCGGGACCGAGGAACGCGGGCACGAGCTGGTCAGGGACCACACCGTGTACGCCTGCGTGATGGGGTCGCGGGCGTTCGGGCTCGCCACGGAGGGCAGCGACGCCGACCGGCGCGGGGTGTTCGTGGCGCCCACCCCGCTGTACTGGCGGCTCGACAAGCCCCCCACCCATGTGAACGGGCCGCGCGACGAGCAGTTCTCCTGGGAGATCGAACGGTTCTGCGCGCTCGCCCTGCGCGCCAACCCCAACCTGCTGGAGTGCCTGCACTCGCCGCTGGTGGAACACGTCGACGAGGTCGGCGAGGAACTGCTCGACCTGCGGGAGGCGTTCCTCTCCCGGCAGGTCCACGGCACCTTCCGCGGCTACGCGGCGCAGCAGCTGAACAGGCTGGAGGCGGACATCAGGACCCGCGGCGAACCGCGGTGGAAACACGCCATGCACCTGCTGCGGCTGCTGCTCAGCTGCCGGGACCTGCTGCGCACCGGGCGGCTCGGCATCGACGTGGGCGAGCAGCGCGAGCCGCTGCTCGCGGTCAGGCGCGGCGAGCGGACCTGGGACGAGGTGCGGGCGTGGATGCGGACGCTGCACGAGGAGGCCGACGCGGCCGTCTCGCGCAGCCCGCTGCCGGCCGACCCGGGCCGGGCCCGCGTCGAGGACTTCCTGATCCGCGTCCGCGGCCGCACCGCCTCAGCGCCCGCTCTCCCCCGCGTCCCAGAGGCCGCCCAGCGCCCGTAGCTCCTCGCCGTACTCGATGCGTGCGGCCCACTCCTCCGGCCACGCCCCGGCCCCGAGGTGCGCGCCGGCGAACGCGCCGGTCAGGCAGGCGATGGAGTCGGAGTCGCCGGAGCTGCACGCGGCCCGGCGCAGCGCCGTCACCGGCTCCTCGGGGAAGAGCAGGAAGCACAGCAGCCCGGTGGCGAACGCCTCCTCCGCCACCCATCCGGCACCGGTGACCGCGCACGGATCGGCCTCCACGTCGTGCGCGGCGAGCGCGTCGTCGAGCCGGTCGAGCACCTGCGCGCACTCGTCCCAGCCGCGGTTGGCGAAGTGCGTCGGCGTGGGGTCCTGGCTGTACGTCCACAGGTCGCCGAGCCAGTGCTCGTGGTAGTACGACCGGTTGGCGGCCACGTATCCGCGCAGCAGCGCGGGCAGTTCGGCGGGCCGCGCGCCCTCGGCGAGCAGCCGTGTCGTGTACGCCGTCAGGTCGGAGGCGGCGAGCCCGGTGGGGTGGCCGTGGGTGAGCGCGGCCTGCAACTGGGCGGCGCCGGCCCTGCTCCGCTCGGTCAGCCCGGGTACCAGGGCCGCCGGCGCGACCCGCATGTTCGCCCCGCACCCCTTGGAGTGGATGCGGCTCGCCTGCTGCCAGCGCAGCCCCTCGTCGCCGAGCAGTTCGCACGCCTCCATGCAGGTGCGGCCGGGCGCCCGGTTGTTCTCCGGCGAACGCGACCACGCCACGAACTCCCGCCGGACCGGGCCCGCCAGCCGCCGCGGCGTCAGCGGGCCCTCGGCCAGCGCCGCCGTCAGCCCGCGCGCGAAGGCCAGCGTCATCTGGGTGTCGTCCGACACCACCGCCGGCCGGTACAGCTCGATGCCGCGCCACGGCCCGAAGTTCGCCTCGATCATGGCGATGGTGTGGAACTCGGTCGGAAACCCCAGCGCGTCCCCGAGCGCGAGCCCTGTCATCGTCCCGGTCGCCGCACGCTTGCCGTGCTGCCGGGCCGTGACGGGCGCGCCGGAACGGTCGGACGGGTCGGAGGGGTGGGACGCGCCGTCGGCGGTCCTCCCGCTGTCGTGGATGGTCATACGGCCATCCAAGCCGCCCGGGCCGGTGGCGGCGAGGGGTTTGCCCGCGCATGCCACCGGCCGGTCACCGCCCGGGACGGGTCAGAGCTCGACCTCCTGCATCAGCATGCCGACCTCCGTGTTGGTGAGGCGGCGCAGCCACCCGGACTTCTGGTCGCCGAGCGGGATCGGGCCGAAGCTGGTGCGGACCAGCTTGTCGACGGGGAAGCCGGCCTCGGCGAGCATCCGCCGCACGATGTGCTTGCGGCCCTCGTGCAGGGTGACCTCGACCAGGTAGTTCTTGCCGGTGTTCTGCACGATCCGGAAGTGGTCGGCCTTGGCCCAGCCGTCCTCCAGCTCGATGCCGTTCTTGAGCTGCTTGCCGAGGTCGCGGGGCAGCGGGCCCTGGATCGCGGCCAGGTACGTCTTCTTCACGCCGTAGCGCGGGTGCGTCAGCCGGTGCGCCAGCTCGCCGTGGTTGGTGAGCAGGATCAGACCCTCGGTCTCGGTGTCGAGCCGGCCGACGTGGAACAGGCGCGTCTCACGGTTGGTGACGTAGTCGCCGAGGCACTGCCGCCCGTCGGGGTCCTCCATCGTGGAGACGACGCCGGCCGGCTTGTTCAGCGCGAAGAACAGGTACGACTGGGTGGCGACGGTGAGGCCGTCGACCTTGACCTCGTCGTGCTCCGGGTCGACCCGCATGCCCTGCTCGGTGACGATCTGCCCGTTGACCTCGACGCGGTGCTGCTCGATCAGCTCCTCGCAGGCCCGGCGCGAGCCCATGCCCGCCCTGGCCAGCACCTTCTGCAGGCGCTCGCCTTCCTGGCCGTCGCCGCCCCGGCCGCCGGCCGCGCGCTCCTTGCCGGCGTGCCGCTCGCGGTTGCGCTCCTCGATCTGGGCGTCCAGCTCGCGCGGGCGGGCCGGCAGCGTACGGCGGCCGCGGCCGCCGGGCGACGCCTTCGGCCCGGTCGGCCTGGAGCCGGGCTTGGCGCCGCCGGCGGCCTTGGTGCGGGGCATGCCGCCGGGCTTGTTCGCCCCGGACTGGCCGGTGCTGCCGACGTCGTAGCGGCGCTCCTCGGGACGCGGCTTGCTCGGGCGGTTCTGGCCGTCGCCCCTGCGGTCCGCGTCCCCGCGGCCGCCGGCGTCGCCGCCACGGCGGTCGGCGCCGCCGCCGCGCCGCTCGGAGCCGCCGCCACGGCGGTCGGGTCCGCCGCCGCTGCCGCCCCGGGAGCTCCGGTTGCCGCCGCTGTTCCTGTCGCTGCTTCGCATCAAGTTTCCGTAATCGAGGTGGTCATCGAACTGGTCGGTGTCTCGTCGAGTGCGTCCGGGTCGAAGGACGGCAGGCCCTCCTGGGACTCCGCCTCGACCGCGTCCGCCTCCGGCAGGAACGGGGCGAGCTCGGGCAGCTCGTCGAGGCTGCGCAGGCCCATACGTTCCAGGAAGTAGTTCGTCGTCCTGTACAGGATCGCACCTGTCTCGGGTTCCGTCCCACCTTCGGCCACCAGGCCCCGCTGCAGGAGGGTCCGCATCACGCCGTCGCAGTTGACCCCGCGGACCGCGGAGACCCGCGATCGGCTCACCGGCTGCCGGTACGCGACGACCGCGAGCGTCTCCAGCGCGGCCTGGGTGAGCCGTGCGTGCTGGCCGTCCAGCACGAAGCGCTCGACCGCCGGCCCGAACTCCGCCCGGGTGTAGAAACGCCAGCCGCCGGCGATCAGCCGCAGGTCGAAGCCGCGGCCCTCCCGGGTGTAGTCGTCGGACAGCTCGCGCAGCGCCTTGCCGATCGCGCGGCGCGGCCGGTCCAGCACCTTGGCCAGGTGCTCCTCGGTCGCGGGCTCGTCGACGACCATCAGCACCGCCTCCAGCGCCGGCTTGAGGTCGAGCGAGGCGGCCGCGGCGTCGAGCAGGCCCGCGGGTGGTGGGTCGCCGTCCGCGAGGGCGGCGTCCACCGGGCCGGTGGCGAGGTCCGTCATCTCTGCTCTCCCTCGATAGCGGGCGCCGCGGCGGCCTGCGGCCGCGCGGTTCCCTCCTGGTCGAATTCGTCGGTCACCAGCGGCCGTGCCGCGTCCTGCTCACCGCCGGTCCAGCGGACCTGGAGGACGCCGAGCGCCTCCTCCTGGTCCAGCGCGACGACCCGCTCGCGGTACAGCTCCAGCAGCGCCAGGAAGCGGGCCACCACGGTCAGGGTGTCGCCGGCGTCTGCGGTCAGCTCGCCGAAGCTCGCCGCGCCCACCGCCCGCAGGACCGCGATCACGTGCTCGGCCTGCTCGCGCACGCTGACCAGCGGTGCGTGGATGTGGTCCACGTACACCTGCGGCTTCGGCTTGGGCTGCATCGCCTTCACCGCGAGCTGCGCGAAGCGCTCCGGGCCGATGCTGAGCACGACCTCGGGCAGCAGCTCCGCGTGCTGCGGCTCCAGGCCGACGGTCCGCGGCCGGCGCAGCGCCTCCGCCTCCAGCCGCTCGGCGAAGATCGCCGCGATCTGCTTGTACGCGCGGTACTGCAGCAGCCGCGCGAAGAGCAGGTCCCTGGCCTCCAGCAGGGCGAGGTCCGCCTCGTCCTCGACCTCGGCGGCGGGCAGCAGCCGGGCCGCCTTCAGGTCCAGCAGGGTCGCCGCGACCACCAGGAACTCGGTGGTCTGGTCGAGGTCCCAGTCGGGTCCCATGGCGTGCAGGTGCGCCATGAACTCGTTGGTGACCTTGGAGAGCGCGACCTCGGTGACGTCCATCCTGTGCTTGGAGATCAGCTGGAGCAGCAGGTCGAACGGCCCCTCGAAGTTCGCCAGCCGCACGGTGAAGACGCCGCCGTCCGCGGCCGCCGCGGGCTCCCCGGTCGCCGTATCCCGGTCCACCGGGTCGGGCTCGGCCCTGGCCGCGGGCACCGGTACGGGCCCGGGGTCCGGCTCCGCCACGGGCTCGCGCTCCGCCGCCGGTGCGGGCCGCGGCCCGGACCTGGCCGCGGGCACGGGCAGCGGCTCGCGCGGCGGCTCGGGCTCACGCGGACGGACGACCTCGGGCGCGGCTTCGGCTGCCGCCGCCGGCGGCGGGACCGGCTCGTGGACGGGCTCAGGCTCGTGGAAGGGCTCAGGCTCCTGCACGGGCTCCGGCGGGCGCGGGGACGCGGCGGGACCGCCGCCGAGGCGGCGGCGGGGGCGTTCCGAGTCGTCGGAGGGGGTGGCAGGCATCGTGGTCCAGGGTGCGGGGTTCAGGAGGGCAGGCTATCTCCCCGGCCGTCGGGGGCTGCCCAGGCGCAGCCGCACCGTGCGGGGCGCCGACCGCCGGCTCACCGCCGCGCGGGCGGCCTCAGCGTCCGCGCAGCCGGCGGACGAGGATGCTGGCGTCGCCGCGCGACTCGAGGTCGGCGAGGACGACGGCGACGGCCTCGCGGACGATCCGGCCGCGGTCGATGGCGAGTCCGTGCTCGCCGCGGAGCACCAGCCGGGCGTGCTCCAGGTCCATGAGCTCCTCGGCCGACACGTAGACGGTGATCTTCTCGTCGTGCCGCTCGCGCCCGCTGGGCCTGCGGTTCTGGCGGGGGGCCTTGCGCCGGGCGGCCTGCGGCTGCTGGGCCTGCTGCTGCGGTCCTGCCTGCGGTACGCCGTTCTGCTGTCCGGTGGTCTGCGACGGCACCTGCGGGGCGACCGTCGCGGTCACGGTGGGCGCCGCCGCGGCGGTGAGCGGCCGGCGGACGACTCCGGGCGCGGCGCCCGGGTCCCTGCCGCCGTCGCGGCCGCTGTGCTCCGCGCCGTCGCCGTCGGGCGCGCGGGCCGGTCCCTGGCCCTGTCCCGGGGAGCCCGGTGCGTCCCCCTCGTCGGGGACGGGCCGCAGCCGCTGGTCGCCCTGCGCCGCGGACTGCGTCTCGCCACCGGTGTGCTGCCGCGGCTGCGGTGCCTGGAGCGCGGCTCCCCCGGTGGTCCGGAACAGTTCGTCGGCACCCGGCAGACTCACTCGGCGTGGCACCGGGCGAGCACCTCCCTGGCGAGTTGTCGATAAGCCGCCGCGCCGACGGAGTTGGAGGCGTAGGTGGTGATCGGCTCGCCGGCCACGGTGGTCTCCGGGAACCGCACGGTGCGGCCGATGACGGTGTGGAAGACGTGGTCGTCGAACGCCTCGACCACCCGCGCGAGCACCTCGCGGCTGTGCACGGTGCGCGAGTCGTACATGGTGGCGAGGATGCCGTCGAGCTCCAGCTCGGGGTTGAGCCGCTCGCGGACCTTCTCGATGGTCTCGGTGAGCAGCGCGACGCCGCGCAGCGCGAAGAACTCGCACTCCAGCGGCACGATCACCGAGTGCGCGGCGGTCAGCGCGTTGACCGTGAGCAGGCCGAGCGAGGGCTGGCAGTCGATCACCACGTAGTCGTAGTCCGACATCAGCGGCTTCAGGGCGCGCTGCAGCGCGGACTCCCTGGCCACCTCGCTCACCAGCTGCACCTCGGCGGCCGACAGGTCGATGTTGCTGGGCAGCAGGTCCATGCCGGGCACGGCCGTCTTGAGCAGCACCTCGTCCGCCGCCAGCCCGCGCTCCATCAGCAGGTTGTAGACGGTGATGTCGAGTTCCATCGGGTTGACGCCCAGGCCCACCGACAGCGCGCCCTGCGGGTCGAAGTCGACGAGCAGCACCCGGCGGCCGTACTCGGCGAGCGCGGCGCCCAGGTTGATGGTCGAGGTGGTCTTGCCGACCCCGCCCTTCTGGTTGCACATCGCGATGATCTTCGCGGGGCCGTGGTCGGTCAGCGGGTTGGGGATCGGGAAGTACGGCAGCGGCCGACCGGTGGGGCCCACGCGTTCGCGGCGCTGGCGCGCGGCGTCGGGGGCCAGCGTGGCGGCGTACTCCGGGTCCGGTTCGTACTCGGCGTCCGGGTCGTAGAACTGGCCGTCCTGCAGGTCGTCGTTGTTGTTGTTGAAAGGCGCCATGGCGTAAGCGGGTTGCGTCTCTGTGGTCGTCGTCTCGGCTCGGCGGGACTCGAAGGTGCGGACCGCGACGGAACCGACGGTCATTCCTGGTTGACCACCCCCGGGAGCAAATGTCGACTCATTCACAAGTCGTCTTACCTCCTTGGTGACCAGGAAACTTCTAGACAGGTCAGCGTGACTACAGCCGACGTTTCGCGACTCTATGGCGTGTCGGTGGTCCACAGCAACACAATCCGCCGGACACGGCGCGATGTGTCGGCAACCGAACACCCTTCTGTCAAGGGCGTAACGAGGCGAACGGCCGGATCTTGTGCACCAAGACCCGGCCGTCCTCCGCGAGTTGAACCGCGCCCTCGGGCGGTCAGCCCAGCAGCGCCTGCAGGTCGGCGGCGTGCAGGCCGTGCGCCTCGGCCACCGGACCGTAAACGACCTGTCCCTCATGGGTGTTGAGGCCCAGCGCGAGGGCCGGGTCGCGGCGCAGCGCGTCGCGCCAACCGCGGTTGGCCAGTTCGACGATGTACGGCAGCGTCGCGTTGGTGAGCGCGTAGGTGGAGGTGTTGGGAACCGCGCCCGGCATGTTCGCCACGCAGTAGAACACCGAGTCGTGGACCGCGAAGGTCGGCTCCGCGTGCGTGGTGGGCCGCGAGTCCTCGAAGCAGCCGCCCTGGTCGATCGCGATGTCGACAAGTACCGAACCCGGCTTCATCCGCGACACCAGCTCGTTGGTGACCAGCTTCGGCGCCTTGGCGCCGGGGATGAGCACCGCGCCGATCACCAGGTCGGCGCCGAGCACCGCCTGCTCCAGCGCGTAGGTGTTGGAGGCGAGCGTCTGCACCCGGTTGCCGAACACCTTGTCGGCCTCGCGCAGCTTGTTGACGTCCTTGTCCAGCAGCGTGACGTGGAAGCCGAGGCCGAGCGCGATCGTCGCGGCGTGCCAGCCGGAGACGCCCGCGCCGATGACGACGGCGGTCCCGGCGAGGACGCCGGGCACCCCGCCGGGCAGCACGCCGCGGCCGCCGGCCGAGCGCATCAGGTGGTAGGCGCCGACCTGCGGGGCGAGCCGCCCGGCCACCTCGGACATCGGCGCGAGCAGCGGCAGCTGGCGCTGCGCGGTCTCCACCGTCTCGTACGCGATCGCGGTGGTGCCGGACTCCAGGAGCGCGTCGGTGCAGGCGCGGGAGGCGGCCAGGTGCAGGTAGGTGAAGAGGGTCTGGCCCTTGCGCAGGCGGTGGTACTCCTCCGCGATCGGCTCCTTGACCTTCAGCAGCAGGTCGGCCGCCGCCCACACCTCGTCGGCGGTGCCGAGGATGGCGGCGCCGGCCGTGACGTACTCCTCGTCGGGGATGGACGAGCCGGCGCCGGCGCCCTGCTCGACGACGACCTGGTGTCCGTTGCGAACGAGCTCGTGCACGCCGGCCGGGGTGATGGCCACGCGGAACTCGTTGTTCTTGACCTCGCGGGGGATGCCCACCTTCACGTCGATCACGGTCCTTGTGCTCAGGGAGATTCTGGAGGGTTCTGCGGACATGCCGACAGTTCGTCCGGACATGACGCGAGATGGCATGACACGTCAGGACGTGACCGCGATGCGCGCGGTGAGGCCAGTCTAGTGAAGGGCGAGCTGCTGTCCAGCCTTACAAAGTGGTTTGTTTGGCCGAGACCATTGGCAGTTTCGTAGGTCGCCAGGAAGTCACTCGGCCAGAACACCGGGTCAGCGGCCCGCGGACCGGCGCACGGCGGCCCACACGCGGGCCGGCCGCGGGCCCGCATCGGGCCGGAAGAAGCCGCACGAGGCCGGAAGAGGCGGGAAGAGGGCGCGCAGAGGTGCGGGGAGATCGGGGGGAACCGGCGCGAGGCCGGGAACCGGGGAGCCGGGCCGAACGGCGGGCGGCTGCGCGGCTCAGGACGCCGGCAGCTCGCCGGGCCCGAAGAGCCGCTGCGCCGCCGCGCGCTGCAGGCCCGCGCCGCTGCTGTCGCCGAGCCGGTCCAGCGCGTCGGCCAGCCGCAGCAGCACCGCGCCCTCCAGCCGCCGCTCGCCCGCCTGCCGGGCCCAGTACAGCGCGTCGCGGCAGGTGCGCAGCGCGTCCTCGGGGTGGCCCGCGTACTCCTGCACCCGGGCCGCCTCGGTGAGCGCGCGGGCCTGCGCGGGCAGGTCGCCGAGCCGGCGGTGGATCGCCGCCGAGGAGCGCCACTCGCGCAGCGCGGGACCGTACCGCCCGAGGTACGTGAGCACGGCACCGATCCTGCCGTGCAGCCTGGCCTGGTGGACCAGCTCGCCGCGGCCCTGGCGCAGCGCCAGCGCGCGGCCGAACCAGTCGCAGGCCCGCGGCAGGTCCTGCCGGTCGAGGTAGGTGCCGCCGAGCGCCTCCAGGACGCGGCCCTCCGCCTCCGTGTCGTCGCCCGCGCGCGCCGCGTCCAGCGCCTGCCGGTATGTGGCCAGCGCGCTGTCGGCGCGGCCCGCCTCGGCGTCGAGGTCGGCGAGGTTGATCAGCGCGGCGGCCTTCTCGCGGTGCAGGCCGCGCCGCTCGGCGACGTCCAGGACCAGCCGGTGCAGCTCGTAGCGCTCCGCCGCCATCGCGTCCGCGCCGGGCAGCGCCACCAGCGCGCGCACCAGCGCGGCGACCAGTCGGCGGGCCAGCGTGTCCAGCTCGCCGTCGGCGACGGCGTCCCTGGCCGCGGCGAGCAGCGCGGGCAGCCGGGGGCGCAGCCAGTCGGCGGCCTCGGCGGGCGAGGCGAAGCGGTGCGCGCCGGGCAGGGCGTCGTCCTGGTCCTCCCCGGTGAGCGCCGCAAGGCAGGTGTGCAGCAGCCGCACGGTCCGCTCCAGCATCCGGGCGCGCGCGAGCCGCAGGTCCTCCGGCCGGTCGGTGATGTCGGCGAGCGCCCGCAGCAGCGGTTCCAGGCAGCCGGGCACCCGGTACGGCCGCCGTCCTTCGGGCCCGCCGTGCAGCAGGCCGCCGGCCACGAAGTCGTCCAGCGCGCCGCGGGCGGCCGCCACCGAGCAGCCGGCGAGCGCGGAGGCCACCTGCGCGTCCACCCAGCCGGCCGGGGCCAGCACCAGCAGGCGCAGGATGCGCGCGGCGTTCGCCGGCAGCGACTCGTGGACCAGGCGGAAGGCGCGGACCAGTTCCGGCGGGGTGGTGGGGGCGGCGGGCCGCGCCGCGGGAGCCGCGGCCTCGGCGGCGGGCGTCCCGGCGGCGGCCTCGGCGGGCGCCGCCGCCCTGGTGGGCGCGGTGGCCGGGACCGCGCGCAGCCGGGCGGCGGCGTCGGACAGCGAGAGGCGGGGCTGAGCGGCGAGCCAGGCGGCGAGCAGCCGCAGCGCGGTCGGATGGCCGCCTGCCTCCTGTACGAGGGTCTCGGCGCCGCGCGGGTCGTTGGTCAGGCGGATGTCGCCGAGGCTCTGCGAGAGCAGCAGCACCGCGGCCGGGGTGTCGAGGCCGCCGAGCGTGCAGGGCCGGACGTCGGGGACGCCGGACAGCGGGCCGTCCGAGGTGGCCACCACCAGGCTGCCCGGCGAGCGCGGCAGCAGCCCGGCCAGGCTCTCGGCGGAGCGGACGTCGTCCAGCACCAGCAGCAGCCGTCTGCCCTCGGTGGCCTCGCGCAGCGCCGCCACCGGGTCGCCCTTGACGGGCCCCGCGCGCAGCGCGCGCAGCAGGGTGCGGGCGGTCAGCTCGGCGGGGACCGGCTCGCCGCCGTCGGTGGTGAGCCGCGCGAAGAGCCTGCCGTCGGGGTAGGCGTCCTTGACCTGCCGGGCCAGCTCCACCGCGACCGCGGTCCTGCCGATGCCGGGGCGCCCGACGACCAGCAGCACCCGGCTCCGCTCGGCCTCGCGGCCGCCGGCGACGCCGAGTCCCGGCCGCTCGATCTCGGCCCGCAGCTCGCCGAGTTCCCGCTCCCGCCCGACGAAGGGGTTCGACCCCGTCGGTCCGTGGTGTCCGGCCGGCCCGTGTGACACCGCGGACTTGGCGGCGGCCCTGCGCTCCTCGTCGCGCGCCGGCTGCGCGCCGCGCTTCCGCGCACCCGCGGCCGCGGCCGGGGACCCGGCCACCGGCTGTTCCGGCGTGCTCCCCGCGAGGGATCGCGCCGGAGGCGGGTCGAGCGCCTGGTCGGTCACGTGGCACGCTCCCGGCTGAGTGGGATGGGGCCCGGAAAGGGGCGTGCGCCGAGCCTAGTTCACGCCGGACCGGCCGCCCCCGGCTTCGACGCGGCCAACGCCGTCCATGATCACCCCATCGGATCATCGGACCGAGATCGAGGGGCAAGCGTGCCACCGCCTCGCACCCACCACCCCGCGCCGACCACCTCGCTGACGCTGCGTCATACGCGGTCGGCCGCGTCAGCCGCGTCAGGCCGCACGGGCTCAGGTACGGGCACGGACGCCGGTGCGCGGACCACGCTGCGCGCCGGCGCCCGGACCGGTCAGCGCGTGAAGGGCCGGGCCGGCCAGGGCGCCTCGGCGGGCCGCAGCCCCTCGACGGCGTCCGCGGCGATCGCGGCCGACAGCGCCGTCACCGCGGCGACCATGCAGGTGTTGTGCAGGTCGCCGGCGAGCGCCCCGCGGACCAGCTCGGCCAGCGGCACCCGGGCGATCTCCATGTCGGCCTCCTCCTCGGAGACCTCGTAGCGCTCGCCCTCCGCCTCCGCGACGCCGCGCGCCAGGAAGATCCGCACCGCCTCGTCGGAGCCGCCCGGCGAGGGGAAGAGGTCGACGAGCACCCGCCAGTCCTCGGCCCTGACGTGGGCTTCCTCGTACAGCTCGCGCTGGGCGGCGTGCAGCGGGTTCTCGCCGGGGACGTCGAGCAGGCCGGCCGGGATCTCCCACAGCTTGTGGCGCACCGGGTGCCGGTACTGGTTGATGACCAGCACCCGCCCGGCCTCGTCCAGGGCGAGCACCGCGACCGAGCCGGGGTGCACCTGGTAGTCGCGGGCCGCGGTGCTGCCGTCGGGCATCACCACCTGGTCGGTGCGGACGGCCGTCTTGTTGCCGGTGAACGGCGTCGTGGTGGCCGTGACCCGCCACTCCTGCGGGGTGTCGGTCAGCATGTCAGCCCTCCTGCCGCGCCGTGAGAGCGGTCACCGCGGCCTTGACCAGGCCGGCGAAGAGCGGGTGCGGACGGGTCGGCCTGGACTTCAGTTCGGGGTGCGCCTGGGTGGCGACCAGGTAGGGGTGCACCTCGCGCGGGTACTCCACGTACTCCACGAGCTTGTTGTCGGGGGAGGTGCCGGAGAAGACGATGCCGGCCTTCTTCTCCAGCTCCGCGCGGTAGGCGTTGTTGACCTCGTAGCGGTGGCGGTGCCGCTCCTCGACGTAGGGCTGGTCGCCGTAGACCTCGCGGACGATGGAGCCCTCGGCGAGCCTGGCCGGGTAGGTGCCCAGCCGCATGGTGCCGCCGAGGTCGCCCTTGCCGCCGACGATGTCGAGCTGCTCGGCCATGGTGGAGATGACCGGGTGGCCGGTGGCCGGGTCGAACTCGGTGGAGTTGGCGTCCTCGATGCCGGCCAGGTTGCGCGCCGCCTCGATGACGATGCACTGCAGGCCGAGGCAGAGGCCGAGCAGCGGGACGCGGTTCTCCCGGGCGTAGGTGATCGCGGAGACCTTGCCCTCCACGCCCCGGTCGCCGAAGCCGCCGGGCACGCAGATCGCGTCCACGTCGGAGAGCTGGGCGGCGGCGCCCGCCGCGGTCTTGCAGTCGTCGGAGGTGACCCACTTGATGTGGACCTTGGCGTTGTTGGCGAAGCCGCCGGCCCGCAGCGCCTCGGTGACCGAGAGGTAGGCGTCGGGCAGGTCGATGTACTTGCCGACCAGGGCGACGGTCACCTCGTGCGCGGGCTCGTGCACCCGCCTGAGCAGGTCGTCCCACTGGGTCCAGTCCACATCGCGGAACGGCAGGTCCAGCCGGCGGACCACATAGGCGTCCAGGCCCTCGGTGTGCAGCACCTTGGGGATGTCGTAGATGGACGGCGCGTCGATCGCGGCGACCACCGCGTCCTCGTCGACGTCGCACATCAGCGAGATCTTGCGCTTGATCGCGGTGGGCACGTCGCGGTCGGCGCGCAGCACGATCGCGTCGGGCTGGATGCCGATGTTGCGCAGCGCCGCGACGGAGTGCTGGGTGGGCTTGGTCTTCAGCTCGCCGGACGGGCCGATGTACGGGAGCAGGGAGATGTGCACCACGAACACGTTGTCCCGGCCGACCTCGTGGCGGACCTGGCGGACCGACTCCAGGAACGGCAGCGACTCGATGTCGCCGACCGTGCCGCCGACCTCGGTGATCACCACGTCCACGTCGTCGGTGGCCATCCGCCGGATGCGGGACTTGATCTCGTTGGTGATGTGCGGGATGACCTGCACGGTGTCGCCCAGGTACTCGCCGCGCCGCTCCTTGGCGATCACCGAGGAGTAGATCTGGCCGGTGGTGACGTTCGCCGAGCCCGCCAGGTTGACGTCGAGGAACCGCTCGTAGTGGCCGATGTCCAGGTCGGTCTCGGCGCCGTCGTCGGTGACGAAGACCTCACCGTGCTGGAAGGGGTTCATCGTGCCCGGGTCGACGTTCAGATACGGGTCGAGCTTCTGCATGGTGACCCGCAGGCCGCGCGCCTTGAGCAGCGCGCCGAGGCTGGACGCGGTCAGCCCCTTGCCCAGCGAGGAGGCCACGCCGCCGGTGACGAAGATGTGCTTGGTCGTCGTGGACTTCGGCGCACTGTTCAAGAAAGGTGCCAAGAGGGGGCTCCCGTGGTCGCGAGGTGAGGGTCGGGACGGCGCCTTAAGGGGGAGCGCCGTCGCGGCGGTTCAGTGGTTCAGCCCACCGGCCCACGGGCTACCAGGGTATCAGCGACGGCGGCGGGGCTCCGCATGCGCCGTCACCCGGCGGTGGCTTTCCGCTGATCATGGGCGTCCGCGCGGCGATGTGAGAAGCTCGTGGGTGAGATGTGCGAACCTCGCGACAACGGCGACCGGGGTTCGCCGGCGGATGGCGGAATTTATTGTTCCGGGGGCTGGCCCAAGGCTCCCCCAAGGGCGACCTGACAGACTCGTCGAAGATCGAAGAGACGCACCCACCGCCGGTCGCGAGGACGTATTCTGCACGGACGCATTGCGCGAGCGACCGGCACGGCACCATCCCCGCCCACTTCCGGATCGAAAAGCTCGTCACAGATCCAGATCTGTTCATCCCCCTAGACCGCTGGACCGCTCCCGTGAGGGCGGCGCCGTGTTCGACTGGAGTGGCACGTGGCAGGGCGTATCGAGGACTACGCACTCATCGGCGACATGCAGACCGCCGCACTGGTGTGCATCGACGGCACCGTCGACTGGCTGTGCCTGCCGAGGTTCGACTCCCCCGCGGTCTTCGCCGGACTGCTGGGCACCGAGGAGCACGGCTTCTGGCGGGTCGGCCCCGCCGACCCCGAGGGCGGTGAGCCGCCCCGCGCGACACGCCGCAGGTACCGCGGCGACTCGCTGGTGCTGGAGTCGGAGTGGGACACCTGGCGCGGCACGGTCCGGGTGATCGACTTCATGCCGCCGCGCGACGGCGCGCCGCAGCTGATCCGCATCGTGGAGGGCGTCAGCGGCCGGGTGCCGATGTGCTCGTCCCTGCGGATGCGGTTCTCCTACGGGCAGATCACGCCGTGGGTGCACAAGGTCGGCGACCGCACGGTCGCGGTCGCGGGTCCTGACTCGGTCTGGCTGGACACCGAGGTCGACACGTACGGCAAGGACCTGACCACCTACTCCGAGTTCACCGTCTCGCCCGGCGACCGGATCGCGTTCACCATCAGCTGGGAGCCGTCGCACAAGCCGCAGCCCGCGCTGCCGGACCCCGAGGGCTCGCTCACCGCGACCGAGGACTTCTGGCGCGAGTGGGTCGAGCAGTGCACCTACACCGGGCCCTACCGCGAGGCGGTGATCCGCTCGCTGATCACCCTCAAGGCGCTCACCTACGGACCGACCGGCGGGATCGTCGCGGCGCCGACGACATCGTTGCCCGAGGACATCGGCGGCGTCCGGAACTGGGACTACCGGTTCACCTGGCTGCGCGACGCCGCGATCACCCTGTCCTCGCTGCTGCGCACCGGCTACCGCGAGGAGGCCCGCGCCTGGCGCGAGTGGCTGCTGCGCGCGGTCGCGGGCGACCCGGAGAACCTGCAGATCATGTACGGCATCGCGGGCGAGCGCGAGCTGGGCGAGAACGAGCTGCACTGGCTGCCCGGGTACGAGAACTCCGCGCCGGTCAGGATCGGCAACGGCGCCGCCCACCAGCTCCAGCTGGACGTCTACGGCGAGGTCACCGAGGCGCTGCACCTGGCGAACATGACCGGGCTCACCCGCAACGACTACGCGTGCCTGCTGCAGCTGAAGCTGATCCGCTACCTGGAGAAGCACTGGATGGAGCCGGACGAGGGCATCTGGGAGGTACGCGGCCCGCGCCGCCACTTCGTGCACTCCAAGGTGATGGCCTGGGTCGCGGTGGACCGCACCGTCAAGCTCATCGAGTCCGGCGAGGTGGACGGCCCGCTGGAGCGGTTCAAGGAACTGCGCGACGAGATCCACTACGACGTGTGCGAGAAGGGCTTCGACCGGGAGCGCAACACCTTCACCCAGTCCTACGGCTCGCGCGAGCTGGACGCCTCGCTGCTGCTCATCCCGCAGATGGGCTTCCTGCCGCCGGACGACAAGCGGGTGATCGGCACGATCGAGGCGATCCAGCGGGAGCTGTCCACCTCCGACGGCTTCGTGCTGCGCTACCGCACGTCCAGCTCCGACGAGAGCGGCGACGAGAACCTCGACGGCCTGCCCGGCGACGAGGGGGCGTTCCTGGCGTGCTCCTTCTGGCTCGCCGACGACCTGGCGATGATCGGCCGGGTGGAGGAGGCGCGGCGGCTCTTCGAGAAGCTGCTCGCGCTCCGGAACGATCTGGGGCTGCTCGCCGAGGAGTGGGACCCCCGCCGGCAGCGCCAGGTGGGCAACTTCCCCCAGGCGTTCAGCCATGTGCCGCTGATCGACACGGCGCTCCGGCTCACCGCCTGCGGCGCGTTCCGCTCGTAGCCGGGCGCTGCCGCGGGCTGGGGGTGGAGCCGTCCGGGGCGCCCCCGGGCACTTGCCTCCGGGCCACCGGCCGGTCGCGGGCTCGTCGCGCGGTTCCCCGCGCCCCCGGGTGGACGCGCCGCGCGCTGCTGCGGGCCGCGCTGCCCCCCGTGGCGGGGCGGGAGCCGTCCGGGGTCAGTGGGCGAGAGGTCAGGGGCGGGTGAACTCGTCGTAGATGGTGAGGACCTGGGCGACGGTGTCGTCCTCGGTGGGCCAGGTGGCGGCCTGGGCGCGGCCGGCGATGGCGAGGGCGGTGCGGCGGGCCGGGTCCGCGAGGAGGGCGGCGGCGGTGTCGGCGAGGGCGGCCGCGTCGCCGTAGGGGACCAGGGCGGCGGCTTCGCCGACCAGTTCGCGGGTGCCGCCCGTGTCGGCGGCGACCAGGGGGACCCCGGCGTGCAGCGCCTCCTGGGCGATCAGCGGGCGCGCCTCCCAGCGGCTGGGCAGCAGCACCAGGTCGGCGGCGGCCAGCAGGTCGGGCACGTCGTCGCGCCGCCCGAGCAGCAGCACCGGCAGCCGCTCCGCCTCGATGCGGCGCTCCAGCGCGGCCCGCTCCGACCCCTCGCCGGCGATCGCGATCAGCGGCGGCGGATCGAGCGCACGCCAGCGCGCGGCGACGTCCAGCAGCAGCTGGTGGCCCTTGTGCGGTTCGAGGCGGCCCACCGCGAGCAGCAGCGGCCGGTCCACCGCGCCGAACTCGGCGCGGGTCTTCCGCCGGTGCCGTTCGCCGTCGGCCGGCGGGCGGGGCGGCCGGGGTGTGGGCCGCGGCACCGCGGGCGGCGCCAGCCGCACGTCGTGGGCGCCGTGGGCGCGGGCGCGGTCGACCGACTCCGAGGAGACGCCGAGCACCACCGACGCGGCGCGCAGCGCGCGCCGCTCCAGCCAGCGCAGCAGCACCCCGCCGCGGCCGCCGTCCGGGGCCGCGTCGCCGCCGTGCCAGCTGACCACCAGCGGCGTAGCGCGCCCGCTGAGCGCGAGGGCGGCCAGCAGCGCCGGGCGCAGACCGTGCGCGTGCACCACGCCCGCGTCGGCGCACGCCGCGCGCAGCGCGGCCACCGCGGGCGCGTCCGACGCCGCGCCGCGCCCCACCTCCACGGGGACGAAGCGCGCGCCCGAGCCGCCGAACGTGTGGTCCCGCTCCACCGCGGCCGGCGCGCACACCGTGACCTGCACCCCGCGCGCGACCAGGCCGCCCGCCAGCGAACTGACGTGCGCGGCCGCCGCCGTGCCCAGTACGTGCACGGCGTGCAGCTGCCCCTGGACGGGCTGCGAGGTGCTGCTCACGCGGGCTGCTGCTCCTGACTCGGCGCCCTGCTGCGGGCGGTGCGGGTGGTGCGGGGGGCGGCTCGTAGGGATGCGGTGGCCGCCCCGCGGTCGGGGTGGCCCGGGGTGGCAGACATGGCCCGGTGCGGGGTCCGCTCCCAGGATGCCAGGCCGGGGCCACGGCTTCGCCGCCGCGGCGGGCGTCCGGCCCGCTCATCCGGGCCAGGGATCACCCGTACGGGTGGGCCAACCGCCCCCAGGCGTCCAGCCGGCGGACGCCGGGCGCCTTCCAGAGCCGTGCGTCGGAGGAGAGCCGGTCCCCCGCCATGGCCATCGCGACGACCGCGACGGCGTGCAGCAGCAGCCCGAGCCGCCCGTTCGCCGCGACGACGGCGGTGCCGAGCGCCGCGCCCAGCGCGTGGGCGCCCGCGTCGCCCAGCATGGTCCGCTCGCACAGGTCGTCGCCGAGCACGGCCGCCGCCGCGCCCAGGGGCGCGGCCGCCAGCAGCGCGCCCGGCCCGCAGCGCAGCAGTCCCGGCGCGCCCACGGCGATCACCGCCTTCGCGGCCCGGCCGGGCGCCACGTCCAGCAGGTTCACCGCGTGGGCGGCGCCGGCCACCACCACCCCGGCCAGCAGCTGGTCCAGCGGCCTCGCCTTGAGCAGCGCACCGGCCGCGAGCCCCGCGGCGCCGACACCCAGCAGCTTCACCCCGCCGGAGGTGAGCCGGCCGCCGCGCAGCGCCGTCAGGTGGGCGGCGAAGCCGCGTTCGTCGGGTGAGCCCTTCTGGTCGTCGTACGCGCCGCAGGCGCCCGCGGCCAGCGCCGCGCCGACCGCGGCCAGCCGGGTGCGCGCGGTCAAACCGCGGGTGGTGGCCATCGCGGTGGCCGCACCGGCCGCCGCGGCGAGGCCGCCGTACAGCTCCACGCCGCGCCCGGCGTGGTTGGTGCGGTGCCACATGCGCGCTTCCACCGGAGGGCGGCGGCGCAGCTGCCGGTACGCGGCCCGGGTCGCCGCTGCGGCGGCGGCCCCGACGGCCACGGCGTTCCTGACGCTCATCGCTCTCCCCCTCGGGTAGGGCCGTGCGCGGCCGGCGCGCGGCCCGATCGGCGCCCGCCGGTCGGCAGGCGGCCGGTCGGCGGGCAGGCGGGTCAGCGAGCGGCCTTGGCCGCGGCGAGCAGCTCCTCGGCGTGCGCGCGTCCCAGCTCGGAGTCCTCCAGGCCGGCCAGCATCCGGGACAGCTCCCGCACCCGGTCCTCGCCTTCGAGGACCGTGACGCCGCTGCGGGTCACCGACCCGTCGTTGCGCTTCTCCACCAGCAGCTGGCGGTCGGCGAACGCCGCGACCTGCGGCAGATGGGTCACCACCACGACCTGCGCGGTGCGCGCCAGCCGGGCGAGGCGGCGCCCGACCTCGACCGCCGCCTTGCCGCCGACGCCCGCGTCGACCTCGTCGAAGAGGTAGGTCGGCACCGGGTCGGAGCCGGCGAACACCACCTCGACGGCCAGCATGACCCGGGACAGCTCGCCGCCGGACGCGCCCTTGGCGATGGGGCGCGGCGCCGACCCCGGGTGCGGGGCGAGCAGCAGCTCGACCTCGTCCGCGCCGGCCGGCCCGAAGACCACCGCGCGGCCGCCGACGTCGACACCGTGCTCCGGGTCGGGCGCCTCGGTCTGCCGCAGCGCGACGGTGACCCGCGCGTGCGGCATGGCCAGCTCCGCCAGCTCCTGCGTGACGGCCGCGGCGAACCGGCCGGCCGCCTCGGCGCGCGCGTCGCTCAGCGCCTGGGCGAGCACGCTCAGCTCCGCGCGCAGGGCGTCCCGCTCCACGGTCAGCTCGGTGATCCGGTCGTCGTCGCCCTCGAGTTCGGTCAGGCGCGCCGCGGAGGTCTCGGCCCAGGCGAGTACGCCGTCGATGTCGGAGCCGTACTTGCGGACCAGGTGGGACAGGATCGAGCGGCGCTCCTCGACCGCGGCCAGCCGCAGCGGATCGGCGTCCAGATCGTCCGCGTATCCGGCCAGCTCACCGGCGATGTCGCCGAGCAGGATGCCGACCTCGCCGAGCCGCGAGGCGAGCGCGGAGAGCACCGGGTCGTGGGCGCTGACCGCGTCGAGCGCGCGCTGCGCCCCCGCGACCAGAGTGCCCGCGTCGACGCCCTCGGGGTCCTCGGGGTTTCCGGCGAGCGCGGCGTGCCCGACGGTCGCGGCCTGCGCGAGCGCCTCGGCGTGCCCGAGCCGCTCGGCCTCGGCGGCGAGTTCGCCGTCCTCACCGGGCTGCGGTTCCGCGGCGGCGACCTCCTCCAGGCCGAACCGCAGCAGGTCGGCCTCCTGGGCCCGGTCGCGGGCCCGGGTGGTCAGCTGCTCCAGCTCCACCGCCGCCTCCCGCAGCCGTCGGTAGGCCGAGGCGTACTTGGCCAGCGGCGCGGCCACCGCGTCCCCGGCGTAGCGGTCGAGGGCCTCGCGCTGCCTGGCGGGACGCAGCAGGCCCTGCTGGTCGGTCTGCCCGTGCACCGCCACCAGGTCGTCGGCCAGCTCCGCGAGCAGCCCGACCGGGACGGTGCGCCCGCCGACGTGCGCGCGGGACCTGCCCTCGGCGGAGACGGTGCGGCTGATCAGGAGCATGCCGTCGTCCAGCTCCGCCCCGGCCTCCTCGGCCCGCACCGCGGCGCGCGCGTCGGGCCGGAGGCTGATCCTGCCCTCCACGACGGCCTTGTCCGCGCCGATCCGCACCAGCGCGGGGTCGGCGCGGCCGCCCAGCAGCAGGCCCAGACTGGTGACGACCATGGTCTTGCCCGCGCCGGTCTCGCCGGTCACCGCCGTGAAGCCGGGCGACAGCTCCACCACGGCGTCCTCGATGACTCCCAGCGACCTGATCCGCATTTCCTCCAACACGGGTACGACCATACGAGGTTTACGGCCGAACGCGCGACGGGCGCCGCGCGCCGCCTCCCCCCGGACCGCCGGGAGCCCCCCGCCGCGCCGGGCCGGGCCTGCCGGAAGCGGGGTGGAAGCACAGGGGAAGCGGGGTGGAAGCCCGATGCCGAGCCGGCCGCGAAAGAGGCCGGGCGCACGGATGTGCTAGCGCGGGGCGCCGCGCCAGCCCGCCACGGGGAGGGCGAACTTCGCCACCAGCCGGTCGGTGAAGGACGCGTGGTGGAGCCTGGCCAGCCGGACCGGCACCGCGCCGCGCCGCACCTCCACCCGTGCGCCGGGGGCCAGTTCGACCGACCTGCGGCCGTCGCACCACAGCACGCCGTGCTGGCTGTGCTGCTGCACCTCGACGGCCAGCACCGAGCGCGGCGAGGTGACCAGCGGCTTGGCGAACAGCGCGTGCGCGCTGATCGGCACCATCAGCAGCGCCTCCACCTCGGGCCAGACGACCGGGCCGCCGGCCGAGAAGGCGTAGGCGGTGGAGCCGGTGGGAGTGGCGCACACCACACCGTCGCCGCCGAACGCGGAGACCGGCCGGCCGTCGACCTCGGTGACCACTTCGAGCACCCGCTCGCGGGACGCCTTCTCCACCGACGCCTCGTTGAGCGCCCAGTCGGTGTGCACGATGCGGCCGTCGGTGCGGACCAGCACGTCGAGCGTCATCCGCTCCTCGACCTCGTACTCCTTGGTGACGACCCGGTCCACCACCTTGTCGAGGTCGTCGCGCTCCGCCTCCGCGAGGAAGCCGACCCGGCCCAGATTGACGCCGAGCATCGGCACGCCCGACGCGCGGGCGAACTCCGCGCCGCGCAGCAGCGTGCCGTCACCGCCGAGCACGATGATCAGCTCGCAGCCCTGGACCGCGGCGGGGCCGATCTCACCGATCAGCTCGACGCCTTCGGTCAGCGTCAGGTCGGCGGCCTCCTCCTCCAGCAGCCGCGCCCCGATGCCGCAGCGCAGCAGGCCCTGCACCACCCGCTCGGCGCTGCGGATCGCGGAGTCGCGGCCGGTGTGGGTGAGCAGGAACACGGTGCGGTCCTGCACTTCACTGATTCCGGTCACCGGGGCCCCTCCGCCACAGCACGGTCGACTTCGGCCGGGTCCGGCGCGGGGGCGCCGGCGCGCAGCCACAGAAAATACTCCACGTTGCCCGACGGGCCCGGCAGCGGACTCGCGGTCACGCCGAGCACGCCGAGACCCAGCTCGGCCGCCTGTTCCGCCACCTTGAGCACGCTCTCGGCGCGCAGCGCGCTGCTGCGCACCACGCCGCCGCTGCCCAGCCGCTCCCGGCCCACCTCGAACTGCGGTTTCACCATCAGCACCAGATCGGCGTCCGGCGCGGCGCACCGCACCAGGGCGGGCAGCACCAAGCCGAGCGGGATGAAGGACAGGTCGCCGACGATCACCTCCGCCGGCCGCCCGTCGATCGCGTCGAGCGTCAACTCCCGTACGTTCGTACGGTCCTTGACGATGACCCGGTCGTCGCTCTGCAGCGACCAGGCGAGCTGGCCGTAGCCGACGTCGACGGCGACCACCTCGGTGGCGCCGCCGCGCAGCAGGACGTCGGTGAAACCGCCGGTGGACGCGCCGGCGTCGAGCGCCCTGCGGCCCTCGACGACCAGGCCCCGCGGCAGGAACGCGGCGAGCGCGCCGGCGAGTTTGTGGCCGCCGCGCGAGACGTAGTCGGACTCGGCGTCGTCCCGCGCGACGACGACCGCCGCGCTGGTCTCCACCTGCGTGGCGGCCTTGGTCGCGGTCGCCCCGCCCACGGTCACCCGACCGGCGGCGATCAACTGGCTCGCGTGCTCCCGTGAACGCGCGAGGTTCCGGCGCACCAGCTCAGCGTCGAGTCGGCGTCGTGCCACGTACGGTTCAGCCCCTGTTCTCGTCCAGCGCGGTCAACGCGTCCCGCAGTCCCAGGTGTACATCCTCGTACACCTCGGTGTGCGCGTGCACGGGCAGCCCGTCCGCGTCCCGCAGCCGCTCAACCGCGGTGTCCACCTCAGCATTCCCGGTCTCCCCGAGGACGACTCCCAGCGGCTCGGGTTCGGGCGCGGACTCCGGCTCGGGCACGGCGGCCGTGCCGGTGCTGGTGACGCTGCTCGTGGCGGACGGGGCGGCGGGCTCCACGCCCGGGAGGTCGTACGTCTCACTCATCGCCGGACCCGGACCCGGACGTGTCGGGGGTGGCGGGCTTGGCGGCCGTGCTCTTCCGGGCGGCGGTGGTCTTCCTGGCCGCCGGGCTCTTCTTCGCCGCCGCGGGCTTCCGGGCGGGAGAGGACTTCTTCGCCGCGGCGGCGGCGGTCTTCTCCACCGCCTCCGGGCCGACCGGGGCCGCCTTCTTCGAAGGTGCCGGCTTCCGCGCGGGAGCGGCCTTCTGCGCCGCAGGAGCGGGAGCGGCGGCGGCCGTCTTCTTCGAGGTTGCCGTCTTCCGCGCCGGGGCGGTCTTCTTCGCGGCGGGGGCCGTCTTCTCGGCCGCAGTCGTCTTCTTGGCCGGCGCGGCCTTCTTCGCGGTGGGCGCGGCGGTCCGCTCGGCCGCGGGCGCCGGCTTCTTCGCGGGCGGCGTCTTCTTCGCCGCCGCAGGGGTCTTCTTCGCCGCCGGGGCGGCCTTCTTCGCCACGGGCGCGGCGGCGGGCCGCGGCTGCGGCTCCGGCTCGGGCTCGGGCTCGGGCTCGACGTGGACGCGCTGCACCGGCGGGGCGGGCTCGGCGGGCGGCGGGGTGCCTTCCGGCTCGGTCGACTCCAGGTTGCGGATGCGGCGTTCGAGCGTCTCCAGCACGACGCCGACCTTGGTCACCTCGTCGGCGAGCCGGCCGACCCGGCCCATCGCCTTGTCGACCTCGTCCCTGACCACGCCGAGGAGCAGGTCGCGGTTGGCCCGGCCGGTCGCCATCAGCTCGTCGGCGAGGGTCTGCACCTCCGCCGGGATGGCCGAGCCGATCCGCTGCTGGACCGCGCCGACGTCGATCCCGGCCTGATCGAGCAGGTCCCTCGCCGCGTCGACCGTACGGCGCCTGGTGGCCTCGGTCAGGCCGCCCGCGATCTGCAGACAGGTACGCAGTGCGTCCCGCATCGCCCTCACTCCTCGCCTTGCCGTTGTCCCTTTGGTCCTGCGTGTGGGCATGACGCTACCGCCTCCGGCCCTCCGGTAACGATCACGGTGGCTGCGGTAGCGTCGTCCGGGCACGGCAGCCGTACGCCTCGGCGGCCCGCACCACCGCACGGCCGGCCCGCCCGGCGCACCGCACCGTCAGGGGGCACCTCACCCATGGCCACCGTCGAGGAGTGCCGTACCGCACTCGACAGGTTCGCCGCGCATCTCGCGGGCGCCGAGGGGTCCGCGCGGGACGCGGCGGCACTCGACCGCTCGCTCGACTGCCGGATCGCCGATCTGGACGTCACCTTCGTGGGACGGCTGGAGGGCGGCCACATCAGGGACGTCGTCACCGTCGAGGGACAGCCGGGGCGCAAGGCCCAGATCCGGCTGTCGATGAGGAGCGACGACCTCGTCGCGATGGTCGCCGGCGAGCTGGGTTTCGCGCGGGCGTGGGCGACCGGCCGGGTCAGGGTGCAGGCGAGCCTGCGGGACGTGCTGCGGCTGCGGTCGCTGCTGTAGCCGCGGCATCCGAGGACGCCGTGTCCGCCGGGTCGGTGGCCGGGCCCGCCGTGACGGCGGTGTCCGCCGGCCTCGTGGCGCGGCGGGCCGAGGGGACGACCAGCGGCGTGCCGCTCTCCGGGTCCTCGATGATCCGGCAGCGCACCCCGAAGACCTCCTCCACCAGTGCGGCGGTGAGGATCTCGGCGGGCCGCCCCTGCGCCTCGATCCGGCCGTCGCGCATGGCGATCAGGTGGGTGGCGTAGCGGGCGGCCTGGTTGAGGTCGTGCAGCACCGCGACGAGCGTGCGGCCGCGCTGCTCGTGCAGGTCCGCGCACAGGTCGAGGACGTCGATCTGGTGCTGGATGTCGAGGTACGTGGTGGGTTCGTCGAGCAGCAGCAGCGGCGTCTGCTGGGCCAGCGCCATGGCGATCCAGACGCGCTGCCGCTGGCCGCCGGAGAGTTCGTCGACATAGCGATCGGCGAGCGCGGCCACACCGGTCGCCGCCATCGACTCGTCGACGATCCGCTCGTCCTCGGCGGACCACTGCCGCAGCAGCCCCTGGTGCGGGTAGCGGCCGCGCGCGACGAGCCCGGCGACGGTGATGCCGTCGGGGGCGACCGAACTCTGCGGCAGCAGGCCCAGGGTGCGCGCCACCGCCTTGGCGGGCAGCGTCCCGATCGCCCTGCCGTCCAGCAGCACCCTGCCCTCGGCCGGCTTCAGCAGCCGGGACAGCGCCCGCAGCAGCGTCGACTTGCCGCACGCGTTGGGGCCAACGATGACGGTGAACGACTGGTCGGGTATCGCCACCGAGAGGTCCCGGGCGATGACCCGCTGGTCGTAGGCGAGGGTGACGGACTCGGCGGCGAGGCGCTGCGCCGGGACGCCCGGGACGGCCGGAAGCCCCGGGCCGGTCGGGGCGGTCGACTTGTCGGTGCTGCGGGTCATGCGGGGTCCTCCCGGAGATGGTGGGGTCGTGGGCCGCGGCAGGGGCGGGGACGCGGCGGGAGGCGGCCGGTGTCCGGCCTCGTTCACCTCCGGCGCGTTCACCTCCGGCCCGTTCACATCCGGCCCGCTCTGCGTTCGGCGATCAGCAGCCACAGCAGGTAGCCGCCGCCGAGCACCCCGGTGGCGACGCCGACCGGGACCTGGCCGGAGCCGAAGGCGCGCTGCGCCGCCCAGTCGGCGGCGACCAGCAGGGCGGCGCCCATCAGGGCGGACGGCACCAGGGCCACGCCGGGCGAACGGGCGAGCCGGCGGGCGAGCTGCGGTGCGGTGAGCGCGATGAACGCGATGGGCCCGGCCGCCGCGGTCGCGCAGGCGGTGAGCAGCACCGCGGCCAGCACGGTGACCAGCCGGGTGCGTTCGACGCGGACGCCGAGGGCGTGCGCGGTGTCGTCGCCCATCTCGGTGACGCGCAGGCTCCGGCTCTGCAGGAGCAGCACCGGCATCAGCACGGCGCACGCGGCGAGCAGCGGCCACACCTGCGCCCAGTCGCGGCCGTCGAGCGATCCGGTGAGCCACACCACGGCCCGCGCGGCGTCCACGAAGTCGGCCTTGACCAGCAGATAGCTGTTGACCGCGGAGAGCACCGCGGACGCGCCGATGCCGACCAGCACGAGCCGGTAGCCGTGCACGCCGCGCTTCCACGCCAGCAGGTAGACGGCGAGCCCGGTGAGCAGGCCGCCCGCCACGGCGCCGCCCGCGACCTCGTAGGACGAGCCCTTGAGGACCACGATGACCAGCAGCGCCCCGGCCGCCGAGCCCTGGCCGAAGCCGATCACGTCGGGGCTGCCGAGCGGGTTGCGGGAGACGGTCTGGAAGGCGGCGCCCGCCATCCCGAGGGCGGCGCCCACCAGCAGCGCCACCACGACGCGGGGCAGGCGAAGTTGGCGGACCACGAAGTCCTGCCCGGGGTCGCCGTGGCCGGTGAGGGAGCGCAGCACGTCCAGCGGCGCGATGCGGTAGTCGCCGGTGCCGATCAGGACGACGGCCCCGGCGAGGGCGATCAGCAGCAGCGCCGCGCAGACCAGCAGGGCGCGCCGGTCGCCGCGTATCGACAAGGCGCCTTTGCGGAGCAGCAGGGCGCCGCCCCCGGACCCGCCGGCGGGCCGGTGCGTTCTCCTCACAGCTCGGCCATCCTTCCGCGCCGGACCAGGACGATGAAGACGGGCCCGCCGAGCACCGCGGTGACGATGCCGGCCTGGAGTTCGGCGGGCCGGGTGACGACCCGTCCGATCACGTCCGCGCCGAGCAGCAGCACCGGCGACAGCACGGCCGCGTACGGCAGGGTCCACCGCATGTCGGGTCCGGTGATGCCGCGCACGACGTGCGGCACCATCAGCCCGACGAAGACGATCGGCCCGCAGGCGGCGGTCGCCGCGCCGCACAGCAGCGTGACGGCGACCATCACCAGCACCCGGGTGCGGGTCAGCCGGGCGCCGAGGCCGCGCGCGGTGTCGTCGCCGAGCGCGATGGCGTTGAGCGGCCGTGCGGTGGCGAACGCGAGCAGCACGCCGGCCGCGATGAAGGGTGCGACGTGCCGCACGGTCGCCATGTCCGCGGCGGCGAGCGATCCGACCTGCCAGAAGCGCATCCGGTCCAGGGCGACGTTGTCGGTGAGTTCGACGGCGCTGGTCCAGCCCTGGAGCAGCGCGGTGACCGCGGTGCCGGCCAGCGCCAGCCGCACCGGGGTCGCCGAGCGGCTGCCGCCGACCGCGTACACCAGCGCGGACACCACCGCGGCGCCGGCCATCGCGCACCACACGTAGCCGGTCATCGAGGTGACACCGAAGAAGCTGATGGCGCTGACGACGGCGGCTGCCGCGCCGGCGTTGACGCCGAGCAGTCCCGGGTCGGCGAGCGGGTTGCGGGTCAGCGCCTGCATCGCGGCGCCGGCGATGCCGAGCGCGGCGCCGACCAGCAGGCCCAGCAGCGTGCGGGGCAGCCGCAGTTCGCGGACCACCACGTCGTCGTCGGTGCCGGAGTAGCGGAACAGGCCGTGCCAGACGTGCTGGACGGGGATGTCCTTGGTGCCGATCGCGACGCTCGCGACGACGAGCAGCGCGAGCAGGGCGAGGGCCAGCAGCAGTCCGGCGGTTCTGGCGGTGGCGCCGTGCGCGGGACGCCGGCCGGCGCCGCGGGCGCGCGCGGCACAGTCCCCGGCGGAGCGCCCGGCTGGGGCGTCCCGGTTCGGGCCCGGGGCGGATGGGGTGTGACGATCGACCAACACCCAAGTTAGGTTAGCCTAACTTCGCCAACGCACCTCCGAGTAGAGCGGCATTCTTATGCATACCTCCCGTTTCACACCGGTGTCCGGAATGTCCCGCCGTGGTCTGCTGACCGCCGGCGGCACCGTCGGACTCGGTGCGCTGCTGGCCGCGTGCGGCGGCTCCTCGGACGGTTCCGGCAGCGCGGACGGCAGCGGCAAGGGCGCGGCCGGTACGGCCGCCACCCCGGCAGGACCCTGGAAGTTCACCGACGACCGCGAGAAGGCGCTCTCCCTCGACCGTACGCCGACCAAGCTGGTCGCCTATGTCGGGACGGCCGCCGCGCTGCACGACTACGGCATCGAGTGCACCGGCGTCTTCGGCCCGACCACGAGGAAGGACGGCTCCGCCGACGCCCAGGCCGGCGGCCTCGACGTCCACAAGGTCACCGTGATCGGCAACACCTGGGGCGAGTTCAACATCGAGAAGTACGCGGCGCTCGCCCCTCAGCTGCTGATCAGCCACATGTACGAGGCCCCCACCCTGTGGTACGTCCCCGACGAGAGCGCCAAGAAGATCCTCGCCCTCGCGCCCAGCGTCGGCATCGACGTCGCGGGCGTGCCGCTGACCACCCCGCTGCGGCGCTACGCCGAACTGGCCGCGTCCCTCGGCGCGGACCTCGCCTCCGCCGGCAACGCCGCAAAGAAGGCCCGCTTCGACAAGGCGTCGGCCGACCTGCGCGCCGCCGTCAAGGCGCACCCCGGGATCAAGGTCATGGCCTGCTCGGCGAGCGCCGACTCCTTCTACGTCTCCACCCCGCCCTCGGCCGCCGACCTGACCTACTACAAGAGCCTCGGCGTCGACTTCGTTCTGCCGGACAAGGTCCAGGGCGGCTTCTTCGAGACGCTCAGCTGGGAGACCGCCGACAAGTACAAGGCCGACGTCCTGCTGCTCGACAACCGCTCGGCGACCCTCCAGCCCAAGGACCTGACCGGCAAGCCCACCTGGGCGCGACTGCCCGCGGTCAAGGCCGGGCAGATCCTCGGCTGGCCGAGCGAGCCGATCTTCTCGTACGACAAGTGCGCGGTGCAGATCGAGGCGCTGACCGCCGCCATCACCGCTGCCAGGAAGGTGAGCTGACGCCATGTCGACCGCTACCACGACGTCCGAACCGGCCCCGTCCCCCGAGGCGGCCGCCGCGCCGTACGCCTTCTTCCATCCCCGGGTCGTCCGCACACTGCGGCTGTCCCCCACCCTGCTGCGCGTCGTCCTCGGCGGCGAGGAGCTGGGCGCGGTGGTCAGCGGCGGCCGCGACCAGCGGTTCAAGCTGTTCCTGCCGCAGCCGGGCCAGCGGGCACCGGTCCTGCCGGACGTCCTGGACTCCGCGTGGTACCCGCGCTGGCGGGCCCTCGACCCCGAGGTGCGCGGCATCATGCGCACCTACACCATCCGCGACGCGCGGCCCGCGGCAGCCGGCAGGACCGCCGAGGTCGACGTCGACTTCGCGCTGCACGGCGACATCGGCCCCGCCTCGCGCTGGGCGGGCCGCGCCGCGCCCGGCGACCTGGTGTCCATCCTGGCGCCGGTCGTACGCGACAACGGCGGCGTCGACTTCCGGCTGCCGGACGACGCGCGCTGGGTGCTGCTCACCGCCGACGAGACCGCGCTGCCCGCGGTCGCGGGAATCCTCGCGTCGCTGCCGGCCGGCCTGCCGGTCAGGGCGTGGATCGAGGTCGCGCACCCCGACGACCGGGTGCCGCTGCCCACGGCCGCGGCCGCGGACGTCACCTGGGTCGTGCGCGGGCGGTCGGACCTCCCGCTCGCCGAGGCCGTCGCGGCGCGGCCGCTGCCGGGGCCGCCGGCCGCCGGGTACGCCTGGCTCGCCGGAGAGGCGTCCTCGGTGCGCGCGCTGCGCCGGAGCCTGGTCGGCGGACACGGCCTGGACCGCCGCCGGGTGGCCTTCACCGGCTACTGGCGACGCGGCACCACCGAGGACGACCTGCTCGCCGAAGGCGTGGCCGCCGCCGGCGAGGACTGACACCGCCACGGGCGCGGAGCCGCCGCCCGCAACGCCGCCGCCCTCAAGAGGTGGGCGCGGCCGCCGCGGGCAAGAGCCCGCCGGTCACGCGAAACCCAGCCGCGCCAGCGCCTTGGAGGCGTCCAGGTCGCAGGAGCCGTCGCCGGCCGCGGTCCACGCGGCGGCGCACAGCGCGCGCAGGCCGTCGAGCGGCTCGCCCGATCCGTCGACGGTGAGCACCCCGTCGCCGGCAGCCGCGGTCCAGCCGCCGCAGCCGAAGCCCTCCCCGGCCGTGTCGACTTCGGGCTGCCCGCGCAGCAGGTCCCTGAGGTCCGCGCCGACGTACGTCGGCCGGTGCCGCGGCTCGGCCGCGAGCAGCCCGGCCGGCGTGGTCACCCCGGTGAGCACCAGCAGCGAGTCCACACCGCCCGCGAACGCCCCCTCGATGTCCGTGTCGAGCCGGTCGCCGACCACCAGCGGGCGCTGCGCGCCCGTCCTGATCACCGTCTCCCGGTGCATCGGCGGCAACGGCTTCCCCGCGACCTGCGGCTTGGCGCCGGTCGCGATCCGCACCACCTCCACGGCCGCGCCGTTGCCCGGGGCGATGCCACGGGCGCTCGGGATCGTCAGGTCCGTGTTCGAGGCGAACCACGGCACCCCGGCGTTGACCGCGTACGCCATCTCCGCGAGCTGCGCCCAGCGCAGCTCCGGCGAGTAGCCCTGTACGGCGGCGGCCGGCCCGTCGGCCGCGGACTCCACCGGCTCCAGGCCGCGTTCGCGCAGCGCGGCGAGCAGTCCCTCACCGCCGACCGCCAGGACCTTCGCGCCGTCCGGCACCTGATCGGCGATCAGCCGGGCCACCGCCTGCGCCGAGGTCACCACCTCGTCGGCGCTCGCGGGCACCCCGAGGTGCGTGAGGTGCTCGGCGACCGCCTGCGGCGTGCGGGCGGCGTTGTTGGTCACGTACGCCAGCCGCATCCCGTGCCCGCGCGCCGCCTCCAGCGAATCGACCGCGTGCGCGATCGCGTCACCGCCCGCGTACACGACGCCGTCGAGGTCGAGCAACGCCGTGTCGTACGCCCTGTCCAGCGCTTCCGCACTGCCGTCCGGGCTGGTCCGATGGGTCATGACGGGCTCGCTCCTCACAGGTCGTCGACCCCTCGATCATCCCTCATCGCCCCTCCTGGTGCGCCACCCGCTGCCGTAACATGGCGCGGATGAGCACCCCCGGCCCGCCCGGCACCGGCGGCACACCAGGCACCGGCGGCACGCCCGGCACCCCAGGCCCGGCGGACCCGGCCGCGGGCGGACTGCGCCTGGCCCCGTTCCGCGGCCTGCGGTACGTGCCGGAGCGCGTCGGCAGCCTCGCCGCCGTGACCTCGCCGCCGTACGACGTGGTGGTGCGCCCCGACGGCCAGCGCCGGCTGGAGACCGCCGACCCGCACAACGTCGTCCGGCTGATCCTGCCCGACGCCGAGACCGCACAGGACCGGCACCGCAAGGCCGCCCGCACCCTCGCCCGATGGCTCGGCGACGGCGTGCTCGCCCCCGACCCGGAACCCGCCGTCTACGTCTACGAACAGCGCGACGGCGGCCACCTGCAACGCGGCGTCATCGGCGCACTGCGGCTGAGCCCGCCGGGGGACGGCGTGGTCCTCCCGCACGAGGATGTGATGCCGGGCCCGGTCGCCGACCGCGCCGCGCTCATGCGCGCCACCGGCGCCAACCTCGAACCCCTGCTGCTCGCCTACCGCGACGGCGCGGCCACCGCCCGGATCATCGCGCGCACCGCGGCGGGCGAAGGCCCCGACGCGCTGCTGGCCACCACGACCGACGACGGCGTACGGCACCGGCTGTGGGCCCTCACCGACCCCGCGGACCTGGCCGCCGTCGACGCCGACCTGGCCACCCGCCAGGCCCTCATCGCCGACGGCCACCACCGCTGGGCCACCTACCGGCAGCTGCAGGCCGCCCATCCCCCCGGCACCCCCTGGGACTTCGGCCTGGTGCTGCTCGTCGACACCGCCCGCTACCCGCTGCGGGTACGGGCCATCCACCGCGTCCTGCCGCTCCTGCCGGTCGCCGCGGCGCTGGAGGCCGCACGCGAGGTCTTCCGGGTGCGCCGCCTCGACGGCACCCTGGACGACGCCCTCGCGGCGCTCGGCGCCGCGGCCGCCGACGGCAACGCCTTCGTGCTGGCCGGCGACGGCCTGCACCTGCTGGACCGGCCGGACCCGCGCCGGATCGACGCGTCCCTGCCGCCCGACCGCCCCGAGCCGTGGCGGCGGCTGGACGCGACCGTGCTGCACAGCCTGCTCCTCGACCGCGTATGGGCGCTCCCCGACTCCCCCGAGCACATCCGCTACATCCATGACGCCGCCGCGGCGGTCGCCCTCGCCGAAGAGCTGGGCGGAACCGCCGTCCTGATGCACCCGGTGGACGAGCACGTCGTCCTCGACCTGGCCCGGCAGGGCGTGATGATGCCCCGCAAGTCGACGTCCTTCGGGCCGAAACCGGCGAGCGGGCTGGTGATGCGGAGCGTCGAGCTGGGCTGAGCACGGCGTCTCCCCGGCAGACACCCGACCGATGCCCGGCCGGACGAACCTCCGGACGTGCCTCCGGACGAACGGCGAAGGGCGGCACCCGCACTGTGCGGATGCCGCCCTGTCGTGCCTACGGTGCCGAGCGGTCAGTCGTCCTCGCGCTCGGGGTGCGCCGGCGCCCGGAACGGCGAGTCCAGGAAGGAGGAGGGGTCGGCCTCGTCCGTCAGGTCCTCGGCGTCGTCGGCCACCGCGGTGACCTCGCCGGCGGTGGCGGTGGAAGCGTCGTCCCGGTCCGCCGACCCGGCCCCGGCCGGCTCGGCCGGCTCCTCGTCCTCGGCGTCGTCGGCGTCGTCCCGGTCGTCGACATCGTCGGCGTCAGCGTCGACATCGTCGTCCGCGGCGTCGGCGGCAGGCTCCTCGCTGGACTCCTGGCCCTCCTCGGCCGCGCCCGCGTCCTTCGCGTCGTCGTCCTTCCCGTCCTCGTCGTCGAACGCGTCGACGAACGCGATGCCGTCGAGCTGCGCGAGACGGTCCGAGGCGTCGGTGGTGCCGCTGTGGTCGGCCTCCAGCGCCTTGGCGAACCAGTCGCGCGCCTCGCCCTCACGGCCGACGCCCAGCAGCGCGTCGGCGTACGCGTACCGCAGCCGCGCGGTCCACGGGTGGACGGCGCTGGACGCCAGCTCGGAGCTCTGCAGGGTGACGACGGCCGCCTCGGCCTCGCCCATGTCCTGCCGGGCGCCGGCCGCGACCAGCCGCATCTCGACCTGGCCGGCCTTGTCGAGCTTGTGCACCTCCGGCGCACCGGCCATCTCCAGCGCGCGCTCCGGCCGCCCGAGGCCGCGCTCGCAGTCGGCCATCACCGGCCACAGGTCCACCGTGCCGGTCATCCGCCGGCTGGCCCGGAACTCGGCGAGCGCCTCCGCGTACCGCTCGCTGGCGTACGACGCGAAGCCCGCGGCCTCCCGCACGGCCGCGACGCGGGACGCCAGCCGCAGGGCGACGCGCGAGTACGCGTACGCCTGCTCGGGGTCCTCGTCGAGCAGCCTGGCGACCATCACGAGGTTGCGTGCCACGTCCTCCGCGAGCGTCTTCGGCAGGCTCATCAGCTCCTGGCGCACGCTCGGGTCGATCTCCTGGCCGGTGACCTCCTCGGGGATCGGCAGCCGGCGGACCGGCTCGCGCTCGTCGCGACGGTCGTCGCGGCCCTGGCTCTCGAACCGGCCACGGCCGGACACCGCGGGACGCCGGCCGTAGCCGCCGCCACGCTCGCCGCGGTCGCGGTCTCCCTCGTGTCGCGGCCCACGCGGCCGGTCGTCACGCGGCCGGTCGTCACGGCGGAAACCGCCGCCCGGACGGTCGTCGCGCGGTCGGTCGTAGCGGGGACGGTCATCGCGAGGCCGGTCGTCACGGGGACGGTCGTAGCGCGGACGGTCATCGCGAGGCCGGTCGTCACGGGGACGGTCGTAGCGCGGACGGTCGTCACGGGGACGGTCGTCACGGGGACGGTCGTAGCGCGGACGGTCGCCGCCGGGGCGGTCATCGCGAGGCCGGTCGTAGCGCGGACGGTCGTCACGGGGGCGGTCGCCGCCCGGACGGTCGTCGCGACGGAAACCGCCGCCCGGACGGTCGTCACGGCGGAAGCCGCCACCGCCCTGACGGTCGTCACGAGGCCGGTCGTAACGCGGACGGTCGCCACCCGGACGGTCATAGCGGGGACGGTCGTCCCTGGGGCGATCGTCGCGCGGCCGGTCATCACGGGGACGGTCGTAGCGCGGGCGGTCGCCGCCGGGGCGGTCGTCACGGCGGAAACCACCGGGACGGTCGTCGCGACGGAACCCGCCGCCCGGACGGTCGTCGTCACGGCGCGGACCGCGCGGGCGATCGCCACCCGGGCGGTCGTCACGGCGGAAGCCGCCACCGCTCGGACGGTCATCGCGGCGGAAGCCGCCACCGCTGGGGCGGTCGTCACGGCGGAAGCCGCCACCGCCCTGACGGTCGTCACGAGGCCGTTCGAAGCGGGGACGGTCGTCCCTCGGGCGGTCGCCACCGGGGCGATCGTCACGGCGGAAACCACCGGTGCCGCGGTCGTCGCGACGGAACCCGCCGCCCGGACGGTCGTCGTCACGGCGCGGACCACGGGGACGGTCGTCATCGCGACGCGGACCGCGGGGGCGGTCGCCGGCCGGGCGGTCGTCGCGACGGAAGCCGCCACCGCTCGGGCGGTCGTCACGGCGGTCGCCGGCGGGACGACCGCCGCCGGGGCGGTCATCGCGACGGAAACCACCGGTGCCGCGGTCGTCGCGGCGAGGCGCACCCGAGCGGTCATCACGTCGGTCCTCGCGGCGGAATCCGCCGCCGCGCGAGTCCCGACGCTCAGGGCGTTCGGGCCGGTCTTCGGACGAGTTGGACATCGACGTGACTCCTGTCGGATCGTGCTGTGTTACTTCAAGTCTCCCGTAAGCGACGGGAGGGCGCGCATCGTGCGCGGAACGCAAAAGGACCCCCGATCCCAGCGCTCAGGCCAGGACCGAGGGTCCAGAAAGATTGTTCGGCGGTGTCCTACTCTCCCACAGGGTCCCCCCTGCAGTACCATCGGCGCTGAAAGGCTTAGCTTCCGGGTTCGGAATGTAACCGGGCGTTTCCCTAACGCTATGACCACCGAAACACCATCGGGCCGTCCCGCGTCAAGCGGGACTGCGACAGAGTCCAAGCGAACAAGCACACTTTTCAGTTGTGTGGATCTGTTCACCGGTGCGACTGTTCGCAACCCGGGAACCAA